>JAKOWB010000020.1 GCA_029781795.1 Pseudomonadota bacterium | reverse complement strand
CTGCTGCGCGACCATCCGGAGGGCATCAAGGCCGCGGTGCTGGATTCGGTGCTGCCGCTGGAGGTCGACTTCATCGGCGAGAGCGCCGCCACCTTCGAGGGGGCGATGGAGCGGCTCTATGCCGACTGCCGCGCCGACGCCGGCTGCAAGCAGGCCTTCGGCGACCTGAAGCCGCTGGTGGCCGAGACGGTGCGGCGCCTCGACGCGGCACCGCTGCCGCTGCGCCTGACCGGGCCGAACGAGGGCCCGCAGTTCATCCACCTGGACGGCTCGACCTACCTCTGGATGCTGTTCGACGCGCTCTACGACTGGGATGCGATCGAGCGCCTGCCCTTCCTGATCTATCGCACGGCGCAGCAGGACTACCGCTGGCTGGCCGAGAAGGCGCGCGCCAGCTACCTCGACTCCGGCGCCGACAGCGACTTCGCCGAGGCCATGCAGTTCTCGGTCGGCTGCAACGAGGAATACCCCTTCTACAACAGCGGGCCGCTGCCCAAGTCCTCGGCCCTGTTCGACGGCTGGGTGGAGGGCGACTTCTACCTCTGGGCCTGCCCGCTGTGGCCCGCCGGCACCGCCGACGCGGCGGAGAACCAGCCGGCGAAGAGCGACGTGCCGGTGCTGCTGCTGTCCGGCGACTACGACCCCATCACCCCGGCGGCCTGGGCGCAGCGCACCCTGCCGAACCTCAGCCGCGGCCAGCACCTGGTGTTCCGCGGCATCGGCCACGACGTGGTGGATTCGACCGACTGCGGCGGCGAGGCGGTGGCCGACTTCCTGGCCAACCCGGCGCGCAAGCCGACCACGCCCTGCGTAGGCGCGCTGGAGCCGCCCTACTTCGTGCTGGACGAGGCCGACTGGTAGGGCCGCGCCCGATGCGGGGAACGCGCCGTTGACTTGGCCCGCGTCCTGAGTATAGTCCCGCGGTTCTCGCCGCCGGGCAGCCGTCCGGGGGCGGGTCGTTCCATTCGCTAAACCCTTGCGGTGAAAAGATGTACGCAGTCATCAAGACCGGCGGCAAGCAGTATCGGGTCGCCACCGACGAGACCATCACGGTCGAGAAGCTGGAGGGCGCGGCGGGCGACAAGGTCGCCTTCGCCGAGGTCCTGATGCTCGGCGACGGCGAGAGCGTGACCCTCGGCGCCCCCACGGTCGCCGGCGCCAAGGTCGAGGGCGAGATCGTCGCCCAGGGCCGCGCCGACAAGGTGCTGGTCTTCAAGAAGAAGCGCCGCCAGAACTATCGCCGCAAGAACGGCCACCGTCAGCACGAGACGCTGGTGAAGATCACCGGCATCTCGGCCTGACTTCGAAGCTAGGAGCACCCCACCCATGGCACACAAAAAGGCAGGCGGCTCGTCCCGCAACGGGCGCGACACCGAAGGCCGGCGCCTCGGCGTCAAGCGCTACGGCGACCAGGTGGTCCTGGCCGGCAACATCCTGGTCCGCCAGCGCGGCACCAAGGTGCGCCCGGGCCAGAACGTCGGCATGGGCCGCGACCACACGCTCTTCGCCCTGGTCGACGGCCGGGTGAAGTTCGCGACCAAGACCGGCGGCAAGACCTACGTCTCGGTCATGCCGATCGAGGCCGGCAACGCCTGACCGGCCCCGGCTGCGCGCAGCCGGACAGAGACAAGACAAGGGGCCGGTCGAACGACCGGCCCCTTTCGTTTGCACGGACTGAAGTACCCGCCGCCATGAAGTTCCTCGACGAGTGCAAGATCTACCTCCGCTCCGGCGATGGCGGCGCCGGCGCGGTCGCCTTCCGGCGCGAGAAGTTCCTGGAGTTCGGCGGCCCGGCCGGCGGCAACGGCGGCAAGGGCGGCGACATCGTGGTCGAGGCGGTGGAGGGGCTGAACACCCTGATCGACTACCGCTACCAGCAGCATTTCAAGGCGGCCAAGGGCGACCACGGTCGCGGCAGCGACATGTCGGGCGCCGCCGCCGACGACCTGGTGCTGCGGGTCCCGGTCGGGACCCAGGTGCTGGCCGAGGACAAGGAGACCCTGCTGCTCGACCTGACCGAGGCGGGGCAGCGCGTGGTGCTGCTGAAGGGCGGCGACGGCGGCTTCGGCAACTCGCACTTCAAGTCCTCGACCAACCGCGCGCCGCGCCACGCCACGCCCGGCTGGCCCGGCGAGGAGCGCTGGGTCTGGCTGCGCCTGAAGCTGATCGCCGACGCCGGGCTGGTCGGCCTGCCCAACGCCGGCAAGTCCACCTTCCTGGCGGCGGTCAGCGCGGCGCAGCCGAAGATCGCCGACTATCCCTTCACCACCCTCACGCCCAACCTCGGCGTCGTCGCGGTGGGCGAGAAGTCCTTCGTGCTGGCCGACATCCCCGGCCTCATCGAGGGCGCCAGCGAGGGCGCCGGCCTCGGCACCCGCTTCCTCGGCCACATCGAGCGCTGCGGCGTGCTGCTGCACCTGGTCGACGCGACGCAGGACGACGTCGCCACCGCCTATCGCACGGTGCGCGCCGAGCTGGAGGCCTATGGCCACGGTCTGGCGGAGAAGCCGGAGATCCTGGCGCTGAACAAGACCGACGCGGTGCCGGAGGAGGACCTGGAGGTGCAGGCCGGCTTCCTGGCCGAGGCCAGCGGCGGCAAGACGGTGCACCGCCTCTCGGGCGCCACCGGCCAGGGCGTGCGCCCGGTGCTCTTCGCGCTGCTGGAGCAGGTCGAGGCCTTCCGCGCCGCCGAGCGCAAGGCCGCGGCCGCGCCGGAGGAGCCCCCGGCGCCGGAGAGCTGGACGCCGCAATGAGCGAGACCCCCACGCTCGCCGGCAGCCGCCGGCTGGTGATCAAGATCGGCTCGGCCCTGCTGGTCGAGGGCGAGGGGCGCATCCGCCAGGACTGGCTGGAGGCGCTGGCCGACGACGTGGCGGCGCTCAGGCGCGGCGGCAGCGAGGTGATCCTGGTCTCCAGCGGCGCAATCGCCGCCGGGCGGCCGGTCCTGGGCCTGGCCGCCCGCGTGCTGAAGCTGGAGGAGAAGCAGGCCGCCGCCGCCACCGGGCAGATCCGCCTGGCGCACGCCTATCAGGCGGCGCTGGCGCGGCACGACCTGACCGTGGCGCAGGTGCTGCTGACCCTGGAGGACACCGAGGAGCGGCGCCGGCACCTCAACGCCCGCGCGACGCTGGCGACGCTGCTGAAGCTCGGCGCCGTGCCGGTGATCAACGAGAACGATACCGTCGCCACCAGCGAGATCCGCTTCGGCGACAACGACCGCCTGGCGGCGCGCGTCGCCGCCATGCTGGAGGCCGACACCCTGGTGCTGCTGTCCGACATCGACGGGCTCTACACCGCCAATCCCAAGCTGGACCCGGCGGCGCGCCACCTGCCGCTGGTCCGGCGCATCACGCCCGAGATCGAGGCCATGGCGGGTGCCGCCCTGCCCGGCGTCTCTACCGGCGGCATGGTCACCAAGCTGGCGGCCGGCAAGATCGCCGTCGCCGCCGGCTGCCGCATGGCCATCGCCGACGGCCGCAGGCCAGGCGCGGTCGGCCAACTCTCGGCCGGCGGGCGCTGCACCTGGTTCCTGGCCGAGATCGAGCCGCGCACCGCGCGCAAGCGCTGGATCGCCGGCGGCCTGAAGCCGCGCGGCGCGCTGACCCTGGATGCCGGCGCGGTGAAGGCGCTGCTGGGCGGCAAGTCGCTGCTGCCGGCCGGCGTCACCGCGGTCGAGGGCGGCTTCGAGCGCGGCGACCTGGTGCGCGTGCTGGACCCCGGCGGCGCCGAGGTGGCGCGCGGCCTCTCGGCCTATGGCGCCGAGGACGCGGGGCGCATCAAGGGCCGCAAGAGCAAGGAGATCGAGACCATCCTGGGCTGGCGCGGGCGCGAGGAGCTGATCCACCGCGACGACCTGGTGCTGACGGGAGAACGCTGATGCGCTGGGGCCACGCCGCGCGCGATGCCAACGACCGCCTCTGGGCCGCGCTGCGCCTGGGCAAGGCCGGCCGCCGCTTCCGCCGCCGCGTCGCCCTGGGCCCGCTGGTGGTCGACTTCTACTGCCCGGCGCTGAAGCTGGTGGTGGAGGTCGAGGCCCATCCCCTCGCCCTCGGCCGCGACCGCCGCGCCGAGCTGGCGGCCGAGCAGCGCGACCAGTGGCTCTGGCGCAACGGCTACGCCGTGCTGCGCCTCGACCGCGCCGAGGTCATGCAGCACCGCGACCGCGCCGTCGCCCTGATCGCCGAGGCGGCGAAGGGGATGGCGGACGAGTAATCCTCTCCCGGCGGGAAAGGGTCAGTCGCGGAGGTGCGCAGCGAATTCCTCCAGCACCTGCCGATAGAGCGCGCGCTTGAAGGGCACGATCAGGTCGACGATGCGGGCCGGCTGCACCCACTGCCAGCGGCTGAACTCGGCATGCTCGGTGGCGATGTCGATGTCGCTGTCCTGGCCGGTGAAATCGAGCAGGAACCACTTCTGCGTCTGGCCGCGATAGCGCCCGCCCCAGAGGCGCGGCATCAGGTCCTCGGGCAGGTCGTAGCTGAGCCAGCCGCGTGCCTCGGCGCGGATCGTCGCCTTGTCGGTGCCGATCTCCTCCTTCAGCTCGCGCAGCGCGGCGGCGACCGGCGCTTCGCCCTTGTCGATGCCGCCCTGCGGCATCTGCCAGGCCTCGCTCGGCATGTCGATGCGCTGGGCGACGAAGACCTCGCGCCGCGGGTTCAGCAGCATCAGGCCGACGCAGGGACGATAGGCGGTGGGCAGCGTCTTCTTGCTCATGGCGGCAAGGTCTAGCGCGGCCAGCCGTCAGTTGCCTAGCCGGCGATCCAGCACCGTGGTCGGCGGCACCAGCGTGAAGCCGCGGGCCTCCAGCGTGCCGGCCCAGGCCTCGACCCGCGCCACCGTGCCGGCGTCGGCCGGCAGCACCACCAGCGCGCTGCCGGTCAGCAGCGAGACGCGCTCGGCCGCCGCCAGTGCCAGGGTGCTGCCGCTGGCGTCCTTGGCCGCCTGGTCGGCCAGCAGGAAGGTCAGGTGTGCCTGGGCGGCCAGGCGCTCGGCCGGGTCGGCGTCGCCGCTCAGCAGCAGCACCAGGCCGCGCCGCGCCAGCGCGTCGAACACCGGCTGCGCCACGTCGGCCGCGACCAGGAAGCCGCCGCCGCCGACCACCAGCGCGCCGACCAGCGGCGCCGGCGGCGCCGGGGCCGGCCCGTCCAGCAGCCAGGCCAGGCGCTTCAGGTTCTGCGGCGCGTCGAGCAGCGGCAGCAGCGCCTGCGGGCCGAGGTCGAGCACGTCGGCCGCGCCGTCCAGCGCCGGCGCGTCCTTCATCGGCAGTTCCATCAGCAGCTCGTGCCCGGCGGCGCGCGCCTCCTCCAGCGCCGTGCCGAAGGGCCGGCCGTAGGGCGAGAAGGCCAGGCCGACAGGCCCGGGCAGCGCCGTCGCCTGCTCGGTCACCGCCGCGCTGCGGCCGAGGCCGCTCAGCACCACGGCGACGACGGGACGGCCGGCGACGACGGCGGCAGGCGGCTGCCGCCACTGCTGCCAAGCCGGTGAGCCCTGCGTGGCGGAGGGCGTCGCGCCCGGCGCATAGCCGGGCAGCGCCGGCAGGGTCACGCTGACGCTGACGGGACCGCCGGCGGCTGGGCGCGGCAGGCCCAGCATGTCGAGCCAGGGCGGCGGTGCCGCCAGCCAGGCGGCAAAGGCGAGCGCGGGCAGGACGGCGAGAAGCCAGCCGAACAGCAGCAACCAGCCGCCGGCCCCCCGGCCACGCGGCGCGCGTTCATCCAGCCAGCGGTCCTGGCGCATCCCCCTCAGCGTCCCCCCATGTCCGACGGACCGGCCGCGCCGGCCCCCGCCGGCGCGGCCGCCCGCAAGCCTGCGCTATTCGCTCTTCGCCGTGCGCTCGTTGAACAGCGCGTAGCCGCGCAGCAGGTCGAGCGCGCGCTGCAGCTGGTAGTCGTTCTCCGGCGTCAGCGGGCCGCCCTGCGCGGTGGTGTCCTTGGCGGGCTCACCCTCCTTGCCGGGTTCCGTCTTGGTCTCGTCGCCGGTCTTCGGCTCCGTGCCCTCGGGATTGGTGCCGCTCTGGTCGCCGGGCTGGGTCCCATCCTTCGACTTGTCGTCGTCGGGGTTGGAGAGGATGCCCTTGAGGTTCTCCTCGTGCCGCTCGGCGCCGGTGTCGATCTCCTCGATCTTCGCCAGCTTCACCTCGATGTCGGGCTCGATGCCCTTGGCCTGGATCGAGCGGCCCGAGGGCGTGAAGTAGCGCGAGGTGGTCAGGCGCATGGCGCCGTGGCCCGGCAGCGGGATGATGGTCTGCACCGAGCCCTTGCCGAAGGAGCGCGTGCCCAGAAGGATCGCGCGGTGGTGATCCTGCAGCGCGCCGGCGACGATCTCGGACGCGGAGGCCGAGCCGTCGTTGATCAGCACTACCAGCGGCAGGCCGCCGATCAGGTCGCCCGGCCGCGCGTTGTAGCGCTGCATGTCCTCCTCGTGGCGGCCGCGGGTCGAGACGATCTCGCCCTGCTCGAGGAAGGCGTCGGAAACCGAGATGGCCTCGCTCAGCAGGCCGCCGGGGTTGTTGCGCAGATCGAGGACGTAGCCCACGACCTTGTCGCCCAGCTTCGCCTTGATGTCGGCGATGGCCTTCTCCAGGCCGGTGGTGGTCTGCTCGTTGAACTGGGTGATGCGGATGTAGCCGATGTTGCCCTCGACCCGCGAGCGCACGGACTCGACCTTGATCACGTCGCGCACCAGCGTGACGTCGAAGGGATCCTGCTGGCCGCGCACGACGGTGATGGTCACCTCGCTGTTCACCGGCCCGCGCAACAGGTCGACGGCCTGGTCGAGGCTGAGGCCCAGCACCGACTCGCCGTTGATGTGGGTGATGAAGTCGCCGGTCTGGATGCCCGCCTTGGAGGCCGGCGTGTCGTCGATCGGCGAGACGACCTTGACGTAGCCCTCCTCCATGGTGACCTGGATGCCGAGCCCGCCGAACTCGCCGCGGGTCTGCTCCTGCATGTCCTTGAACTGGCTCTCGTCCATGTAGCTGGAGTGCGGGTCCAGTTCGGCCAGCATGCCGCGGATGGCGGACTCGATCAGCTCCTCGTCCGTCACCTGGTCGACGTAGTCGGCGCGCACGCGCTCGAACACATCGCCGAAGAGCTTGAGCTGGCGATAGGTATCCTCGTTGCGGTCCTGGGCCAGGGCGGCCCCGGCCGAAACCGAGACCGAGAGCACGACGGCGGTGGAAAACGCGAGCAGACGACGCTTGAACATCAGCCTTCATCCTTCGAGATAGGGCGCTCAGAGAGCTGGTTGCCGAACCACGGCGTGGGGTCGATCGGTTGTCCGTTGTGCCGGAGTTCGATGTAGAGCGCGGGGGCGGCGCCGGGAGGGCTGCCCATGAGGCCGACCGGCTCGCCGGCCACGACCCACTGTCCGAGGACCACGTCGATGCGGCCCAGGCCGGCCAGCAGCGAATGATATCGCCCGCCGTGTTCGAGGATCAAGATAAGGCCATAGCGACGGAACGCCCCGGCATAGACCACGCGCCCGTCGAAGGTCGCGACGATCTGCGCCCCGGGGCGCGTCTGGATCAGCAGGCCCTTGGAGTCCTCGCTGCCGTCGGGCAGCGGCTGGCCGTAGCCGGCCTGCAGCGCGCCGCGCGCCGGCAGGAAGAGGCCGCCGGGCTTGTCGGGGAAGTCGCGCAGGCCCGCCGGCGGCGCCAGGGCGGCCTGCTCGGCGCCGGCGCTGTCGGCCGCGGCCTCCGCCTGCGCCGCCTCGGCGGCGGCCTTCTCCGCCGCCTGCCTGGCTGCCTCGGCCGCGGCGGCCTGCTTCTCCTCGGCCGCCTGCTTCGCCGCCGCCGCAGCCTCCTCGGCCGCCAGGCGCGCCGCCTCGGCCTTGGCGCGGGCGGCGGCCTCGGCCTCGGCGCGGGTCTTTTCCTCGGCGGCGCGCTGGGCCGCCTCGCGCTCCAGCTCGGCGATCAATTGTTTGAGATCGGCGGCCTGGTCGGCCAGCCTTGCCGCGCGCTGCTCGGCCGCCGTGCGCTCGGCCGCGGTGATCTCGGCCAGGGCCTCCTTGCGCTCCAGCAGCGCCTGCAGGCGGGCGCGCTCCTGCTCCAGTTCCTGCTGCTTGGCGCTGGCCGCCAGGTTCTCGCCGGCGATCTGCTGCTGCAGCGCCACCAGTTCGTCCAGGTCGCGGCGCAGCGCCGCGGCGCGCTTCTCCAGCTCCGGCACCAGCTGCGAGAGCAGCAGGGCCGAGCGCGCGGCATCCAGCGGCGAGGCCGGCTCGGCCAGCACCGCCTCGGGCGGCTGCAGGGCGATGCGCACCAGCGCGCCCAGGGTCGCGGCAAGCTGCGCGCGCTTGGCGGCGAGACCGGCCTGGCGCGCCGCCAGTTCCTCGCTAAGGGCCGCGGCGGTCTGCTCGACCGAGGTCAGGTCGCCTTCCAGCGCCTGGGCCTTGGCGGCGACGGCGACCAGTTCCTTGGTGAGCGCCGCGATCTCGTCGCGGATCGCCTGCTCGCGCGCCTTCAGCTCCGCCGCCTTGGCCTGGTCGGCGGCCAGCTTCTTCTCGACCTCGGTCAGTTCCTCCTGCTGCTTCTCTTGAGCAAGAACCGGCGGCGCGACCAGCAGGCCTGCGACCAGCACCCAGCCCAGGGGACGCGGCAGCGCCATCGGCCCTCCTACTCGGCGGCGCTGGCGACGCGGCCAGGCCCCAGTAGCGAACGCCCGGTCATGGCCTTGGGCTGCGGCAGGCCGAGGAACTGCAGCAGCGTCGGCGCGATGTCGGCCAGGCGCCCGTCGTGCAGCGCCTTGACCTCGGCCGGGCCGACCGCCAGCAGCACCGGCACCTTGTTCAGCGTGTGCTGGGTGTGCGGCTGGTGGTTCACCTCGTCCAGCATCTCCTCGGCGTTGCCGTGGTCGGCGGTGATCAGCAGCACGCCGCCCGCCTGCTCCACCGCCGCCGCCAGGCGGGCCAGGCAGGCATCCACCGCCTCGACCGCCTGGATCGCGGCCTGCAGGTTGCCGGTGTGGCCCACCATGTCGCCGTTGGCATAGTTCACCACGATCAGGTCGAAGCGCCCGCTGCCGACCGCCGCCACCAGCCTGTCGGTCACCTCGGGCGCCGCCATCTCGGGCTGCAGGTCATAGGTCGCGACCTTGGGCGAAGGCACCAGGATGCGCTCCTCGCCGGGGAAGAGCTCCTCGCGCCCGCCGTTGAAGAAGAAGGTGACGTGGGCGTACTTCTCGGTCTCGGCGATGCGGAGCTGATGCATGCCGGCACGGGAGACGATCTCGCCCAGCGTCTCCTTGAGGTCGCCCGGCGGGAAGAGCGTGGCGAGAAAGCGGTTCAGCGCCGTGGAGTAGTCGACCATGCCGAGCGCGGCGGCGAAGTTGACCCTGCGGCCACGCGGGAAACCCTCGAAGCCGGGGTCGAGCAGCGCGGTCAGGATCTCGCGCGCGCGGTCGGCGCGGAAGTTGGCCATCAGCAGGCCGTCGCCGTCCCGCATCCCGGCATAGCCGGCGACAGCGGTCGGCCGCACGAACTCGTCGCTCTCGCCGCGGGCATAGCCGGCGGCCAGCGCCGCCTGGGCGCCGGCCGCGGCCTCGCCCTTGCCCTGGGTCAGGCAGTCGTAGGCCAGGGTCACGCGCTCCCAGCGCTGGTCGCGGTCCATGGCATAGAAGCGTCCGCTGACCGTGGCGATCGGCGCCGGGGTGTCGGCCTGGAAGTCCCTGAGGTAGCGCTCGGCCGACTTCGGCGGCGTGTCGCGGCCGTCGAGGAAGGCATGCACCTGGACGGGAATGCCCTCCGCCGCCAGCAGGTTCGCCAGCGCCGCCATGTGCTTCTGGTGCGCGTGCACGCCACCGGGGGACAGGAGCCCCAGGAGGTGCGCGCGGCCGCCGCTGGCCTTGAGCTTTGCCACGAAGTCACGGAAGGCCGGCATCGTGGCCACTTCGTGGCGCTCCAGGGCCAAATCTATGCGCGGCAGTTCCTGCATGACGACGCGCCCGGCACCGAGGTTCATGTGCCCGACCTCGGAATTGCCGAACTGGCCGCGCGGCAGGCCGACCTCCAGCTCCGAGGCATCGACCAAAGCCTGCGGTCGGGTTTTGAGGGCGCGCGTCATCCAGGGCGTCCTGGCCTGGCAGATGGCGTTGTTGTCGCAGTCGGTGCGATGGCCCCAGCCGTCGAGGATGCAGAGGACGACGGGACGCGGGCGGGCGGCAGGCTTCATCGGCGGGGCAACTCGTGCGCTAGATTGGGCGGCAGGGGCCTATATACCCGCTTTCACCGTGCCGCGGCAGGGGCGCGGGGTCGCGGGGGGCCGCCCCGGAGGGAGTACCATGATCGTCAGGACCTGGCGCGGACGCGCCGCACTCGGCAAGGCCTCCGCCTATGCCGAGCATTTCCGCCACAAGGTGTTGCCCGAGTTGAAGTCCATCGCCGGCTTCCAGGGTGCCACCCTGCTGCGCGAGGATCGGGCAGCGGACAGCGAGTTCCTGGTGCTGACGCGCTGGGCCAACCTGGAGGCGGTGCGCGCCTTCGCCGGCCAGGCGCTGCAGCACGCGGTGATGGAGCCGGAGGCAGTGGCGGCGCTGCTGAACTTCGATCCCACGGTGCAGCACTACGAGCTGGTGCTGGAGTACCAGCGCCCGCTGTAGGGGCGGACGCTCTCTCAATCCCGGTGGTAAGGGTGCCCGGTCAGGATGGCCTGGGCGCGGAAGAGCTGCTCGGCCAGCATGACGCGGACCAGCTGGTGCGGCCAGGTCATGGGGCCGAGGGCGAGGACCAGGTCGGCTTCGTCGCGCAGCGCCGGGTCCAGTCCCTCGGCGCCGCCGATCACCAGCGCCGCCTCGCGCCCCTGGTCGTGCCACTGGCCGAGGCGACGGGCAAAGTCTTCCGAGTTCAGCGCCCGGCCGCGGCTGTCGAGCGCGATCAGCACGGCGCCGGCCGGCAGCGCGGCGCGGATCAGCCTCGCCTCGGCCGCCGGCAGCTCGTGCCGCGGCAGGGCGCGGCGCTCCTGCACTTCCTTCAGGGTCAGGGGGCCCAGCGGGCGGCCGGTCAGCTGCCGGGCATAGTCGTCGTAGAGGTGGGCCAGCGCGAGGCCACTGGGGCCGACGCGCGCGCGGCCCACCGCGATCAGGGTCAGACGCATCGCTTCAGGGCGCGGGTCAGGCGCCGGCGACCGCCGCTTCGGCCGGCTCGTCGAGCAGGGCGCCCCACATCTTCTCCAGGCCGTAGAAGGTGCGGACCTCGGGACGGAAGAGGTGGACGATGACGTCGCCGCCGTCGACCAGCACCCAGTCGCCGTGCGACTTGCCCTCGACCGGCACGGGGCCCTTGCGCCCGGCCTTCAGCTTTTCGGCCAGGTGGTCGGCCATGGTCGTGACCTGGCGGCTGGAACGGCCGCTGGCGATGACCATGAAGTCGGCGATGGAGCTCTTGTCGGCGAGATCGATGACGACGGTGTCTTCGGCCTTGTCGTCATCCAGGGAAGCGAGCACGAGGTCGAGAAGGGCTCGGTTCCGTTCAGGCTGCTGCGGCTTGGTCTTGGCGGCCGCACGCGCCGTGGTCTTGCGCAGGGGTATGATCCTCCAGTCCTTGCCTCGACGAAGAGCCGTTCGCCTAACCGCGGCGGGCGGCCCGGATCTGCGTCGCCGACAAAGCGGAGAGCCGGATGTGCAAAAAGGCCCAGGCGGGCGGTTCCCGGTCCGCCAGTCCGGCCGCCCGCTGCTCGGACAGCCGCCCGCGACGAAACCGCTGCGCCGCCTTGGCCGACGACGCCCGTAGAGAATAGGTAGGACGCGCCAGGACCGCAACGGGAACCGCGTGAAAGATTTGCGTCCAGTTCTCCCAGTCCGAGACCTGGATCAGGTTGTCGGCCCCCATCAGCCAGACGAAGCGCACCCCGGGGAAGCGCCGCTTGAGAGCCATGAGGGTGTCCGCCGTGTAGCGGGTGCCGAGCAGCGTTTCCAGCGCGGCGACACGGATGCGCGGATGGCGGGCCAGGGCCCGGGCGCCGGCCAGGCGCTCGGCCAGCGGCGCCATGCCGTCCGCCGGCTTCAGCGGGTTCTGCGGCGAGACCAGCCACCACACGGCATCGAGCCCCAGGCGCCGCAGCGCCGCCAGGGAGATATGCCGGTGCCCGCCATGCGCCGGGTTGAAGGAGCCGCCGAGCAGGCCGATGCGCTGACCCGCCACCGGAAGATGGCCGCCGAGAGCGGTGCCGAGACGCGCGGGCGTGGCCAAGGGGGGCTGGGCTGGCAGCGGGTGGGTCATTCAGAACTTATGGAAGATGAAGAAGGCGCCGGCCACCAGGAAGCCGAAGCCGACGGCGTGGTTCCAGCCCAGCGGCTCCTTCAGGTAGAGCACCGAGAAGACGGCGAAGACCAGCAGGGTGATGACCTCCTGCATGGTCTTGAGCTGGGCGGTCGTATAGACGGCCGAGCCCAGGCGGTTGGCCGGCACGGCGAAGCAGTACTCGACGAAGGCGATGCCCCAGGAGACCAGCACCACGATCCAGAGCGCCACCGCCTTGTGCTTCAGGTGGCCATACCAGGCAAAGGTCATGAAGACGTTGGAGCAGAGCAGCAGGACGATGGGCGAAAGCCAGTTCGGCATGGGCGGCATCCGGGCGAGGTGAAGGCCGCCGGATGCTGCCGCGCCGGGGCCGGCGCTGTCGAGGGCGGGACAACGAGGCACCACGCCAGCAGTCCTCCCTCTCCCCGTTCTGACGGGGAGAGGGTCGGGGTGAGGGGTGTTTGGTATCGCGGTGACCCGTAAGCGGTAGAACAACCGACCGCCCCTCACCCGACCTCTCCCCGTGGAACGGGGAGAGGGGAACGAAGGACAGAGGTCAGGGCCGCGCCTGGCCGTCGCCCAGCACCACGTACTTGTAGCTGGTGAGCTCGGCCGCGCCGACCGGCCCGCGGGCGTGCAGCTTGCCGGTGGCGATGCCGATCTCGGCGCCCATGCCGAACTCGCCGCCGTCGGCGAACTGGGTCGAGGCGTTGACCAGCACGATCGCGGCGTCGACCTCGCGCGTGTAGCGCGCGATCGCCGCCTGGTCCTCGGCCAGGATCGCCTCGGTATGCTTGGAGCCGTGGCGGGCGATGTGCGCCAACGCCCCGTCCAGGCCCCCGACCGCCTTCACCGCGACGATCGGCGCCAGGTACTCGGTGTCCCAGTCGGCCGCGCTCGCGGCGACGACGCGCGGGTCCAGCGCCATGACGGCGGCATCGCCCCTGACCTCGCAGCCGGCGGCCAGCAGGTCCTCCAGCAGCGGCTTCAGGTGGCTCTGCAGCACCGCGCGGTCGCAGAGGATCGTCTCGGTCGCGCCGCAGACCGAGACGCGGCGCATCTTGGCGTTGAACACCACGCGGCGCGCCTTCTCGGGATCGGCGCTGGCGTGGATGTAGCTGTGGTTCATGCCCTCCAGGTGCGCCAGCACCGGCACGCGGCTTTCCTTCATCACGCGCTCGATCAGGCCCTTGCCGCCGCGCGGGATGATGATGTCCACCGCCTCGTTCATGGTCAGCAGCAGGCCGACGGCGGCGCGGTCGCTGGTCGGCACGGCCTGGATCGCCGCCTCGGGCAGATGGGCCGCGCGCAGGCCCGCCTGCAGGCAGGCGAGGATGGCACCGGAGGAATGGAAGGACTCCGAGCCGCCGCGCAGGATCGCCGCGTTGCCGGCCTTGAGGCAGAGGCCGCCGGCATCGGCGGTCACGTTCGGCCGGCTTTCGTAGATGATGCCGATGACGCCCAGCGGCACGGCGACGCGGGCGATCTTGAGGCCGTTGGGCCGGGTCCATTCGGCGAGCGTGCGGCCCACCGGCTCGGGCAGCGCGGCGATGTCCTCCAGGCCCTTGGCCATGGCCTCGATGCGCGCGGGGTTCAGCTCCAGCCGGTCGAGCAGCGCCGGCGTCAGGCCCTTGGCCCGGCCCGCCGCCATGTCGCGCTGGTTGGCCGCCAGCAGCGCCGCCTGCTCGGCGCGCAGCGAAGCCGCCGCCGCCAGCAGGGCGCGGTTCTTCTGCGCGCCCTCGGCCAGCGCCAGGGTCGCCGCCGCCGCCTTGGCATCGCTGCCCAGGCGCCGCATGACGGCCGCCAGATCCTCGCCCTGCTCCGCCAGGCTGAGTGCCATGGCCCTGCTCCCACTGTTGCGGGCGGGACCTTAGCGCCTGGCGCCATCCCGGGCAAAGACTGGTGGGGCACAGGTGCTAGGCGGCCGGGACCTCCCAGTGCGGGGTCCAGTCGCCGGCCAGGCGGAGGTCGCTGCCGGCCGCGTCCTCCAGCAGGCGCGCGACATGCAGCTCGCCGGCGCCGCCGCCGTACTGCGCCTTGGCCGCGGCGTAGCGCGCCTCGGCCGCCTGGCCGAGCGGCAGCGGCAGGCCGAGCTCGCCGGCCAGTTCCAGCGTCAGGCCAAGGTCCTTGAGGCAGAGGTCGAGCGAGAAGGAGGGATCGTAGTGCCCGGCGAAGATCGAGGGCGCGTCGTGCCGTGCGACGAAGGAATCGCCGACCGAATCCTTGATCGCCTGCCAGACCGTGCCGAGCTCGACCCCTGCCAGCTTGCCCAGCAGCAACCCCTCGCCCAGCACCGCGGCATGCACGAACCACAAGAGGTTGGTCACCAGCTTCACCGGGTTGCCGCCGCCCAGCGCGCCGCAGCGGATGACGCGGCCGAGGTGGGCGAAGAGCGGCTCGGCGCGCGCCACGGCCTTGTCGTCGCCGCCGACGAAGAGCGTCAGGCGGCCCTGGCGCGCACCGTCGACCGCGCCGGTGACCGGCGCCTCCACCGTGGCGACACCGCGCTTCGCCAGCTCACCGGCCACCGAGAGCACCAGGGCGCGGCGGTTGGTCGTGGTGTCGATCCAGAGCGCACCGGGCTGCAGCGCCGGGCCGGCGGTGGCCATCACCGCCTCGCACTGCGGCGGCCCGGGCAGCGAGGTGATCAGCACCTCGGCCCCGGCGGCGCAGTCGGCCGGGCTCGCCGCGACGCGCGCGCCGGCGGCCCGTAGCGGCTCGGTCTTGGCCGCGTCGCGGTCGCAGACCAGCAGCGGATAGCCCGCGCGCCGCAGGCGCAGGGCCATCGCGCCGCCCATGGTGCCGAGCCCGATGAATCCGATCGTCACGTGAAACCCCTCCACCGCTTCCGTTGGCGGCGGCGAGTGTCACGCGCTCATTTTGCACGATCAAGCAAAATTGTTTAGCCGATGGCAGCGTGCCGCCGCCGGCAAGGATGCCCCGCCGGATCTGCGCCTTCAGCAGCACCCGCGCCTTGGCCGGAGTGATGAGGCTGGTGGCCTGCGCGCGCTGCGTCCAGTAGCCGTCGACCGTGGCGGCGATCTCCTCCGCCAGGTCGCGCGCCGCCTCCAGCGGCATCATCTGGCGCAGCGCGGCGGTCAGGTTCGAGCGGTTGCGCTGGCGGTTCAGCCGCTCCAGCCGCGCCAGCTCGGGCGCGTGCGGCGCCTCGGCCCAGAAGTGCAGCCAGGCGCGGCAGATCGCGCGGGTGAAGATGGCGTCGGAGAAGTTGGCCTCGACGAAAGCGTCGAGGCGGTCGAGCGGCCCCTTGGCCTCGGCCAGCAGCGCCAGCGAGGCAGCGTGCAGCTCGCCCATCAGGTGCAGCAGCGCCGCCTCCAGCAGGCCGTCCTTGCCGCCGAAGTAGTGGTGCACGTTGCCGGCCGAGACCCGCGCCAGCGCGGCGACGCGCGCGACGCTGGTGGCGGCCAGGCCATGCGTGTCGAAGGCCTGCAGCGTGGCCTCGATCAGCCGCAGGCGGCGTTTCTCCGGCGCCTTGCGGCGCACCTTGTCGGCCATGGGGGCTCCCTTCGCCCCCCTCTCTAGCCCACGCGCTGGCGGCTTTGCCAGTCGGGCGCGACCCAGGGCACCGCTGGCTCGGGCGGCAGGGGCGCCTCGCCCAGGATCAGGTCGCTGGCGCGCTCGGCCAGCATGATGGTCGGCCAGTTGGTGTTGCCGGACGGCAGCGAGGGCATGACCGAGGCATCGACCACCAGCAGGTTCTCCAGCCCGCGCACCGCCAGCGCGGGATCCACCACCGCCATCGCGTCCTGGCCCATGCGGCAGGAGCCGACGGGGTGATAGGCGCTCTCGGCGTGGCGGCGCACGAAGGCGTCGATCGCCGCGTCGCCGTCGCCGAGATCCGGCGCTGGCGAGATGGCGGCGCCGCGCAGCGCGTCGAAGGCCGGCTGGGCGACGATCTCCCGTGTCAGGCGCACGCCGTCGCGCATCGTGCTGATGTCATCCGCCGTCAGATTATAGTTGAACAGGATGCTGGGTGCCTGGCGCGGATCGGCCGAGCGCAGGGCGAGGCGCCCGCGCCCGCTCGGCCGCATCGGCCCGACGTGCGCCTGGAAGCCGTGGCCGGCGGCCGGCGAGGAGCCGTCGTAGCTGACCGCCGCCGGCAGGAAGTGGAACTGCAGGTCGGGGTGCGTCACGCCGGGACGGCTGCGGATGAAGCCGCCGGCCTCGAAGTGGCAGGTCGCGCCGGGACCACTGCGGCTCATGAGCCAGCGCAGCCCGACCGCCGCCTTGGCGAAGAGACCCATGTAGCGGTGCAGCGAGACCGGCTGGGTGCAGGCCCACTGCATGTAGAGCTCCAGGTGGTCCTGCAGGTTCCGGCCGACGCCGGGCAGGTTGTGTGCCACGGCGATTCCCTGCGCCCGCAGATGCTCGGCCGGCCCGATGCCGGAGAGCAGCAGGAGCTGCGGCGAGTTGATCGCGCCGGCGGCCAGGATCACCGCGCGGGCGGCGTGGTGACGCTCGACCCCGCCGCGCCGCGCCACCTCGACGCCGACCGCGCGCCGCCCTTCCAGCAGCACGCGCAGCGTCAGCGCACGGGTCAGCACCGTCAGATCGGGGCGCGCCATGACCGGGCGCAGGTAGGCGCGCGCGGTGGAGCAGCGCTCGCCGCCGGCGATCGACATCTCCATCCGCGCCAGGCCTTCCTGCCGCGCGCCGTTCATGTCGTCGCTGACGCCGTAGCCGGCCTGGCGCCCGGCCTCCAGCCAGGCCTCGTAGAGCGGATTGGGCGTGCGCCCCACCATGACCGACACCGGGCCGGCGCCGCCGCGCCAGGGCGTGGCGCCGTCCTGGTGCCCCTCGGCGCGCTTGAAGTAGGGCAGGCAGGCGGCGAAGTCCCAGCCCGCCGCCCCCTCGTCCGCCCAGCGGTCGTAGTCGGCGGGATGACCGCGCACCCAGTTCATGCCGTTGATCGAGGAGGAGCCGCCGAGCACCCGGCCGCGGTGGCAGGCGATGCGCCGCCCTTCCAGTCCCGGCTCGGGATCGGTCTGATAGAGCCAGTTCCAGCGCGTGCCCTTCAGCGGATAGCTGAGCGCCGCCGGCATCTTCAGCAGCAGGTGGCGCTCGTCGCCGCCGGCCTCCAGCAGCAGCACCCGGTGGCGCGCCGACAGGCGGTTGGCCAGCACCGCGCCGGCCGAGCCGGCGCCGACGATGATGAAGTCATGCTCGCCCGCAGCGGCCATCCGCGCATCCCCCTTGCCAAGGCCGCGCTGTCTAGCCCAGACTATTTTGCACGATCAAGCAAAATTATCGGCAAGGGGGAGACCTGGGATGCTGAAGCGGTGGATTCTGGGCGGCGCGGCAGGGCTCGCGCTCTCGATATCGGCCGGCGGCGCCAGCCTGGCGGCGGACTGCGCCACGCTGCGCCTGGCCGACGGCGGCTGGACCGACAACACGGCGCAGAACGGGCTGGTCGCGGTGGTGCTGAAGGCGATAGGCTATCAGGTCGACGCCCAGGTGCTGGGCGTCCCGGTCATCCTGCAGAGCCTGGAGAACGGCGACCTCGACGTCTGGCTGGACAACTGGATGCCGAGCCAGGTGGTGGAGGTCACACCCTTTCTGGAGCGGGGCACGGTGGTCAGCTACGCGGTGAACCTGGAAGGCGCGGGCTACGGCCCGGTGGTGCCGGACTACGTCGCCGCCGCGGGCGTGACCAAGCTTGCCGACCTGGCGGCGCACGGCGCGGAGTTCGACAAGACCATCTACGGCATCGAGCCGGGCAACGACGGCAACCGCATCCTGCAGGCCAAGATCGACGACCCGGCCAACGGGCTTGCCGGCTGGAACCTGGTGGAGTCGAGCGAGCAGGGCATGCTGGCGCAGGCCGGCAAGCTGATGGCCGACAAGAAGTGGGTGATCTTCCTGGCCTGGACGCCGCACCCGGTGATGGGCGCCATGCCGATCGCCTATCTCGACGGCTTCGAGGCCGACGGCTTCGGCCCGGCGACGATCC
This sequence comes from Pseudomonadota bacterium, assembly GCA_029781795.1. Classification (GTDB taxonomy): domain Bacteria; phylum Pseudomonadota; class Alphaproteobacteria; order Kiloniellales; family JACOMY01; genus JAKOWB01. The sequence continues at coordinate 13,755 of JAKOWB010000020.1, read as the reverse complement.
ACACGCTGACGCGCAAGGGTTATGCCGAGGCCTGCCCGAACCTCGGCCGCTTCCTCGCCAACCTGCGCTTCACGCTGCAGATGGAGGGCGATGTCATGCAGGCGATCCTGGACGGCACGGATGCCGAGGCCGCGGGCCTTGCCTGGATCAAGGCCAATCCCGCCGCGATCGAGCCCTGGCTCGATGGCGTCACCACCCGCGACGGCGGCGCGGCGCTGCCGGCGGTGAAGGCCGCGCTCGGCCTCTAGTCTTTTGGGGCTCTGGCCTTCCCAGGAGGCGCGGCGGTCAGCGCCGCGCCTCGTCTCTCCGGGGTGGTGCCGCGCGGCACCACCCCTTCTTTTTCACACGCCGAGGATCAGGCCGCCTCGAAGCCGAGGATGCCCTTCACCTCCACGAAGTCGTGGATGCCCCAGTCGGCGTACTCGCGCCCGTTGCCGGACTGCTTGTAGCCGCCGAAGGGCGCGAAGGTGTCCCAGGCCGGGCTGTTGATCTTCACCTGGCCGGCGCGAAGCTGGCGCGCCACGTCGCGCGCATGCTCCAGGTTCTCCGACTGCACGTAGGCGGCAAGGCCATAGGGCGTGTCGTTGGCGATCTGGATCGCCTGCTCCTCGCTGTCGTAGGGCAGGATCGCCAGCACCGGCCCGAAGATCTCCTCGCGCGCGATGGTCATGTCGTTGGTGACGTTGCCGAAGACCGTCGGGCGGACGTAGTAGCCGCGGTTAAGGCCCTCGGGACGGCCGGTGCCGCCGGCGACCAGCGTGGCGCCCTCGTCGATGCCGGCCTGGATCAGCTTCTGGATCTTGTCGAACTGGAGCTGGCTGACCACCGGGCCGAGCTGCGTGCCCTCGGCCTTGGGATCGCCGACCTTGGTCTTCTCGGCCGTCGCCTTGGCGATGGCCAGGGCCTCGTCATGGCGGGCGCGCTGCACCAGCATGCGCGTCGGCGCGTTGCAGGACTGGCCGGAGTTGTTGAAGCAGCTCACCACGCCCTGCTTCACCGCGCGCGCCAGGTCGGCGTCGGGCAGGATGATGTTCGGCGACTTGCCACCCAGTTCCTGCGACACGCGCTTGACCGTATCGGCGGCGGCCTTGGCCACCAGGATGCCGGCGCGGGTCGAGCCGGTGAAGGACATCATGTCGATGCCGGGGTGCGCCGACATGGCGGCGCCCACCACGGCGCCCTCGCCGTTCACCATGTTGTAGACGCCCTGCGGCACGCCGGCCGCGTCCATGATCTCGGTGAAGACGATGGAGGAGATCGGCGCGATCTCGCTCGGCTTCAGCACCATGGTGCAGCCCGCGGCGATGGCCGGCCCGACCTTGCAGGTGACCTGGTTCATCGGCCAGTTCCAGGGCGTGATCAGGCCGCAGACGCCGATCCCCTCGCGCACGATGCGCGTCGCGCCGCGCTGCTCCTCGAAGTGGAAGGACTCCAGCGCCTTCAGGGTCGACTGCAGGTGGGCGAGGCCGGCGGCGGCCTGCGAGTTCAGCGCCAGGCCCATGGGGGCGCCCATCTCGTCCGAGATGGCGCGCGCCATGTCGTTCATGCGCGCCTTGTAGGCCGCGATGATGCGGCCGAGGAGCGCCATGCGCTCCTCGCGCGTGGTGCGGCTGAAGGCCGGGAAGGCGCGGCGCGCGGCGGCCACGGCGCGATCGACGTCGGCGGCGCCACCGGCGGAGATCTGGGTATAGGCCTCCTCGGTCGCCGGGTTGATGACGTCGAGCGTCTTCGGCGTCACGGGATCGACCCAGGCGCCATCGATGTAGAACTTCAGGTGGTTGGACATGGGGTCGATCCTCTCTGGGAGTGAGCGGCAGGTTTGTAGGCGGCCCGGCGAGGGCCGGTCAATCGCAGGGGGTCACGGCGCCTTGCCGCCGGCGAGGGGACAGGGCCGGTCGAGCTCGTGCGCCGTCTCGCCCGGCGGGGCCGGCGCCACGGGATGGAACAGCGGACGGTCCGGCTTGATGTCGAGCAGCGGCGTCCCGTCCAGGCAGTCCAGGCCACGTACCAGCAGCGTCGTGCCCTCCACCCGCTCCAGCGCCACGATGGCCGTGCCGATGGGGTTGGGCCTGACCGGCGAGCGCAGCGAGAAGGCGCCGTGCAGGCTGCCGTCGTTCTTCGGGCTCTGCAGCAGGATGTCGCGGCGCGAGCGGTCGAGCCAGTAGAGCACCTCGAGCCGCGCATAGGCCTCGACGCCCTGCAGCGCCTGGGCCCAGGGCTGGTCCAGCTCCAGCCGGCAGAGCGGGCCGTCCAGGCGGCCCTGGCGCGGGCAGTCCAGGCGGCTGGTCCAGGGCGTGCGGATGCGGCCGATGAAGACCAGCCCGGCGTCCTCCGCCCGGGGCGGGGGCACCGCGACCTCGCCAGCCCTGAGCGCGTCGTTCGCCATGAGCGGATAGTTGGCGCCCGGCGGGGCCCGGCGCAAGCCACTCGCGACAGAGCAGGCGGGCGGCTATAGGAAAGCCCCTGTTCACCTGGGATCCGAGCGCGCCATGACCCGCCTCTATTCCGCCATGCCGGTGCTGCCCTCGCTCGACCTGGCCGAGACCGAAGAGGCCTACGGCCGGCTGCGCTTCGTCGTGACGGCGAAGGCCGAGGGCACCTTGATCCTGCGCCGCGACCAGGTGGAGCTGATGTTCTGGCCCTGCCCCGACCGCCGCATCTGCGAGGCCTCGGGCGTCTATCTGCGCGTCGGCGACGTGGAGGCCCTGGCGGCCGAGGCCACCGCCGCCGGCTGGCGCGCCACCCCGCCGGCCGACCAGCCCTGGGGCCAGCGCGAGGCCTATCTCTTCGATCCGCACGGCAACCTGCTGCGCCTCGGCCAGCCGGTCGCCTAGCCACGGGGCACGCCTGCCCCGCTGCCGCCGTATTATGGGCGTCCCCTGGCCACCCTCTCGCGATGCCGCCCCATCGGTTACAATGTCCGACATGACCGCCGAGCCGCTCGACCGTCCGCCGCCGGCGGCGCCGTTGCGCGATCCCGCCGCCCGCACCCGAGGCGGGCGCGGCGAACTGCGCGCGACCGGCTGGGCCGAGCCTGACTCCATCTCGCGCTCGGCCCGGCCGGCCGGCTGGCGCTTCTGGCGCTCGCCGACCCTGCGCCGGGTGCTGCTGGTCAACCTGGTGGTGCTGGCCATCCCGGTCTTCGGCCTGCTGTACCTCAAGCAGTACCGCGAGAGCCTGATCCAGGCCGAGATGGAGGCCATGGCGACGCAGGGCCGGGTCTTCGCCCTCAGCCTCGGTGCCACCGCGGTGCTGGCCGACCAGACCGGCCGCGAGCGCCTGGTACCCGAGCTGACGCGCCACCAAGTCCGCCTGCTGCTGACCGAGACCGGCCTGCGCGGCCGCCTCTACGCCCCCTTCGAGCAGGGCGGCATCCTGCTGGTCGATTCCTACCAGCTCGCCGGGCCGAACGGCGTCATCGTCGTCGATCCCCTGGTGCCGCAGGAAGAGCCAGGACTGCTCGACCGCGTCCTGGCCTTCATCGACGGGCTCTTCGCCTGGCTGCCGGGGACCGAGGACCTGCCGGCCTACGAGGACGGCGCGACGCAGACCGCCGCCGACTATCCCGAGGTGCTGGCGGCCCTGTTCGGCGGGCAGGAGGGCCAGGCCCGCCGCGGCCGCGACGGCAAGCTGGTCCTGACCATGGCGGTGCCGGTGCAGCGCTACCGCCAGGTGCTGGGCGCACTGCTGCTGACCAAGGACGGCAACGCCATCGAGCGCTCGGTGGCGGCGCGGCGCGTCGACGTGCTGGTGATCTTCGGCGTGGCGCTGACGGTGACCGTGCTGCTCTCGCTCTATCTCGCCGGCACCATCGCCCGGCCGATCCGCACCCTGGCGCGCGCCGCCGACCGGGTGAAGAGCGGCAAGGGCAAGAAGATCCCGCTGCCCGACTACTCGCGCCGCCGCGACGAGATCGGCGAGCTGGGCCGCGCCCTCACCTCGATGACCGACACGCTCTGGACCCGGGTCGACGCCATCGAGGGCTTCGCCGCCGACGTGGCGCACGAGATCAAGAACCCCCTCACCTCGCTGCGCAGCGCGGTGGAGACGGTGATGCGGCTGGACGACCCGGCGCGCATCAAGCAGCTGCTGGCGATCATCCTGGACGACGTGAACCGGATGGACCGCCTGATCACCGACATCTCCGACGCCTCGCGCCTGGACGCCGAGCTGGCGCGCGCCGAGGCCGAGCCCTTCGACCTGCGCCGCCTGCTCGAGGCGCTGGTGGAAGTCCACTCCATGTCGTCGGGCGAGACCGGGCCACGCTTCCAGATCGACCTGGCGCCGCAGGACCTGACCGTGACCGGCCTGGAGGGCCGCCTGGGCCAGGTCTTCCGCAACATCATCGTCAACGCGATGTCCTTCAGCCCACCGGGCGGCACCATCCGCCTGACCGCGCAGCGCGACGGGGAGTCCATCCTGACCACCGTCGAGGACGAAGGCCCAGGCATCCCGGAGGACAAGCTGGAGGCCATCTTCGACCGCTTCTATTCCTCGCGGCCCGAGGGCGAGAAGTTCGGCACGCACTCCGGCCTCGGCCTCTCGATCTCCAAGCAGATCATCGAGGCGCACCGCGGCCGCCTCTGGGCCGAGAACAGGGTGGAGGGCGACCGCGTCCTCGGCGCGCGCTTCCTGGTGCGCCTGCCGGCAGCGCGCCCGCAACCCACCACGCGGGGCGCCACGCGGCCGACCACCAAGCCGCAGACGCGGGGGCGCAAGTGAGTCCCGGCGCCCCGCCCCAGGGCCTGCTGCAGCATGCGACCTGCGTCGCTCTGGAAGGCCAAGGGATCCTGCTGCGTGGCCCCTCGGGCAGTGGCAAGTCGGACTTGGCGCTGCGCCTGATCGACGCGGGCGCGATCCTGGTGGCCGACGACCAGACCGAGCTCTTCCTGGCCGAGGGGCGGCTCTTCGCCCGCGCTCCCGGCAGCATCGCCGGGCAGCTGGAGGTACGTGGCCTCGGCATCGTCGCCCAGCCGCGCCTGGCCGAGGCGCCGCTGGCGCTGATCGTCGACCTGGTGCCCGGCGCGGCGGTGGAGCGCCTGCCCGAGGAGCGGCAGGAGACCCTGCTCGGCGTCACGCTGCCGGCGATCCAGCTGGATCCCTTCCCGGCCTCGGCGGTGGCCAAGCTGCGCCTCGCCCTGGAGCGCCAGGCACCGGCGAAGCCGCCGCAGCCGGCGGCGCGGCGCGTGGTGCTGGTCACGGGCCTCAGCGGCGCCGGCCGCTCCATCGCGCTGAACACGCTGGAGGACCTGGGCTACGAGGCGATCGACAACCTGCCGCTCGACCTGGTGCGCGCCAGCCTGGAGAGCGCGGGCGGGCGTCCCCTGGCGGTCGGCGTCGACGTGCGCACGCGCGACTTCGCCGCCGGCCGGCTGCTGACCCTGCTGGACGAGCTGCTGGCCGACCCGCGCCTGGCGACGCGCCTGGTCTTCGTCGACTGCGAGGACGAGGTGCTGGTCAGGCGCTTCACCGAGACCAGGCGCCGCCACCCGCTGGCGCAGGACCGGCCGGTGCTGGACGGCATCCAGGCCGAGCGGCGCCTGATGCAGCCGCTGCGCGGCCGCGCCGACCTGCTGTTCGACACCTCGCTGCTGCAGGCGGCGGAGTTCCGGCGCCTCATCGCCGGGCACCTCAGTCTTGCCGGCGCGACCGGGCTGGGGATGATGACCTTCATCACCTCCTTCTCGTTCCGCCAGGGCCTGCCGCGCGAGGCCGACCTGGTGTTCGACGTGCGCTTCCTGCGCAATCCGCACTACGACCCGGCGCTGAAGCCGCTGTCGGGGCGTGACGCGGCCGTCGCGCGCTATGTCGAGCAGGACCCGGGCTTTGCCGGCTTCTTCCAGGGGCTCATCGCCTGGCTGGGCCCGCTGCTGCCGCGCTACGAGGCCGAGGGCAAGACCTACCTGACGCTGGCGGTCGGCTGCACCGGCGGGCGCCACCGCTCGGTCTTCGTCGCCGAGCGCCTGGCGGAGTGGCTGGCCGGCCTCGGCCGACCGGTGGTGCTGGGCCACCGCGACATCGAGCGGGGCGGCTAGCCGCGGACGTCGCCGGAATGCAAGTCGTGCAGTGCAATAATAAATGCGTTAGAAGGACCGTCCCACGCGGGGGCGGCCAATAGGGGGGACCCGTGGTCCCACGGGCGGGAGTCTGGGAAACAGGGATGCGATGATCGGCATCATACTGGTGACGCACGGCCGCCTGGCCGAGGAGTTCGCCGCCGCGCTGGTCCACGTGGTCGGCCCGCAGCAGCAGCTGGCGAGCGTCTGCATCGGCCCGGACGACGACATGGAGGCCCGCCGGGCCGAGATCCTGCAGCAGGTCAAGTCGGTCGACCGCGGCGACGGCGTGGTGCTGCTGACCGACATGTTCGGCGGCACGCCCTCGAACCTGGCGATCTCGGTCCTGGACCACGGCAAGGTCGAGGTGATCGCCGGCGTCAACCTGCCGATGCTGATCAAGCTGGCCTCGGTGCGCGCCAAGCTGCCGCTGGAAAAGGCGGTGGTCGAGGCGCAGGAGGCCGGGCGGAAGTACATCAACGTGGCCTCGCGCCTGCTGGCCGGCGAGGCCTGAAAAGAAGGGCCGCCGGGCAACGGCGGCCGTTGCGGAGGATGCCGGCGCATGCCGTCGCGCGAGGTCACCATCGTCAACCGCCGCGGGCTGCACGCCCGCGCCGCGGCCAAGTTCGTCAAGCTGGCCGGGGGCTACGACGCCCAGGTGCAGGTCGAGAAGCAGGGCACCCAGGTGTCCGGCATCTCGATCATGGGCCTGATGATGCTCGCCGCCGCGCCCGGCACCACGCTGACCATCGAAGCTGAGGGGCCGGCGGCGGAGGCGGCGCTGCAGGCGCTGGCGCAGCTCGTCGCGGACGGCTTCCATGAGACGGACTAGCACGCAGAGGCGCGGCTCGGACGGCACGGGCGAGGAGCGCGTGCTGGAGGGCCTGGGCGTCGCCCCCGGCATCGCCATCGGGCCGGCCTATACGCGCGAGGGCGGGCAGCTCACCGTCACCGAGTACCAGGTGCCCAGGGCCAGGATCGGCGCGGAGCAGGAGCGCCTGCGCGGCGCCCTGGCCAAGGCCGGCCGGCAGCTCGAGAAGCTGGCGGCCAAGGCGACGGCGCTGCACGGCGCCGCCGCCGAGGAGCTGGGCTTCCTGCTGGAGGCGCACCAGCAGATGCTGAAATCCCGCCGCCTGGTCGACGGCGTGCTGCGCCGCATCGCCGACGAGCAGCGCAACGCCGAGTCCGCCGTGGCGGCGGAGATCGCCGCCATCGAGCAGGGCTTCCAGCAGATCGCCGATCCCTACCTGCGCTCGCGCGCGCAGGAGGTGCGCGACGTGGGGCGGCGCATTCTGCGCAACCTCTCGGACGCGGCCTTCGGCGGCTTCGGCCAGCTCTCGCCCGGCACCGTGGTGCTGGCCGAGGAGGTGACGCCGGCCGATACCGCGCTGATGGACCCGGCGCTGGTCGCCGGCTTCGCCTCGGTCCTCGGCGGCGCCGAGGGCCACACGGCGATCATGGCGCGCTCGCTCGGCCTGCCGGCGGTGCTCGGCGTCGCCGGGCTGCTGACCGGCATGAAGCCGGGCGACCTGGTGATCGTCGACGGCGACAGCGGGCGCGTGGTGGTGAACCCCGCCCCGGCGACCCTGGCGCGCTACCGCAAGGCGCGCGCCGCGCAGGTCCGCGCCCGCCGCGACCTCGGCCGCCTGGCCAGCGTGGCGGCGACGACGCAGGACGGCCAGCGCGTTCAGCTGCTGGCCAACATCGAGCTGCCGCGCGACGTCGCGCCGGCGCTGGCCGCCGGCGCCGAGGGCATCGGCCTGCTGCGCACCGAGTTCCTCTTCATGAACCGCGGCGACCTGCCGAGCGAGGACGAGCAGGCCGCCATGCTCTGCGAGGTGGTGAATGCCATGCAGGGCCGGCCGGTCACGGTGCGCACGCTGGACGTCGGCGGCGAGAAGCTGGCCAGCGCCCTCGGCCACCTGCACCCGGCCGGCACCAATCCGGCGCTCGGCCTGCGCGCCATCCGCCTGTCGCTACGCGAGCCGCAGCTCCTGGAGACGCAGCTCGCCGCGATCCTGCGCGCCGCCGCGCTGGGGCCCCTGCGCGTACTGCTGCCGATGATCTCGGCCCCGGCCGAGGTGGCCGAGGTGCGCCGCGCGCTCCAGCGCGTCTATCGCCGGCTGAAGCGGCGCAAGGTGGCGCTGCCCGAGACCCTGCCGCCGCTCGGCTGCATGATCGAGGTGCCGGGCGCGGCCCTGGCCGCCGACGCGCTGTCGCAGATCGCCGACTTCTTCGCCATCGGCACCAACGATCTGACCATGTACACGCTGGCGATCGACCGCGGCGAGGAGCAGGTGGCGCACCTCTACAACCCCTTGCATCCGGCGGTGCTGCGCCTGATCCAGTTCACCACCGAGGCGGCGCTGCGCGCGCGCATCCCCATCTCGGTCTGCGGCGAGATGGCGGGCGACCCGCGCTTCACGCCGCTGTTCCTCGGCCTCGGCCTGCGCGAGCTCTCGATGGGCGCGCAGGCCCTGCCGCGCGTCAAACGGCGTGTGCTGGGCCTGCGCGCCGGCGAGACCCTGGCCCTGGCCGATCAGGTCATGCGTCAGACCGACGGCGCGGCGATCGAGGCGCTGCTGCGCGAGGCGTGAGCGCGGCGCCGGGCCTCATGGCTCCAGGCGGAAGCCGGCGGCGATGCTGCCGAGGAGCTGGTCGAACAGCGCCCGGCCGGCCGCCGGATAGGTCATCACGAAGCCGGCCACGATGTCGGCGCGCAGGATAACCTTCTCATAGAAGATCGACTGGCCGCTGAAGCCTGAGATGACGAACCAGTCGCTGCCCTGCCGGCGGTAGGTGACACGGTCGCCCGTGTGCTCTCCCAGCGCCTGCTGCTGCAGCTCGGCGAGGCTCTGCTCAAGCACGTTGTAGGCGCCCCAGACGCGGATCTCCGCGCTGCCGTCGAGAGCGACGAAGACGGCGCCATCGCCGGCCGGCGGCGCCGGCAGAGCATAGAAATGACTGGCTGGGACAACGATGGAGAAGGGCAGGCGTTCATTGGCGTAGGTGACCCACACCGGCTCTTCGGCAGTGGGGTCGGGCAAGGGCGCCGCCGTGGCGGTGGACAGCCAGAGGGCGGCGAGGATCAGCGGGGCGAGAAAGCGCATGCGAGCAAGTCTGCCACGCGCCCCAGCCGCCGCCTTGATTCAACGCAAGCGGCTAGGGCCGCGGCGCCGGAGCGTGCGCTCGCAGCGGTGGGGGCGCCGACGGCGGCGCGGGCAGCAGCGGCCGGGTGCGGCCGATGATCAGCTTGAGACCGGTGGCAAGCAGGACGGGCGAGAGCTGGCGCCAGATGAACATCGCATTTTGCTCCTGGCCCCTCTTGCAGGGGCGCTGGAGAGATAGTAAATGCAAGTCACTCGCACTTGCAAGGCCGCGACCGCCATGTATGTCTGCATCTGCAATGCCCTCCGGGAGCGCGACGTGCGCCGCGTGGCACCGGACTGCGGCAATGCCGCCCAAGTCTATCGCGCGCTGAACTGTGCCACGCGCTGCGGGCGCTGCGTGCCGACGGTGCGGGCGATCCTGGTCGAGCAGCCGGCCCCGCACGCGAACCTTGACGCGACTGCGACGCAACCCGCAGCCTTCGCCATTGCGGCGGAATGAACCATCCCGGTCTGCTGCGGCGCTCCGGGGCAAGAAGCAGGAGAGACCGCGATGCAGGGCGATGCCGGCGTGATCCAGCGCCTCAACAAGGCGCTCTACAACGAGCTGACGGCGATCAACCAGTACTTCCTGCACGCGCGGATGCTGAAGAACTGGGGCATCCTGCGCCTGGCGCACAAGGAGTACGAAGAGTCGATCGACGAGATGAAGCACGCCGACAAGCTGGTCGAGCGCATCCTTTTCCTCGACGGGCTGCCCAACCTTCAGGACCTGGGACGGCTGCGCATCGGCGAGACCCTGCCGGAGATCCTGGAGGCCGACCTCGCTGCCGAACGCGAGGCCATGCCGCTGCTGCGCGAGGCCATCGCCTACTGCGAGCAGGTGAAGGACTACGTCAGCCGCGAGCTCCTGGAAGACATCCTGGAAGGCGAGGAGGAGCATGTCGACTTCCTGGAAACGCAGCAGAAGCTGATCGGGCAGATGGGTCTGCAGAACTACATCCAGCTGCAGTCCAAGCCGGCCGAGGACTGAGGCGCGCCCGGCGCCGCGCTTAGCGATTGAGGTGCGCCCCGCGCGCGTGATTACCTAGGCACTCAAAGTCGCCGGAGGTTCCGTCATGCGCCGCTTCGCTGCCCTTGCTGTCCTCGCCCTGCTCATGGCCGCCTGTGCCCAGGCACCGCGCAGCGGGCAGCAGGGCACCGTGACGATCCTGATGCTGAACGACGTCTATCGCATCGAGGGTCTGGACGGCGGCCAGGTCGGCGGCCTCGCGCGCTTCCGCACGCTGCGTGGCGAGCTGGCGGCGACCGACCCGGACCTGCTGGTGCTGCACGCCGGCGACTTCCTCTATCCCTCGCTGCTGTCGCGCGTCTATGACGGCCAGCAGATGGTCGACGTGATGAACCGGCTGGACGGCGACGAGACGGCCTTCGACCCGCGCTTCTTCGTCACCTTCGGCAACCACGAGTTCGACAAGTCGGCGTTGAAGCAGGCCGGCCTGCTGGATGCCCGCATCGAGGAGAGCCAGTTCACCTGGCTGGGCAGCGGCATCGACTTTGCCAAGGACGCTGGCGGCGAGGCGCTGGTCGCCGCGCCGAACCTGGTCGACCACGCTCTGGTCGAGGCGAACGGCGTGACCGTCGGCCTCTTCTCCATCACCACGCATGTCAAGCAGCCGGACTACGTGACCGGCCTGGGCGACCCGCTGGAGATCGCCAAGCGCGAGACCGCCGCGCTGCGCGCCGCCGGGGCGGAGCTGGTGATCGCCGTGACGCACCAGAGCGTGGCCGAGGATTCCGAGGTGCTGCAGGCGCTGGGCGAGGCCGGGCCCGACCTGATCGTCGGCGGCCACGAGCACACGCGCCAGCAGGTGGAGGCGAACGGCCGCATGGTGGTGAAGGCCGACGCCGACCTGCGCACCGCGGCGGTCATCACCATCCGGCCGCGTCCCGGCAAGCCGCCGGCGGTGCAGGTCGCCTATCGCACGCTGGAGGGCACCCTGCCGCCGCCCGACCCGGCAGTCGAGGCCACGGTGCAGGACTGGCTGAAAAGGCACGACGCGGCCTACTGCGCGGAATCCTACAAGCTGCCGCCGGGCTGCCTGGACCAGCCGCTCGGCCGCACCAGCGTGCCGCTGGTCGCCGAGGAGCTGGAGATCCGCCGCTTCGAGACCAACCTCGGCGACTGGGTACTGGACCAGATGCTGGCGGCCTTCGCGCCCGAGGGGGCCGAGATCGCCTTCCTCAACGCCGGCTCGCTGCGCCTGAACCAGGATCTGCCGGCCGGCACCGTCACCCGCCGCAATCTCGACGAGCTCTTCGCCTATGCCAACGACCTGCGGCTGGTGCGCATCACCGGCGCCACGCTGCAGCAGATCGTCCAGCGCGCGACGACGGAGTGGGAGGGCAACGGCTGGTTCCTGCAGATCGCCGGCTTCGCCTACACCTTCGATCCCTCGACCGGCTTCGTCGGCGACCTGACGCTGCTGACGCCGCAGGGGCCGCGCACGATCCAACCGGACGATGTGCTGCTGGCGGTGACCAACGACTTCCTGACCGAGCCGAAGTACGGCCAGGACGGCTACACCATGCTGACACCGGACCGGCTGGTGAAGGTCAAGCGCAAGGTGCCGAGCCTGCGCGACCTGGTGATCGAGGCGCTGGCCAAGGCCGGCGACGCCGGCATCGCGCCAACGGTCGAAGGACGTATCTGCAACAGCCAGCGCCCCGGCCCCTGCCTGGCGATCTTCGCCAATCCCAGCTAGGAGCCTCGACGGGCCGCTGTGGATAACTCTGTGGACAGCCTGTGCGCCGCCTGTGCGGTGTCGCAGAATCTGTGCACAGCTTTCGGGTGGGCGCTTGCCGCGGCGCATTGTCGCGAAACGCCTCCCGCGCGAGGCTGTCCCTGCACGCAAGTGCGTCGAAGCCGAGGCTTCGGATGCCGCCGATGTTCCCTTCGCCAGGGGGAGCGTCACCCGCGGGCCGGGGCTTTCGGGTTCGGGGCGAAGGGCCGCACCGTCCGGTGCACTCGTCGCTCGCGTGCCGGCGGGCGGTTGGCCAGCCTTCGGGCCAGGCCGACCAGTCCCGCCGGACCGGGGAGACCGTTGCGCGACCGTCAGGGGCGCAGGGTCGCGGTCCCGGGCACCGCCGTCGACCACACTGCGCGGAGACGGCGGCGCGGCAGGGTTCCGCTCGGCACGGGTCGCTTCCCCTGCGAAGCACCCAGGCCGGACGGCCGGCAGCCAGGTCGCGGTCCGCAAGGGCCAGGCCAGGCGGCCGGAAGCCACCCCGCCGATGTCAGGCGACGGCCGCCCTCGGGCGGTCCGGGCCCCGCGCCCGGCAAGTCGCCAGTTGCCAAGGGGTCGATGACCGGCGTTTCCAGGCGTCCGCGGCGTCCCGCCGGGGCTGCGGGGAGCTGGTGCGGTGGCCGCGAGGCCGCCGTCGCGAGGGGGGACGCCAGGCCCGACCTCTGCGAGCTTCCTGGACGGGGCGGTTCCGCCGCTCCGTGAGACAGCCGCGCCGTCGACTGCGGGCCGGGGCCCGGTAAGGTCCCGCTGTGGATAGTCCGCGTGCCAGTCGCGCGACGTTCATGGCGGTGGCGGTGCCGCGGTGCTCCAAAGCGAGGCGTCGGGGTCGTGTCCTCCTCCAGGACCGTCGCGCCGGGTGCGCAAGCAGCCGGTCCCCGACGCCTCAGCTTTTGGGGGAGGCCGGCAGATCCGGTACGCCCTGGTGGCGGTAGAAGTGCCAGAGGAAGCGCGCCGCCGCCGAGCGGTGCGGCCGCCAGGCTTCGCTCATCGCCACCAGTTCCTTCTCGCTCGGCCGCCGCTCCAGCCGCTTCAGGCGCTGCGCCGCGACCTGCAGCGCCAGGTCGCCGGCCGGCATGACGTCGGGCCGTTTCAGCGCAAAGAGCAGGTAGCATTCGGCCGACCAGCGCCCGAAGCCGGGCAGCGCGGTCAGCGCTTCAAGCACCGCGGCATCGTCCTGCCGCGCCAGGCGCCGGTGCGACAGGCGCCCGGCCGCCATCGCCTCGGCCAGGGCGATGGCATAGCGGCTCTTGGCGCGCGACAAGCCGATCGCCCGGTGCGCCGCCTCATCCAGCCGCAGGAAGGCCTCGGGCGTCATCGCCGGGATGGCCTGCTGCAGGCGACCCAGGATCGCCGCCGCCGAGGCGACCGAGACCTGCTGCGCCACGATGATGCGGAGCAGACCGGGAAAGCCGGTCGGGCTGGAGCGCACCGGCGGCAGCCCGGCCTCGGCATAGGCGCGCTTGATGTCGGGGTCGAGCGCGGCCAGCGCCGCCAGCGCCGCGGCGAGCTTCGGGTCGGGGCGGGGCCGGGGGAGGGTCCTGGGCGGCGGCATGGGCCGGCGAGTGTGCCGCCCGTCCGGTCCGCTGCCTAGCCGCGCCTTGCCGCCATCTCAGGCATCGCTCTGTCCGGCACGACCCATTTCCCGCAGCACCGCCGCGGCCAGGGCAAAGGCCTCGCGCCGGCGGAAGCGCGACAGCTCGATCTCGATCTCGCGGCCGTCGAGCGCGATGCGCAGGCCGGTGGGAATGCGGTTCATCTTCACCAGGATGTAGTCGTATCCCGCAT
>JAKOWB010000015.1 GCA_029781795.1 Pseudomonadota bacterium | reverse complement strand
GGGTGGGAGACTCGGTGGCGCGCGTGCGCGAACTGGAGAACATCCGCAGCTTCCTCACCGGCAACGCCATCACCCTGGTGCTGGATCTCGCTTTCTCGGTGATCTTCATCGCCATGATGCTGGCCTACAGCGTGCCGCTCACGCTCATCGTGCTGGTCAGCCTGCCGCTCTACGTCGGCCTGAGCCTGCTGCTCGTGCCCGGGCTGCGCGCGCGCCTGAACGAGAAATTCGCCCGCGGCGCCGAGAACCAGGCGCTGCTGGTGGAGGCCGTCAGCGGCATCCAGACCGTCAAGGCCGGCGCGCTCGAACCCCAGCTCGCGCGCCGCTGGGACGACCAGCTCGCCGCCTATGTCAGTGCCAGCTTCAAGACCAGCACCCTGGCCAGCGCCGGCCACGAAGGCATCAACCTGATCGGCAAGCTGGTGAGCGCGGCCACGCTCTGGTACGGCGCCCGGCTGGTGATGGATCAGGAGCTCTCGGTCGGCCAATTCGTCGCCTTCAACATGTTCGCCCAGCGTGTGGCGCAGCCCATCATGCGCATGGCGCAGCTGTGGACCGACTTCCAGCAGACCGGCATCTCGATGGCGCGCCTGGGCGACATCCTCAACACCCGCACCGAGGTGCCGCCGGCCAACGCCGCCCAGTTGCCGCCGCTCAAGGGCAGAGTGCAGTTCGAAGGCGTGCGCTTCCGCTACCGCCCCGAGGCCGCGTCCGTGCTGCACGAGCTCAGCCTGGACATCAAGGCGGGCGAGGTGATCGGCATCGTCGGAAGAAGCGGCTCGGGCAAGAGCACGCTGACCAAGCTGGTGCAGCGCCTCTACACCCCCGAGCAGGGGCGCGTGCTGGTGGACGGCATCGACACCAGCCTGATCGACGCCGCCCAGCTGCGCCGCCAGATCGGCGTGGTGCTGCAGGAGAACCTGCTCTTCAACCGCAGCGTGCGCGAGAACATTGCCATCGTCGACTCGGCTGCGCCCATCGAAGCGGTGATGCGCGCCGCCCAGATCGCCGGCGCGCACGAGTTCATCAGCGAGCTGCCCGAGGGCTACGACACCATCGTCGGCGAACAGGGCTCCGGGCTCTCGGGCGGGCAACGCCAGCGCATCGCTATCGCCAGGGCGCTGTTCACCAACCCGCGCATCCTGATCCTCGACGAAGCCACCAGCGCGCTCGACTACGAGAGCGAAGCCATCCTGCAGAAGAACATGGGGCTGATCTGCCAGGGGCGCACGGTGATCGTGATCGCGCACCGGCTCAGCTCGGTGCGCCACGCCCACCGCATCGTGGCGATGGACCGCGGTCAGATCGTCGAGCAGGGCAGTCATGACGAGCTGATCGCCAAGCCCGACGGGCTCTACGCGCACCTGTGGCGCATGCAGGGAGGGCAGGCATGAGCCAGCCGCAAGCGCTGCGCCATCCCGTCGGCGAGCTGGTCGCGCGCTACCGGGCCGTCTTCGCCGCCGCCTGGGCCGCGCGGCATGAACTTGCCGGGCCGAAGCGCCTGGCTGACGAAGCCGCCTTCCTGCCCGCCGCGCTCAGCCTCCAAGAAACCCCCGCCCACCCCGCACCCCGCCGCACAGCGATTGCCATCTGCGCGCTGTTCGTCATCGCGCTGGCCTGGAGCATCGTCGGCCGGCTCGACATCGTGGCCGTGGCCCAGGGGCGCATCGTGGTCAGCGAGCGCACCAAGACCATCCAGCCGCTGGAGGCCAGCGTCGTCAAGCGCGTGCTGGTCAAAGAAGGCGAGGACGTGCGCGCCGGCCAGGTGCTGGTGGAGCTGGACCCCACGAATGCCAGCGCCGACGGCCACAGCGTGCAGGAGCAACTGCAGGCTGCGCAGGCCGAGGCCCGGCGCGCCGCGTCTCTGCAAGCCGCCCTCGCCACGGGGCGAGCCAACCCCGGCGACGAGGCCCAGCGCGCCGAGTGGGCCGACATCCAGGCCAAGCTCGCCCGCTACCAAGCCGAGCAGGCGCGCCGGCAGGCCGAGATCGGCACGGTGGACGAACTGATCGGCAAACTGCAGGCCACGCTGCCCATTGCGCGCCAGCGCGAGCAGGACGTGAAGGAACTCGCC
>JAKOWB010000014.1 GCA_029781795.1 Pseudomonadota bacterium | reverse complement strand
GGGTGGGAGACTCGGTGGCGCGCGTGCGCGAACTGGAGAACATCCGCAGCTTCCTCACCGGCAACGCCATCACCCTGGTGCTGGATCTCGCTTTCTCGGTGATCTTCATCGCCATGATGCTGGCCTACAGCGTGCCGCTCACGCTCATCGTGCTGGTCAGCCTGCCGCTCTACGTCGGCCTGAGCCTGCTGCTCGTGCCCGTGCTGCGCGCGCGCCTGAACGAGAAATTCGCCCGCGGCGCCGAGAACCAGGCGCTGCTGGTGGAAGCCGTCACCGGCATCCAGACGGTGAAAGCCGGCGCGCTCGAACCCCAGCTCGCGCGCCGCTGGGACGACCAGCTCGCCGCCTACGTCAGCGCCAGCTTCAAGACCAGCACCCTGGCCAGCTATGGCCACGAAGGCATCAACCTGATCGGCAAACTCGTAGGCGCCGCCACCCTCTGGTACGGCGCCCGCCTGGTGATGGATCAGGAGCTCTCGGTCGGCCAATTCGTCGCCTTCAACATGTTCGCCCAGCGTGTGGCCCAGCCCATCATGCGCATGGCGCAGCTGTGGACCGACTTCCAGCAGACCGGCATCTCGATGGCGCGCCTGGGCGACATCCTCAACACCCGCACCGAAGTGCCGCCGGCCAACGCCGCCCAGCTTCCGCCGCTGAAGGGCCGAGTGCAATTCGAAGGCGTGCGCTTCCGCTACCGCCCGGAAGCGCCACCCGTGCTGCACGAACTGAGTCTGGACATCCGCCCCGGCGAGGTGATCGGCATCGTCGGAAGAAGCGGCTCCGGCAAGAGCACGCTGACCAAGCTCGTGCAGCGCCTCTACACCCCCGAGCAGGGCCGCGTCCTGGTCGACGGCATCGACACCAGCCTGATCGACGCCGCCCAGCTGCGCCGCCAGATCGGCGTGGTGCTGCAGGAGAACCAGCTCTTCAACCGCAGCGTGCGCGAGAACATCGCCATCGTCGACCCGGCCGCGCCCATCGAAGCGGTGATGCGCGCCGCCCAGATCGCCGGCGCGCACGAGTTCATCAGCGAGCTGCCCGAGGGCTACGACACCATCGTCGGCGAACAGGGCTCCGGGCTCTCGGGCGGCCAGCGCCAGCGCATCGCCATCGCCAGGGCGCTGTTCACCAACCCGCGCATCCTCATCCTCGACGAAGCCACCAGCGCGCTCGACTACGAGAGCGAGGCCATCCTGCAGAAGAACATGGGGCTGATCTGCCAGGGGCGCACGGTGATCGTCATCGCGCACCGGCTGAGCTCGGTGCGCCACGCCCACCGCATCGTGGCGATGGACCGTGGGCGCATCGTCGAGCAGGGCCACCACGACGAGCTGATCGCCAAGCCAGACGGCCTGTACGCGCACCTGTGGCGCATGCAGGGAGGTCAGCGATGAACCAACCACAAGCCCTGCGCCACCCGTTCGGCGACCTGCTGGCGCGCTACCGGGCCGTCTTCGCCGCGGCCTGGGCGGCGCGGCATGAACTCGCGGGCCCCAAGCGCCTGGCCGACGAAGCCGCCTTCCTGCCCGCCGCACTCAGTCTGCAAGAGACCCCCGTCCACCCGGCGCCGCGCCGCGTCGCCATCGCCGTCTGTGCGCTCTTCGTGATTGCGCTGGCCTGGAGCATCTTCGGCCAGCTCGACATCGTGGCCGTGGCCCAGGGGCGCATCGTGGTCAGCGAGCGCACCAAGACCATCCAGCCGCTGGAGGCCAGCGTCGTCAAGCGCGTGCTGGTCAAAGAAGGCGAGGACGTGCGCGCCGGCCAGGTGCTGGTCGAGCTGGACCCCACGAATGCCAGCGCCGACGGCCACAGCGTGCAGGAGCAGCTGCAGGCTGCGCAGGCCGAGGCCCGGCGTGCCGGGTCTCTGCAAGCAGCCCTCGCCACGGGGCGAGCCAACCCCGGCGACGAGGCCCAGCGCGCCGAGTGGGCCGACATCCAGGCCAAGCTCGCCCGCTACCAAGCCGAGCAGGCGCGCCGGCAGGCCGAGATCGGCACGGTGGACGAACTGATCGGCAAACTGCAGGCCACGCTGCCCATTGCGCGCCAGCGCGAGCAGGACGTGAAGGAACTCGCC
>JAKOWB010000003.1 GCA_029781795.1 Pseudomonadota bacterium | reverse complement strand
AGTAGATACCCTGCCGGCGGATCGCCAGCGCGCCGATCACCAGGCCGAGCGCCGCGCCGAAGGCCGTGCCGGCGAGGATGCCGAGCTCCGGTGGCCAGCCCCAGGCCTTCATCACGTGGGCCGCGATGTAGGAAGCCGAACCGAAGAAGGCGGCATGGCCGAAGGACAAGAGGCCGACATAGCCGACCAGCAGGTTGAAGGCGCAGGCGAAGAGCGCGAAGCAGAGCGCCTTCATCAGGAAGACCGGATAGACCGCGTAGGGCGCCACCGCGGCCACGACCAGCAAAGCCAGCAGCAGCCAGCGGGCGTCGAGGGTGGCGGCGGTGCGGCTTGGCATGGCGGCGAGCATCGCGTCAGGCCGCCCGGCCGAAGAGGCCGGCGGGCTTCACCATCAGCACCAGGGCCATGATGACGAAGATCGCGGTGTTCGCGGCCTCGGGATAGAAGACCTTGGTCAGGCCCTCGATCAGGCCGAGGGCGAAGCCGCTGAGGATGGCGCCGAGGATCGAGCCCATGCCGCCGATCACCACCACGGCGAAGACGACGATGATGAGGTTGCTGCCCATCGAGGGCGCGACCTGGTAGATCGGCGCCGCCATGACCCCGGCCATGGCCGCAAGCGCGACGCCGAAGGCGTAGGTCAAGGTCACCATGCGCGGCACGTTGATGCCGAAGGCCTGCACCAGCGCCGGGTTCTCCGTCGCCGCGCGCAGGTAGGCGCCGAGGCGCGTGCGCTCGATCAGGAACCAGGTGCCGAAGCAGACCACCAGCGAGCCGCCGATGACCCAGGCGCGATAGGCCGGCAGGTAGACGAAGCCGAGGTTCCAGCCGCCGCTCAGCGATTTGGGGATGGGATAGGGCTGGCCGGCGGACCCGAAGCCCTGGCGGAACAGACCCTCGAGCACCAGCGCTACGCCAAAGGTCAGCAGCAGGCCGTAGAGATGGTCCAGGCGATAGACCCGCCGGATCAGCACGCGCTCGAGCAGCAGGCCGAAGAGGCCGACGGCGAGCGGCGCCAGCAGCAGGGCGCCCCAGTAGCCGATGCCCAGCCAGCTCATCAGCATCCAGGCGGCGAAGGCGCCCATCATGTACTGGGCGCCGTGCACGAAGTTGATGATGTTGAGCATGCCGAAGATGACGGCGAGGCCGAGGCTCATCATGGCGTAGAAGGCGCCGTTGATCAGGCCGATCAGAAGCTGGCCGACCAGCGCCTGCATGGGGATGCCGAAGATCTCGGTCATGGCTCCGCCCCTTCAGATCGCCAGGTGGCGGTCGACGCGCGCCCGCACCGCCTCGGGCAGCGGGGCGCGGCCGCCGGTACCCGGCAGGGCGTCGAGCACGCGGCCGTTCT
>JAKOWB010000407.1 GCA_029781795.1 Pseudomonadota bacterium | reverse complement strand
GGGCATCCAGGTCCACGTACGAGAACAGCGAACCAGACCTCTCATCAGACCCGCGCATCACGTCCCCCAAGACCATGCTCAAGGAACTGAATCATTCTCAATCACGCTTCGCCATGGACTATTTCAACAGCCTGCTAGAGCGGTTTCGCTTCTGATTGAATCGAACCGCTCTAGCTACCTATTGATTTCACGCATTTTCTTGACGCGAACCGGCGTCAACTTCGCTCGAAAATGCTCTAGGCCGGCGCCCCCGCGGCCCGCGCCAGCACCGCCACGGCCTCGCCCAGGGGCAGTCGCCGCTCCGCCGCAGCCGGCAGGCTGAGGCTGACGCTGCCTTCTGCTGCCTCGGCGGCCCCCAGGATCGCGACCGCTGGAATGCCAAGCTTGCGGCCCAGCGCCAGCTTGCGGCCGATGCGCTCGTCGCCGTCGTCCAGGTGGACGCGCAGGCCGGCGGCCTCGAACGCGGCCGCCGCGTCGCGCGCCGCCACCGCCGCGCCCGCGCTGACGCTGGCCACCAGGACCTGGTCGGGCGCCAGCCAGAGCGGCAAGCGTCCGCCGTGCTGCTCCAGCAGCAGGGCGAGGAAGCGTTCGACCGAGCCCAGCACCGCCTGGTGCAGGATCACCGGCCGCGCGGCCCGCCCGTCCGCGGCGACGTAGCTGGCGTCCAGCCGCTCGGGCAGGACCAGGTCGTACTGGATGGTGCCGCACTGCCAGAGGCGGCCGGCGCGGTCGGCCAGCTTGAACTCCAGCTTCGGGCCATAGAAGGCGCCCTCGCCCGGCTGCGGAACGAGGTCGATGCCAGCCGCCTTCGCCGCCGCCGCCAGCGCCGCCTCGGCCCGGTCCCAGCCGGCGTCGCCGCCGGCGCGCTCCGCCGGCCGGGTGGAGAAGCCGACGACCTGCGCCCCGGCCGGAAAGCCGAAGTCGCGGTAGATCCGCCCCAGGGTCTCGGCGAAGCGCCGCACCTCCGCCTCGACCTGGTCCGCGCGGCAGAAGATGTGCGCGTCGTCCTGCACGAAGGCGCGGGCGCGGGCGAGGCCATGCAGCGCGCCCGAGGGCTCGTTGCGGTGCACGGCGCCGAACTCGCAGTAGCGCAGCGGCAACTCGCGCCAGGAGCGGCGGCGATGCTTGAAGAGCTCGATGTGGCCCGGGCAGCTCATCGGCTTCAGCGCCCAGGCGCGGCCCTCGGCCTCGAGCTGGAACATGCCGCCGCCGAACTTGTCCCAGTGACCGCTCTTCTCCCACAGCGCGCGGGAGAGGAGCTGCGGGGTGCGCACCTCGCGGAAGCCGAGCGCCTTCATGCGCCGGCGGATGTGGTCCTCGACGGCACGGTAGAGCTGCAGGCCGCGCGGGTGCCAGAAGACCATGCCGGCGCCCTCCTCCTGCTGGTGGAAGAGCTCCTGGCGCTGGCCGATCTGGCGGTGATCCTGGATATCCATGGGTGTCTCCTCATCGTGGGGGTTGGCCCGACGCGGACGAGGATTCCCGGCATGGAAAAGGCCCCGGCCGCGAGGGCGGGGGCCTTGGGCAGGGCTGCGCTAGCGCGGCAGCAGCAGGCTCAAGGCGACCCGCCGAAGCGGGTCGTCGTGGTCCGGCCGATGCGGGCGACGAAGCGTGCCATGGCCGGAGAGATAGGCGGCCCGCCCCGCCGGCGTCAAGGACGCAGGGCTGCCCCGCCGCGCGGCGCAGGCGCATCCGCCGGCGGTTTGCGGCATGCTCGGCGCCGCAAGAGGGGGGAGCATGGGCGAGGATCTGGCGCTGCTGTTCGACTGGCGGCTGGCGGTGGCGGCGGCGGTGATCGCGCTGGCCGGCGTGGTGCGCGGCTTTTCCGGCTTCGGCTCGGCGCTGATCCTGACGCCCGCGCTCTCGGCGCTCTACGGTCCGGCGGCCGGCGTGCCGATCGTCATCGTGCTGGAGGTGGCGCTCTCCTTCCAGCTCCTGCCCGGCGCCTGGCCGCGCTGCGAGCAGAAGCAGGTCGGGCTGATGACCCTGGCGGCCATGCCCGGCATCCCGCTCGGCGCCTGGATCCTGGCGCAGAGCGATCCGGCGGTGCTGCGCTGGACCATCTCGGGCGGCATCCTGCTGTTCCTCGCCGCGCTCGTGGGCGGCCTGAAGCGCAAGGGCGCGGCGACCTGGCCGGGCCTGGCGCTGGCCGGCGGCCTGTCGGGCATCACCAACGGCGCCTCCGGCATCGGCGGGCCGCCGGTGGTGCTCTACTACCTGGCCGGCCAGACCATCGCGGCGACGATCCGCGCCAACGTCATCGTCTTCTTCTTCGCCATCGATGCGGTGACGCTGCCCTGGCTCTGGGCGCAGGGGCTGGTCAGCCTCTCGACGCTGGTGGCGGCGGCGGTGACGCTGCCGGCCTCGGTGCTCGGCGTCTGGTTCGGCAGCCGCCTCTTCCGCCTGGCGTCCGAGCGGATCTTCCGCCTGGTCGCCTTCTCCATCATCGCGGCCGTGGCGGTGGCGAGCGCGCTCGCCGGCTAGCTCAGCGCCGGATGGCGTTGATGAAGAAGACCAGCACCATGGCGCCGACCGTGGCCGAGACGATCATCCAGAGCATGCCGTGGCCGCTGACGCCGACGGCGCGGAAGATGATGCCGCCGAGGTAGGCGCCGATCACCCCTAGCAGGATGTTCAGCACCACGCCGAAACCGCGGCCGCGGATCAGCTGGCCGGCCAGCCAGCCGGCGATCAGGCCGACCAGCAGCAGGATGACGAGCGATTCGGTGTCGTGGAAAAGCGCGCGCAGGCTGTCCATCTGTGTCCCCCAGGCCCCCCTCAAACGAAAGGCGGCGGCGCCGGGCCCTGCCCCGCGCCGCCGCCCGCTTCAGCCTGCCGTCGCTACGGCGTGACCGTGAAGCTCGACGTGGCGTGGATCGTGTTGCCGCCCGCCGGATAGTCGAAGTAGACGCGGGCCTCGTAGTCGCCCGGCGTCAGCCCCTGCACCTGGTAGGCGCCGGTGGCCTGGCCGCTGGTGTAGGTCCACTGGCCCCACTCGTCCGGCGAGGAGCCGGCCGGCGCCACCGTGACCCAGTCCTGCGGGTTGCCCGGCAGGCCGGACCAGAAGACCACCACCGTCTCGCCCACCTTGTAGGTGGCCTTGTCGGTGCCGACCGTCGCGGCGCCCATCTCGGGCTGCGCGCCGCCGCCGCCGCCGCTGCCGACCTGGAAGTAGTAGCTGGCCTGCAGCGTCGAGGGATCGTCGGCATAGAACACGCGGACCTCGTAGAAGCCGTCGGCCAGGCCGGCGACCTGATAGGAGCCGTCGGTCACGCCGTTGGTGTAGGTCCAGTTGGCGCCGAGATCGTCCATCGCCGCGCCTTCCGGCACGACGGCGACGACATCCTGCTGGTTGCCGGGCGTGCTCGACCAGAAGACCGTCACCACCTCGCCGACGTCGTAGGTGTCCTTGTCGGTGAAGACATAGGACTCCATCATCGGGGGCTGCGCGGCCTGCGGCTCGGGCAGCGTGGCGAAGGTGCCGCCGTAGCTGACCTGCAGGTTCAGCATCTCGGCCGCCTCGCCGGCGCCGGACACCTGGTTCAGCTGCTGGAAGTTCACCGGCTGGGCAGGGGCCAGGGTGACGACGATCGGCCCCTTGGGCGAGCGCGCGTCCTGCAGCCAGCCGCCGAAGGCGGAGCCGACCTGGAAGATGCGGTCGCCGGGCTGGCCGCCGATCTCAGCCAGGTTGTTCGCCAGCTCCTGCATCGCCTCGCCCATCAGCTCGGCCTCGGTCATGCCGCCGCTCTCCTTGATCGCGGCGTCGAGCGAGCGCCCGACGAAGCCCTGGTCGTTCAGCATCAGCGAGGCGCTCTTGAGCGAGCCGGTGAAGAGCGCGGACTCCGGCGACATCATCGCCTCGGGCCCGACGCCCAGCAGGTCGAGCTTGAGCTGCGCCTGGCCGATGCCCGGGACATCCAGGGTCAGGTCGTTCAAGGTGAAGGCCTTGGTCGCCGGGTCCGACAGCATGTCGATCGACAGGTTGGCCAGCAGCTGGCGAGTGCCCAGCGCCTCCCAGATGTCGCTGTCGATGTCCATGTTCTTGTCGTTGAAGCCGATGCCCTCAAGCTTGATCTTGATGACGTTCGGCATGCCGCCCTGCATCAGGGTGGCGAGGTCGATGTTCTCGACCAGGAAGTGCTGGATCGGCAGTTCGCTGCCGGGTCCCTCGAACATGAAGACCACGCCGGTCAGTTCGAAGGCGTTGGGGCCAAGGCTCTTGGCGTCCTGGTACTTGAAGGCGCCCGGCGGGGCGCTCTGCATCATGGCCAGGAAGATGGAAAGGGCGTCGCCCGCCTGCGCCTCCTGGGTGCAGGTCGGGCAGTTGGCGTCAGCCGCGCGGCCGACGTTGAAACCGCCGATCGTCACGCCAAGCGCGGCGATCACGGCCAGAATCCAGGTACGCATCGGTATGTCTCCCCAAGTGGTCACGGCTGGCAACCAAGCCGGCAGCCCCGTCAGGCAAACCTGCCCACCGGGGAAGCGGCAGGATTGTCGGGATTTGTTAAGGTCTTTGCAACCGCCAGCGGGCCAAAGCGCGAAAGACGCTTTGACTCTCCGGCAAACGCACCGGCGACCCTGCCGGCACGGCCCTTTCAGGTGGCGCCGATCTCCGGCAGCAGCACCAGGAGCAGCGCCAGCAGGAAGAGGCTGAGCACGAGTCGAGCAGCCATCGCAAACCCCCTGCGCGGGACCGGCGGCCTCCCACCCGTCGCCTGACCGGCCCCAGCCATGGCAGGCTAGAGTCTCGCCGCGCCGCGCCGCAACCCGTCAGTCCGGGCGGGCGCTCGGAAACCGACGATCGCAGAGGAACCGCCGCCGATGGGCAAGCATGTCGACTTCTATTTCACGCCGCTGTCGCCCTGGACCTTCCTCGGCATGGCCCGCTTCCGCGCCATGGTGGCGCGGCATGACGCCGAGGTCTCGGTCCGCCCGGTCGACTTCGGGCCGATCTTCGCCCGCACCGGCGGCCTGCCGCTGCACCAGCGGCCGAAGGAGCGGCAGGCCTACCGCCTGATGGAGCTGAAGCGCTGGTCGGCGCATCTGGGCGTTCCCTTGACCCTGCACCCCAAGCACTTCCCGACGAATGGCGAATTGGCCTGCTGGCTGATCCTCGCCGCCGAGGGTCAGGCGGCGCAGCTCAGGCTGACCGAGGCGGTCGGCGCCGCCTGCTGGCAGCAGGAGCGCGACATCGCCGACCCGGCGACGCTGGAAGCCGTGGCGAACGAGGCCGGCCTCGACGGCAAGGCGCTGCTGGCGCGGGCACGCCAACCCGACATCGCCGCGACCCGCGCCCGATTCGCCGAGGACGCAGCGGGCGCCGGCGTCTTCGGCGCCCCGACCTTCGTCATCGAGGGCGAGCTCTTCTGGGGCCAGGATCGCCTGGACTTCGTCGAGCGCAAGCTGGCGGGCTAGGTGCCAGCCAGCGCCTCCTCCACCTCGCCCTTGCGGTGGGTGCCGAGCAGCCAGGCGCAGAAGTCCGGCTCGCTGCGCGCCGTGGCGCGGCGTACCAGGCGCCCGGCCTCGACCAGGCGGCCGCCGGCGGCGAGCTGCTCGTCGGCCAGGCGCAGCATCAGGCTGTTGGGCCAGGCGATGGAGCGCACGGCGAGCAGCCGGGCGGCCAGCGCCTCGGCGCCCACGGGCTCGCGCTGGGCGAGCCACATGAGGGCGGCGGCGGTGGAGCGCGAGCGGCCGGCATGGCAGTGGATCAGCAGGCGGTCGGGCGTCTCGCGGTCGATCGCCTGCAGCGTCGCCAGCAACTCCTCGACAAAGGCGGCGTCGGGCAGCAGGTAGCCCGGCAGGGGCTGCACGATGTCGTCGACGCGAAAGAGGTGGCGCCTGTCCTCGGGCCAGGCGGCCAGGGTGCTGGGCAGTGGCTCGGCCGGGTCCAGCAGCGAGAGGACGTGGCTGACCGGCGGGCGGGCCTCGTCCACCAGTTCGGGAATTCCGCAGATTTTAAGAGACATGCGCAGAAACTGGGTCAAACCGCGCCCCAGGACAAGAGGCCCGGCTACGGGGAGCCGAGTTGACAGGATCGCGGGGCTGGGGCTTCCCTGCTGCCCGGCAACGCGCCCGCTCCTCGAGGCGCGGCCCCACGCGAGGATCGGGAGAACACCCCATCATGAGCAGCGACCATTCCCTGCCGGCCGACTTCTTCAAGGGCAACTGGAACTATCCGACGCGCATGCGCTTCGGCGCCGGCAAGATCGGCCAGCTCTCCGACGAGCTGAAGGGCCTGGGCGTGAAGCGCCCGCTGCTGGTGACCGACCCGGGCCTGGCCAGGCTGCCGATGATCCAGGACGCCCTGGCGGCGATGAAGGCGGCGGGCCTCGAACCCGGCCTGTTCAGCGACGTGAAGTCCAACCCCATCGGCAAGAACGTGATGGACGGCGTCGCCGTCTATCGTGCCGGCAAGCACGACGGCGTCATCGCCTGGGGCGGCGGCTCGGCCCTTGACGCCGCCAAGGCCATCGCGCTGATGGCCGGGCAGAGCGTCTCGATGTGGGACCTGGAGGATCGCGGCGACAACTTCCTGCGCGCCGATCCCAAGGGCATCGCGCCGATCCTGGCGGTGCCGACCACCGCCGGCACCGGCTCGGAGGTCGGCCGCGCCTCGGTCATCACCGACGAGAGCGACCATACCAAGAAGATCATCTTCCATCCCAAGATGATGCCCGCCGTGGTGATCTCCGACCCGGAGCTCACCGTCGGCCTGCCGCCGCACATCACCGCGGCCACCGGCATGGACGCGCTGGCGCACTGCCTGGAGGCCTATTGCGCCCCGGGCTTCCACCCCATGGCCGACGGCATCGCGGTCGAGGGCATGCGCCTGGTGAAGGAGTGGCTGCCGCTGGCGGTGAAGGACGGCAAGGACCTGCGCGCCCGCGCCGCCATGCTGGCCGCCGCCTCGATGGGCGCCACCGCCTTCCAGAAGGGCCTCGGCGCCATCCACTCGCTGTCGCATCCGGTCGGCGCGGTCTATGACACGCACCACGGCCTGACCAACGCGGTCTTCATGCCCTACGTTCTGGTCTTCAACCGCACGGCGGTCGAGGAGCGGCTGACGCGCCTTGCCGCCTACATCGGGCTGAAGAACCCCTCGTTCCAGGCGGTGCTCGACTGGACCCTGGCGCTGCGCGAGGAGTTCAAGATGCCGCACAAGCTGGGCGGCCTCGGCGTCGACGACAAGAAGCTGGACCTCTTGTCCCAGATGGCGGCCAACGATCCCACCGCCGGCGGCAACCCCGTCCCCGTCGGCGTGCCCGAACTGCGCGGCCTCTTCGAGGCGGCGCTGGAGGGCCGGGTCTAGCGTCCCCTTCGCCCTGTCGTCATGCCCGGGCTTGACCCGGGCATCCAGGTATCTGGTGCCGATCTCACCAAAGACCTGATGGCCGGGTCAGGCCCGGCCATGACAGCGGTCGGCAGGCAGCAGGCTCATTCGATCAGGTGCAGGTCGCCGCTCAAGTCCACCCATGCGGGATTGTCCTTCTCGATCAGCGCCAGCTTCCAGGCGCGCGACCAGTGCTTCAAATTCCGCTCGCGCTGGATCGCTTGGGAAATTTCCGCATAGGGCTCGGCGTAGACCAACTTCGTCACGCCATATGTTGATGTGAATCCTGGAACCGATCCCGTCTTGTGCTGATGGATGCGGTGTCGAAGCGACGTCGTCACGCCGACATAGAGCGTGCCATTGCGGTCACTCGCCAGGATGTAGATCCACGCGGCAGCGTCACTCGTCATACGGGTAGACGCTCACCGACCTGGATGGCCGGGTCAAGCCCGGCCATGACGAAGCAAACCAAATTGCAAAACCACGTCATGCCCGGGCTTGACCCGGGCATCCAGGTATCTGGTCCCATCCCAACCAAAGACCTGGATGGCCGGGTCAGGCCCGGCCAAAACGAAGGGGAAGCGGGTTTGGCTAGAAGGCGCGGACCGCCGCCGCCAACGCCAGCCACGGCGCCTCGTCCCAGGAGGCGCGGGCGAGGCCCGAGGGCGAGGGCAGCACCCAGGGGATCGTGCCGCCGGGCAGCGCCGGCTGCGGGCCATAGTCCACCGCCTGGCCCAGGCCGGCCGCTGCAGCCCGCTTGCTGGTGAAGGCCAGGAGGCGCGGCGCCAGCGCCTCGACCTTCGTCATCAGCCGGGTGCGCGCCAGGGCGCCCAGTTCATCGCGCGGCAGCTGGTGATCCAGGCCCCAGGCCAGCTTGGCCACGTCGGTCAGGCCGATGCCGAGCGCCAGCAACGCGGGAAACTCCGCCGGAGCGATGAGCCGGGGCGTCAGGCCGACCTTGAACAGCGTCGGCCAGAAGCGATTGCCCCGGCCGGCATAGTACTGCCCCAGCAGCGCCGAGCGCGGGCCCGCCGCCGTGCCGCAGAACACCAGGCGCAGGCCCGGCCGCAGCAGGTCCGGCAGGACCTCGGCGTCAGCCGGCCTTGGCATCCTTCTGCCGGTGATAGTCGAAGGTCTCGTTGATGCGGTCCAGCAGGTGCTGGCCGCCGGTGGTCGGCGGGTACTTCGCCGGGCGGCCGGGGCCGACGCAGGTCGGCAGCGCGGTCAGGTCCGCGTTGAAGTCCGGGTCGAAGAAGAAGGGCATGGAGTAGCGATCGCGGCCCGAGGTGTTGATCACCCGGTGGTAGGTCGAGGTGAAGAGGTCGTTCGACCAGCGCGCCATCATGTCGCCGATGTTGACCACGAAGGAGCCGGGGATCGGCGGCGCGTCGATCCACTGGCCGGCCAGGTTCTTCACCTGCAGGCCACCGGCGTCGTCCTGCCAGAGAATCGTCAAGCAGCCGAAGTCGGTGTGCGCGCCGGCGCCGAGCCTGGCCTCGGTGATGCGTCCGCTGTGCGGCGGATAGTGCAGCGGGCCCAGGGTCGCCATCGGCCCGGTCAGCCACTTGTCGAAGAAGGTCTCGGGCAGGTCGAGCGCCAGCGCGAAGGCGCCGAGAATGGCGCGGCCCAGGCCGGAGAGCGCGCCATAGCACTCCAGCATGGTCTCCTTCCAGCCGGGCAGGCCGCTCGGCCACTGGTCGGGCCCGTGCAGCGGCAGGCCGGCCTTGACCAGCGGATGGTCCGGCGCCAGGTCGCGGCCGATCTTGATGCCTTCCTTGAGGTCGCCGGCCGCCTTCTGCTTGGCCGGGTCGAGGTTCTCGCCGCCGAGCTGGAACCAGCCGCGGTGGCACGGCGACTTCTCGATGGCGATCTCGGCCTTCTGTTCCGCCGGCAGGGCGAAGAAGCGCTTGGCCTCGCCGAGGGTGCGTTGGATCAGCGCCTCGGGGATGCCGTGGTTGGTGACGTAGAAGAAGCCGATGTTGCGGCAGGCCTCGCCGATCTTCAGCGCCACCTGGCGCCGCGCCGCCGCGTCGCCGTGGCGGAAGGGACCGAAGTCGATCAGGGGGATCGCATCCAGCGAGACGCGCTCGCCGGCCAGGCTGGGATCGAGCATCACCACGTCCGTTCTTGGCATCGCCGCCGCCCTTCTCTAGCTCTCCCGGCAGGCCAGGACCAGCGGCGCGGGCGCGCGGCTACGATCTGGAACCTACCACAGGAAAATTGGCCTTTCCAACATGCGGCAGCTTATGGCAGGGCTTGGCCTGGCGCCCTGATCCAGGTCATTTGGCAGGCGGCTGCCGGGCGCAGCGGGAGCGTGGCATGGACAAGTCCTATCTTCTCGGCGTCGACCTCGGCGCCGGCAGCCTCAAGGCCTCGGTGATCCGGCGCGACGGCAGCCTGGCGGGCGAGGCGGCGCACCCCGTCACCACGCAGATCCCGCACTTCGGCTGGTCCGAGCAGGACCCGGAGGAATGGGTCCGCGCCTTCGCCGCAGCCGTGCCGGCGGCGCTCAAGGCCGCCAAGGTTTCGCCGGGAGAGATCGCCGGCATCGGCCTCTCGGGCGGCGCGCACATCCCCGTGCTGCTGGACCAGGACGACAAGGTCGTCCGCCCGGCCATCATGTGGAACGACCAGCGCAGCGCCGCCGAGGCGCGCGAGCTGCACGAGGCGCACGGCGCCTTCATCATCGAGACCTCGCTGAACCGGGTGAACCCCACCTGGTCGCTGGCCATGCTGCTGTGGCTGAAGCGGCACGAGCCGGCGAACGCGGCGCGTGTCGCCAAGCTGATGATCGCCAAGGACTATCTGCGCTTCCGCCTGACCGGGACCTGGGAGACCGACTTTTCCGACGTGCTGGGCGCGCTGATGAGCGACCATCGCACCCGCTCCTGGTCGCCGGACCTCTGCAGGCTGATCGGCTGGCCGACCGAGACCCTGCCGCCGGTGGTGGAGCCGAGCCAGGTCGTCGGCGGCGTGACGCGCGCGGCCGCGGCGCTGACCGGTCTGGCCGAGGGCACGCCGGTGGTCTGCGGCTCCAACGACACGACGGTTGAGTTCTATGGCGTCGGCGCGGTGGAGCCGGGCATGGGCGCGATCAAGCTGGCGACGGCCGGCGTGCTCTTCCTCGCCGCCGACCGCCCGGTGGTGAACCCGCCGATCTCCTGCTACCCGCACATCCTGCCGGGCATGTGGTACACGGCGACCGGCACCAACTCCTGCGCCTCGGCGCACCGCTGGGTGCGGGACACGGTCTTCCTCGGCCCCGGCCAGAGCAGCGAAGGGGCCTTCCAGGCGATGGACGAAGCCGCCACGTCCGTCGCCCCGGGCAGCGAGGGCCTGCTGTTCCATCCCTACCTGCAGGGCGAGCGCGCGCCCTGGTGGGACCCGCAGCTGCGCGCCAACTTCCTCGGCCTCACCATGCGGCACGGCAAGGCCCACATCGCGCGCGCGACCTATGAAGGCATCGCCTTCTCGATCCGCGACCTGGTGGAGCAGGCCAAGTCCTTCGACCAGCGCTTCGGCGTGGTGAAGCTGCTGGGCGGCGGCGCCAAGAGCGCCACCTGGCGCCAGATCCTGGCCGACGTCACCGGCCTTACCATCGAGCGGCCGGGCAACGGCGATGCCTCCTTCGGCGCGGCGCTGGTCGCCGGCGTCGGAGTCGGTCTCTACAGGGACGCGCGCGCCGCGGTGGCGGAGTGCGTGACGGCGTTGGAGCGCAACGAGCCGATCGCCGCCAACCAGGCGCTCTACGACCAGGCCTACGGCATCTACCGCGAGGCGACGCACCGCCTGCAGGAACTGGACCACCGCCTGCACGCGCTCTTCGTCAAGGGATGAGTCTCGCCACCTGGATCGCGCGCTGGGACTTGCTGCCGGACGGCACAGCATTCAGCACGCCGTCCAGCCGCCTGCAGCCGGTGCTCTGGCAAGGCCGGCCCGCCCTGCTGAAACTGGCGCAGGATCCAGAGGAGGCGCAGGGCGGCGCGCTGATGGCCTGGTGGGACGGCGACGGCGCCGCGCCAGTGTTGGCGCTGGAGCCGCCGGCGCTGCTGTTGGCCCGGGCCAGGGGTCGGCGTTCGCTGGTTGCCTTGGCCCGGCAGGACGACGACGCAGCCAGTCGCATCCTCTGCGCCGTCGCCGCCCGGCTGCACGCGCCGCGGCCCGCGCCGCCGCCGCCGCTGGTCGCGCTCGCCGACTGGTTCCGGCCGCTGACCGGCCGGGACTGGGGCGACGCGCTAATGGCGAGGGCCGCCGCCACGGCCCGCGCGCTCCTGGCCGAACCGCGTGAGGTCCTGCCGCTGCATGGCGACCTGCATCACGGCAACGTGCTGGATTTCGGCGCCGGCGGCTGGCGCGCAATCGATCCCAAGGGTCTGTTCGGCGAACGGGCCTTCGATTTCGCCAATCTGTTGCGCAATCCGCTGGGCGACCTGCCGCTCCGCCCGGGCCGCTTCGCCCGGCAGGCCAGCGTCATCGCCGAAATGGCGGGGCTGGAACAGCGGCGGCTCCTGCTTTGGGCCCTGGCGCTCTGCGGCCTCTCCGTGGCCTGGCATCACGACTCGGCAGGGTCCGGCCTGGCTGGAGACGTGGAAAGGGCGCTCGATCTCGCGATCGGCGCCCTGGCATTGGCCGCGCTGGACGCAGCCTGAGTGCTTGCTCAGCCCGGATAGGCGATCGGCGCCAGCGCCCGCTCCAGGCGCTGCACCCAACTCCGGCTGGCGCGCTTGCGCGCCACCTCGGCCTTCTGCTCCATCCAGGCGTGGACGGCGAAGCTGCGGCGGGTCGGGACCGCCGCGTTGTGCAGCGCGTCCTCGCCGGCGCTTCGCGGCGGCTCCTGGCGCCCGGCCGGTCCGGCGTCCTTGCCGATCTGGCGGATCATGCCCAGGCCCTCGATCAGGGCGGCGGCGTCGTCAAGCTGTTCGGCGGTGGAGCGAAGTTGCCGCGAAGGGTCCTGCGGCTTGCCGATGGAAAAGCCCTCGTCACTGCGCAGCGCCCGGCTGACCGCGCCGCGAACAGCACCCTCTCCCTGGGGGCCTTCGCCACCGGAAGTAAGACGGCGCAATGATCGCAGCAACTGAACCATTGGACGCTATGGCTTCCCTTCGCTTACGAACCGCACCTCTTTACCGCGCTTTGGACTGACCTGGGCAAGCCTGAGCCAAGATCAGCCATGCGGTCAGATCCATTGTGCCACAATGAAACAGCAATACCACCCCCTATTCAACGATTTTCACAGGTGCGGGCGGCTTTGTCGCGGTCAATTCACAGTATCCGAGCGTCTTGTTGACCGTTTCGTCAGCAACGACGTCAGTCCAGGCGATGGCCCTCGCGCACCAGGTCGTCCGCCGTGGCGCGGATGCCGGCGGCCAGGCCCTCGACCAGCTCGTCGGCCTCGTCCTGGGTCAGCACCAGGGGCGGCGACATGATGTTGAGGTGCGCCAGCGGACGGATGATAAGGCCGTGGCGCTCGCAATGGTCCGAGATGCGCTTGCCGACGTTCACCCCGTCGGGCAGCAGGCGCTTGGTCGACTTGTCGGCCACGTACTCGGTGCACTGCATGAAATGGCTGCCGCGCACGTCGCCCACCAGAGGCAGGTCGGCCAGGGCCTGCAGCCGGCGCTGCAGGTAGGGGCCGACGCGCCGCACGTTCTCCAGCACGCCCTGGGCCTTCATCAGCTCGATGTTCTTCAGGCCGACGGCACAGGCCACGGGATGGCCGGAGTAGGTGAAGCCGTGGGTGAACCAGGCATTGGGGTCGGGCCGCGAGATGACCTCGTGGATGCGCTCGGAGTAGAGCGTCGCGGCCAGCGGGATGTAGCCGGAGGAGAGGCCCTTGGCCGTCACCACGATGTCGGGATCGATGCCGAAGACCGCCTCGCTGGCGAACCACTCGCCGAGCCGCCCGAAGGCCGTCACCACCTCGTCCGAGATGTAGAGCACGTCATGCCTGCGGCAGAGCTCGCGCGTCGCCTTGTGGTAACCCGGCGGCGGCACGATCACGCCGCCCGCGCCCAGGATCGGCTCGGCGATGAAGGCGGCCACCCGCTCCGGCCCGATCTCCAGGATCTTCGCCTCCAGCTCGGCGACCAGGTGGTCGCGGAACTGCTCCACCGTCATGCCGTCCGGCCGGCGGTAGGGATTGGGCGAGGAGACGTGGTGGACGAAGTCGGTCAGGTAGTGGAACTCCGGCGCCTTGTCCATCGCCCGCCCGGTCAGCGACATGCCGAGCAGGGTGGAGCCGTGATAGGCGTCGATGCGGCTGATGACGTGGCGCTTGGCGAACTTCCCCTGGCGGCCGAAGTAGTAGTGCGCCAGGCGTATCGCCGTGTCGTTGGCGTCCGAGCCGGTGCAGGCGAAGAACACGCGCTTCAGGTCGCCGGGCGCCAGCGCCGCCAGCTCGGCCGCCAGCGCCGCCGCCGGCGGGTTGGTGGTGTCGACGAAGGTCGAGAAATAGGCCAGCTTCCTCGCCTGCTCGGCCATGACCTCGGCCAGGGCGTCGCTGCCATAGCCCAGCGTCATGCACCAGAGGCCGCCGATGCCGTCGAGGTAGCGCCGGCCCTGGGCGTCGATGACGTGGCTGCCCTCGCCGCGCTCGATCACCAGCGAGCCGTCCTGGCGGAAGGAATCGAAGTGCGTCCAGGGATGCACGAAGTGCGCGCGGTCCTGTTCCCAGACCTGGCGGGCGGGGTCGTTGGCGAGCTTGGCGGGTGCGTTCATCGAAGCATCTCCTGGTTCGAGCCGGGCCAGGATGGTCGGGCGGGCACAGGCCAGCTAGGTCCCAGGAGGGATGGGGCCGTCCTATCCCTTCAGCCGTGCCAGGGGATCGCCCTCCAGCGTCGGGTCGGCGACGCGCAGGGCCTTGAGGAACAGGGCATAGAGCTC
>JAKOWB010000390.1 GCA_029781795.1 Pseudomonadota bacterium | reverse complement strand
GCGGGCTCGGCATCTCGACCCTGCTGCTGGGCGCGCTGCTGGCGCCGATGACCGGCGCGGTCGGCGCCACCGTCATGACGCTGGGCATGCTGGTGCTGCCGGCGATGTTGCGCGCCGGCTATGACCATCGCCTCGCCAGCGGCATCGTCTGTGCCGCCGGGACGCTTGGCACGATCCTGCCGCCCTCGGTGGTGCTGATCCTGCTCGCCACCATGATGCAGGCCGGTTTCGTCGAGGCCATGGCGCGGCTGGGCGTGCTCATCACCTCGCCGCTGCTGACCAAGCACATCTATCTCGGCGCGCTGGTGCCGGTGGGCCTGCTGCTGCTGCTCTACATCGCCTATGCCGCGTTGGTCGCCTGGCGGCATCCCGAACGCTGCCCGCCGCAGCCGCTGCCGCCGGGCCGGCGACTCGACGCCCGCCGCCTGCTGGTGGCCTTCGCAATTCCGGTCGGCCTGATCCTCGGCATGCTGGGCTCGATCGTCACCGGCTGGATCTACACCGTGGAGGCGGCCGCCTGCGGCGCGATCCTGGTCACGCTCTATGCCTTTGTGCGGCGCGAGCTGACCCTGGAGCTGCTGGGCGACGTGCTGCGCTCGGTGATGCGGCTGACCGCGATGGTGTTCGCGCTGATGATCGGCGCGCTGACCTTCTCGCTGGTCTTCCGTGGCCTGTCGGGCGACGTGCTGGTGGCGCGCTGGCTGGCGGGGTTGCCCGGCGGGGTCTCCGCCGCCACCGCCGCGGTGATGGTTGCGGCGTTCCTGATCGGCTTCTTCCTCGACGCCACCGAGATCATCCTGCTGGTCGTGCCGGTGACGGTGCCGCCGCTCCTGATGCTGGGCGCCGATCCGGTGTGGCTGTCGGTGCTGCTGGCGATCAACCTGCAGACCAGCTTCCTCGCGCCGCCGGCGGGCTTCGCGCTGAGCTTCGTGCGCAGCATCGCGCCGCCGCAGCTGTCGACCGGCTCGATCTACCGCGGCGCGGCGCCGATGATCTGCCTGCAGGCCCTGGCGCTGGCCCTGCTGTGGGCGCGGCCCGAGATCGCCCTGATC
>JAKOWB010000367.1 GCA_029781795.1 Pseudomonadota bacterium | reverse complement strand
GCCCGGCGCCGCGGGGCCAGGCGCGCCTGCCGCGCGCCGAGGGCGAGAAGCCGCTGGCCTCGCCCGCCGTGCGCCGGCGCGCGCGCGAGGCCGGCATCGACCTGCGCCAGGTGGCCGGCAGCGGCCCGGCCGGCCGCGTGACGCACGAGGACCTGGACAGCCTCTTCGCCCAGGGGCCCGGCGGCCCCGGCTCCGGGCGTGCCGCGGCGCCGCAGCCCCGGACCGCGGTCAACGACGTCAAGGTCATCGGCCTGCGCCGCCGCATCGCCGAGCGCATGGCGCTGGCCAAGCAGCGCATCCCCCACATCACCTATGTCGAGGAGGTCGACGTCACCGCGCTGGAGGAGCTGCGCGCGACGCTGAACCGCGACAAGCGCGCGGAGCAGCCGAAGCTGACGCTCCTCCCCTTCCTGATGCGGGCCATGGTCAAGGCCATCGGCGAGCAGCCCGCGGTCAATGCGCTCTACGACGACGAGGCCGGGGTGATCCACGAGCACGCCGGCGTGCATATCGGCATCGCCGCGCAGACCCCCGGCGGCCTGATGGTGCCGGTGGTGAAGCACGCCGAGGCGCTGGATCTCTGGGCCACGGCGGCTGAACTCGCGCGCGTGACCGACGCGGCCAAGGCCGGCACGGCCACGCGCGAGGAGCTGACCGGCTCGACCATCACCATCACCTCGCTGGGCGCGCTGGGCGGCCTCGTCACCACCCCGGTCATCAACCATCCCGAGGTCGCGATCATCGGCGTCAACAAGATGTCGGTCCGGCCGATGTGGGACGGTGCGGCCTTCCAGCCGCGCAAGATGATGAACCTCTCTTCCGCCTTCGATCACCGCGTGATCGACGGCTGGGTCGCCGCGGTCTTCATCCAGCGCGTCAAGGCGCTGCTGGAGACGCCGGCCGCCATCTTCATCGAGGGCTAGGCGGATGAAGGAACTGACCTGCAAGCTGCTGGTGATCGGCGCCGGACCCGGTGGCTATGTCTCAGCCATCCGCGCCGGCCAGCTCGGCATCGACACGGTGATCGTCGAGGCGGCGAAGCCCGGCGGCACCTGCCTGACCATCGGCTGCATCCCCTCCAAGGCGCTGATCCACGCGGCCGACGAGTACGCCCGGGTACTGGAGATGGCCGCCGGCAGGTCGCCGCTTGGCATCACCCTGGCCGAGCCGCGCTTCGACCTGGCCCGCGCCGTGGCCTGGAAGGACGGCATCGTCGGCCGCCTGACCGGCGGCGTCGCCGGCCTGCTGACCAAGGCGGGCGTCAAGACGGTGCAGGGCTGGGCCCGCTTCCGCGACGGTAAGACGGTGGAGGTGGAGACCGAGATCGGGCCGCAGGTGATCCGCGCCGAGTCCATCGTCATCGCCACCGGTTCGGTGCCGCAGCCGCTCTCCATCCTGCCATTGGGCGGGCCGGTGATCTCCTCCACCGAGGCGCTGGCGCTGCAGGAGGTGCCGAAGCGCCTCGTCGTGGTCGGCGGCGGCTACATCGGGCTGGAGCTCGGCACCGCCTTCGCCAAGCTCGGCAGCGCGGTCACCGTGGTCGAGGCGCAGGACCGCGTCCTGCCGCTCTACGACGCCGAGCTCACGGCGCCGGTGGCCAAGCACCTGCGCGCGCTCGGCGTCACGCTGCTGACCGGCGCCAAGGCCAAGGGCCTGACCGAGGGCGGGCTCGAGGTCGAGGTCGGCGGCGAGAGCCGCAGGCTGGCGGCCGACCGGATCCTGGTCACCGTGGGCCGCCGCCCCAACACCGCCGGCTGGGGCCTGGAGCAGATCGACCTCGTCATGGCCGGCCCCTACATCCGCGTCGACGAGCGCTGCCGCACCTCGATGCGCGGGATCTATGCCATCGGCGACGTGACCGGAGAGCCCATGCTGGCGCACCGCGCCATGGCGCAGGGCGAGATGGTCGCCGAGCTGCTGGCCGGCCACAAGCGCGCCTGGGACAAGGTGGCGATTCCCGCCGTCTGCTTCACCGACCCCGAGGTCGTGTCGGTCGGCATGGCGCCGGCCGAGGCGAAGCAGCAGGGCGAGACCGTCGTCGGCCTCTTCCCCTTCCGCGCCAACGGCCGCGCCATGACGCTGCAGCGCGACGATGGCTTCGTGCGCGTGGTGGCGCGTGCCGACAACCACGTCATCCTGGGCATCCAGGCGGTGGGCGCCGGCGTCGCCGAACTCTCGGTCGCCTTCTCGCTCGCGCTGGAGATGGGGGCACGGCTCGAGGACGTGGCCGGCACGATTCACGCCCATCCGACGCAGAGCGAGGGCTTCCTCGAGGCCGCGCTGAAGGCCCTCGGGCACGCGCTGCACATCTGAGGGGCGGCGCCCGGCGCGCGACTTGACCTGCGTCAAGGTCGCCCCGCACCGGCATGCTAGACAGGGCCGCGGCCGGATGCCGCGTGACCGGACGGTGCTGGCGGGCCATGACGAACAGGACACGTTGGGCGCTCCGAGCGGCGCTGCTTCTGCTGCTCTCCATCGGATCGTGGCTGGCCTGGCGCGCGCTGCAGCCGGAGGCCCTGCCGGAGGGCTTCGCCAGCAGCAACGGTCGCATCGAGGCGGTCGAGATCGACATCGCCAGCAAGACCGCCGGGCGCATCGCCGAGATCCTGGTGAACGAGGGTGACTTCGTGTCGGCCGGCCAGGTCCTGGCACGCATGGACACGGCGTCGCTCGACGCCCAGCTGCGCGAGGCGGAGGCCGAGCTGGAAAGCGCACGCATCGGTATCGAGACGGCGAAGAGCCTGGTGCGTCAGCGCGAGGCCGAGCGGGCGGCGGCGCTGGCCGTGGTCGCCCAGCGCCAGGCAGAACTGGACGCGGCGCAGAAGCGGCTGGAGCGCACCGAGGAGCTCGCTGCACGCGGCACGACCTCGCAGCAGACGCTCGACGACGATCGCGCCCGCTTCGAGGCGGCGCGCGCCGCGGTCAGCGCCGCCGAGGCCCAGGTCGCCGCCGCCGAGGCAGCCCTCGGCATGGCCAGCAGCCAGACCATCGCCGCCGGCGCCAAGGTTTCCGCGGTGACCGCGACCATCGAGCGGATCAAGGTCGAGATCGACGACAGTACCCTGGTCGCCCCGCGCGACGGCCGCGTGCAGTACCGCGTCGCCCAGCCCGGCGAGGTCCTGTCGGCCGGCGGCAAGGTCCTGAACCTCGTCGACCTGACCGATGTCTACATGACCTTCTTCCTGTCCACCGCCGATGCCGGCCGCGTGGAACTGGGCGCCGAGGCGCGGATCGTCCTGGACGCCGCGCCGCAGTACGTGATCCCGGCCAGCATCAGCTATGTCGCCGACGTGGCCCAGTTCACGCCCAAGACCGTCGAGACCGCGGAGGAGCGGCAGAAGCTGACCTTCCGCATCAAGGCCCGCATCGATTCCGACCTGCTGCGCAAGTACATCCGCAGCGTCAAGACCGGCCTGCCGGGCGTGGCCTATGTCCGGCTTGACGCGGCCCTGCCCTGGCCCGAAGCGCTGCGGGCGAAGCTGCCGCCGTGATCCGGCCCGCCGCCCCGCCGCTTGCCCGGTTGCGGGCGGTCAGTCTGCGCCGCGGCGGGACGGTCGCGCTGCGGAACCTCGACCTGGAGCTGCCGGCCGGCTGCCTGGTGGGCGTGATCGGCCCGGATGGCGTCGGCAAGTCCAGCCTGCTGGCCCTGCTGGCCGGCGCCCAGGCGATGCAACAGGGCCAGCTCGAGGTGATGGGCGGCGACATGCGCCAGCGGCGGCATCGCGCCGCGACCTGCCCGCGCATCGCCTACATGCCGCAGGGCCTGGGCCGCAATCTCTACCCGACCCTGTCGGTGCGCGAGAATGTCGACTTCTTCGGCCGCCTGTTCGGCCACGACAGGGATGAACGCCAGCGGCGCATCGACGGCCTGCTGGCGGTTACCGGCCTCGCGCCCTTCGCCGAACGGCCGGCCGGCCAGCTCTCCGGCGGCATGAAGCAGAAGCTGGGGCTCTGCTGCGCGCTGATCCACGACCCCGACCTGCTGATCCTGGACGAGCCCACCACCGGCGTCGATCCGCTGTCGCGCCGGCGCTTCTGGCAGCTCATCCGGCGCCTGCGCGACAGCCGGCCGGCGCTCAGCGTCGTGGTTGCCACCGCCTACATGGAGGAGGCCGCCGGCTTCGACTGGCTGATCGCCATGGACGGCGGGCGCATCCTGGCCGGCGGCACCCCGGCCGCCTTGCTCGAGCAGACCGGCGCGCCGGACCTGGAGTCCGCCTTCGTCCGGCTGCTGCCGCCCGAGCGGCGCGCGGGCCATGCGCCGCTGGTGCTGCCGCCGCCGCTGGATGGAGAGGCCGGGACCGTGGCGCTGGAGGCAACGGACCTCAGCATGCGCTTCGGCGACTTCACCGCGGTCGACCGGGTGTCCTTCCGCATCCGGCGTGGCGAGATCTTCGGCTTCCTCGGCTCGAACGGCTGCGGCAAGACCACCACGATGAAGATGCTGACCGGGCTGCTGCCGCCCAGCGCGGGCGAGGCCCGGCTCTTCGGACGGCCCGTCGATCCGCGCGACATGGCGAGCCGCCGTCGGGTCGGCTACATGTCGCAGTCCTTCTCGCTCTACGGCGAGCTGACGGTTCGGCAGAACCTGGAGCTGCACGCGCGGCTTTTCGCCGTCGCGGCCGCGGAGATCCCGGCGCGGGTCGCCGAGATGGCCGACCGCTTCGAGCTGGCCGGATTCTACGACGCCCTGCCGGGCAGCCTGGCACTCGGCCAGCGTCAGCGCCTCTCGCTCGCCGTCGCCATGATCCACCGGCCCGAGGTGCTGATCCTCGACGAGCCGACCTCGGGCGTCGACCCGGTGGCACGCGATGCCTTCTGGCGCCTGCTGGTCCGCCTGTCGCGCGAAGACGGCGTCACCATCTTCATCTCCACCCACTTCATGAACGAGGCGGAGCGCTGCGATCGCGTGTCGCTGATGCACGCCGGCCGCGTGCTGGTCAGCGATTCGCCGGCCGCCCTGCGCCAGTCCCAGGGCGCAGAGACACTGGAGGAGGCCTTCGTCGCCTACCTGGAGGCAGCCGACGGCGGCGAGGAGAGCCTCGCCCCGGCGCCGGCGCC
The DNA here is from genome assembly GCA_029781795.1 of Pseudomonadota bacterium. Taxonomy (GTDB): domain Bacteria; phylum Pseudomonadota; class Alphaproteobacteria; order Kiloniellales; family JACOMY01; genus JAKOWB01. The sequence goes on along the minus strand of JAKOWB010000367.1, from coordinate 7,264 downwards.
GCAGCGGCCGGCCCGGCGCGCCGCGCGGGGCTTCGATCCGGCGCGGATGCTGGCCTATGCCCGCCGCGAAACCATGGAGCTGCGGCGCGATCCGTTGCGCCTTACGCTCGCCCTGCTTGGCAGTGTGATCCTGCTCTTCGTCATGGGCTACGGCATCAGCCTGGACGTGGAGAACCTGAGCTTCGCGGTGCTCGACCGCGACGATACGCGCCTCAGCCGCGACTATGCCGACAACCTGGCCGGCTCGCGCTACTTCGATCCGCGCCCGCCGCTGACGGACCATGCCGATCTCGACCGCCGCATGCGCGCCGGCGAACTCAGCGTCGCCATCGAGATCCCGCCCGGCTTCGCGCGCAAGGTCGATCGCGGCGATGCGGTGGAGATCGCCGCCTGGGTCGATGCCGCCATGCCGACCAGGGCCGAGACCGCGCTGGGCTACGTCCGCGGCCTGCATGGCCAGTGGCTGGCCGCGCAGGCGCGCGAGCGCGGCCTGGAGGCCCTGGCCACCGCCCCGGTCAGCATCGAGACGCGCTTTCGCTACAACCCGGGGGTCAAGAGCCTGGTCGCCATGGTACCGGCGATGATCCCGCTGCTGCTGATGCTGATCCCGGCGATGCTGGCCGCGCTCAGCATGGTGCGGGAGAAGGAGACCGGCTCGGTCGTCAATCTCTACGTCACGCCGGTGACGCGCGCCGAGTACCTCTTCGGCAAGCAGCTGCCCTATCTCGGCCTGGCGCTGATGAACTTCGCCATCCTGGCCGTCCTGGCAGTCACGGCCTTCGGCGTGCCGCTGACCGGCAGCCTGCCGGCGCTGGTGGCGGGGGCCGCGCTCTATGTCCTCTGCTCGACCGCCATCGGGCTGCTGATCTCCAGCTTCGTGCGCAGCCAGGTTGCCGCGGTGTTCGGCACCGCGGTGCTCAGCATCCTGCCGGCCGTCAGCTTCTCCGGCATGCTGGACCCGGTCTCCTCGCTGCAGGGCATCGGACGGCTGATCGGCGAGGTCTATCCCACCAGCCACTTCCTGGTGATCTCGCGCGGCGCCTTCTCCAAGGGCCTGGGCTTCGCCCAGCTCTGGTCGCCCTTCCTTGCCCTGGCCCTGGCGGCGCCCCTGCTCTCGCTGGCGGCGCTGGCGCTGCTGCGCAAGCAGGCGCGCTAGCCATGGGCGCCAACATCCTCAACCTGGGCATCAAGGAGCTGCGCAGCCTGTGGCGCGACCGCATGCTGCTGATCTTCATCGCCTATGCCTTCACACTGGCGATCTATGCGGCGGCGACGGCGATGCCCGAGACGCTGAACAAGACCTCGGTCGCCATCGTCGACGAGGATGGCTCGCCGCTTTCGGCGCGTATCGCCGATAGCCTGCTGCCACCCTATTTCCTGCCGCCGGTGATGATCGGCCGGGAGGCGATGGACCGCCGCATGGACCTGGGCGAGGACGTCTTCGCCCTCGACATCCCGGTCGATTTCCAGCGCGACCTTCTCGCCGGCCGCAGGCCTGCGCTGCAGCTCAACGTCGATGCCACGCGCATGACCCAGGCCTTCGCCGGCAGCGGCTACATCCAGGAGATCGTGACCGGCGAGGTGCGGGCCTTCCTGGCGCGCTACCGCGGCGCGCCAGCGCTGCCGGTGGAGCTGACGCTGCGTGCCCGCTTCAACCCCGACCTGACCAAGGCCTGGTTCGGCTCGGTCATGGAGGTGATCAACAACATCACCATGCTGTCGATCATCCTGACCGGCGCCGCCCTGCTGCGCGAGCGCGAGCACGGCACGATCGAGCACCTGCTGGTCATGCCGGTGACGCCCTTCGAGATCATGGCCGCCAAGGTCTGGTCGATGGCCGTCGTCGTCCTGCTGGCCACCGCCGTCGCCATCCTCTTCGTGGTACAGGGCCTGCTTGCCGTGCCGATCCAGGGCTCGGTGGCGCTGTTCCTGCTGGGCGCCGTGTTGCACCTCTTCGCCACCACCTCGCTCGGCATCTTCCTCGGCACCTTCGCCCGCTCCATGCCGCAGTTCGCGCTGCTGCTGATCCTGGTGCTGCTGCCGCTGGAGCTGCTGTCCGGCGGGATGACGCCGCGCGAGTCCATGCCGGCCGCGGTCCGCGACCTGATGCTGCTGGCGCCGACCACGCACTTCGTCGCCCTGGCGCAGGCGATCCTCTATCGCGGCGCCGGCCTCGCCGTGGTCTGGCCGCAGTTCCTGGCGATCGGCGGCATCGGCGGCGCCTTCTTCGCCATCGCTCACGCCCGCTTCCGCCGCACCATAGGCCGCATGGCCTGAGGTCTAGCGCACCGCGCTCCAGGGCTTGCTCAGCAGTCCGGCGGCGTTGATCAGGCCGACCAGCGAATAGGTCTGCGGGTAGTTGCCCCAGAGCTCGCCGGTGGCGAAGGCGATGTCCTCGGACAGCAGGCCGGCGCGGGTGCGGTGCCCCAGCATGCGCTCGAACAGCCGGCGCCCCTCTGCCGCCTGGCCGCTGAGGGCGAGCGCCTCGACGTACCAGAAGGTGCAGACGTTGAAGGCGTTCTCCGGCGCGCCGAAGTCGTCCTCGTGGGCGTAGCGCAGCAGGTAGCCGCCGCGCGCCAGACCCTTGGCGATGGCCTTCAGCGTGGCGGCGAAGCGCGGGTCGTCCGGCGTGACGAATCGCAGGTCGAGAAGCTGCAGCAGGCTGGCGTCCAGCTTGTCGCCACCGAAGGAGGCGACGTAGCTGCCGAGCTCTTCGTTCCAGGCTTCCGTGTGCACGCGCGCGGCGATGGTGTCGGCGCGCTCGCGCCAGGTCCGCGCCGGGTCCGACAGCTCCAGCCAGGCGGCGATGTTGGCCAGGCGGTCGCAGGCCGCCCAGCACATGACCGCCGAGTAGGTGTGCACCGCCGCCTTGGTCCTCAGCTCCCACAGGCCGGCGTCGGGCTTGTCGTAGAGCCGGAAGGCCTGCTCGCCGACCCGCTCCAGCGCGTGGAAGTCGGCCAGCGTCACCGGCCGCAGCAGGCGCGTGTCGAAGAAGGCCTGCGCGGTCGAGAGCACGACCTGGCCATAGACGTCGTGCTGCTGCTGGGTATAGGCGGCATTGCCGATCCTGACCGGCCCCATGCCACGATAGCCCGGCAGTTCCGGCGCCAGGCTCTCTTCCAGCAGGGCCTCGAGCCCCAGGCCATAGACCGGCTGCAGCTGGCCTTCCGGTGCCGTGTCGCTGACGTTGCGCAGATAGGCGAGATAGCCCTCCAGGATGTCCACCGCGCCCAGTCGGTTCAGCGCCTGCACCACGTAGTAGGCGTCGCGCAGCCAGCAGAAGCGGTAGTCCCAGGTGCGCGGCGTGCCCGGCGCCTCGGGGATGGAGGTGGTCAGCGCCGCCAGGATGGCGCCGGTCTCCTCGAACCAGCAGAGCTTCAGGGCGATGGCGGCGCGCACCACGGCCTCCTGCCACTCCAGCGGCAGGGCCAGCCCACGCACCCAGAGCTGCCAGTCGGCGATGGTCGCATCGCACATGCGCTGCACCGCCGCGGGCTCGTCGGCGAAGGACTCGTCCGGCCCCAGGAAGAAGGTCAGCGGCCGCTCGACGCGGAAGGGCGTCTCGTCCAGCACATAGGTCACGGGCGCATTGGTGGTCAGGCGCAAGGTCACCTGCTCGCCGAGATAGCGGATGTGATTGGAGCCCGAGGTGGTCTCCGATCGCGCCGCGCCACGGCGCATCGCCACGCGCAGCCGCACGCGGATGCGCGGGCTGCCCGACAGCGGCCGCACGATGCGCACGAAGGCGACGGGACGGTAGGTGCGGCCGAGCCGCTGGTAGCGCGGGCAGAAATCGAGGATCTCGACCGCCGAGCCCTCGCTGTCGCGCAACGTGGTGCGCAGCACCGCCGTGTTGCGGACATAGCCCTGCTCCACCGCCTCGCCGTCGACCAGGGCGATGTCCCACAGGCCCTCGGCCGCGTCGTCGCCGGGGTCGCGGTTGCCCAGCAGGGCGCTGAACACCGGATCGCTGTCGGGCCGGGGCGCGCAGGCCCAGACGAAGCGCCCCTGCGCGTCGATCAGCGCGCTGACGCTGCAGTTGCCGATCGGCGAGAGGTCGAGCGTGCCCCAGGTCACGGCGGCCCCTCCACGAGCGCGGCCAGCCAGGCATGCACGGCGGCGACGTCGGCCAGGGCGAAGCGAGCCGCCGTCGGCGCGCGGTCGCCCACCAGGACGCCCCAGCCGCCCGCCGCCTGCGCGGCGCGGAATCCTGCCTCGTCGGTCAGGTCGTCGCCGACGAACAGCGGCCGGCTGCCGGCGAAGAGCGGCTCTTCCAGGAAGGCGCGGACCACGGCGCCCTTGTCGGCGCGCGCCGGCTTCAGCTCGAAGACCATGCGGCCGGGCTGCACCGCCAGGCTGCCGCCGCTGGCGTCGGCCAGACGCGCCGCGAGGCGGCCGGCCAGGACGCCAAGGTCGGGCCGCTGACGGAAATGCAGGGCGATGGCACTGCCCTTGTCCTCGACCAGCAGCGCCCCGGCCTCGGCGGCCAGCACCAGGCGGGCCTGAGCCAGCGCGCGCGCCGCGTCGGGATCGAGGTCGGCGGTGCGGGCGCCGCGCATCTCGGCACCGTGAATGCCGCCGGCCAGCGGCGCGGCATCGCCCAGGTGGCGGTCGAGATCGGAGAGCGAGCGGCCGCTGACGATGGCGAGGCGGCCGCCCAGGCGCGCGCGCGCCTGTCTCAGCAGCGGAGCCAGCATGGCGTCGGGCCTGATGCAATCCGGATGCTCGGCGATCGCCACCAGCGTGCCGTCCAGGTCGAGGAACAGCGCATCCCGTTCGGGATCCAGCGGCGGCGGCGGCGGCAGGTCGTGGCGGAGGGGCAGCCGGGCGGAAGCAGCAGTCATCCAGGGCGTCATAACCAGCGTTGGCGATGGGTTCAACCCTGGAAACTCCAAGGGCGGGCCGAAGGTTGCAGCCGACGCCCGCCCCCCGGCACAATGCCGCGGCCGCCGCGGGGGGACGCGCGCGGCCTTTGGGGGGACCGGCATGGCGCAGCCTGGGCGCACCACGCTGCTGATGCTCAGCGGCGGCATCGACAGTACCTATGCGCTGCACCGCCTGTTGACCCGGACCGACGACCGGGTCCTGGCGCACCACGTGCATATCGTGAACGAGGAAGGCCGCCACGCGGTCGAGAGCGAGCGCTGCCGCGCCATCGTCGGCTGGTGCCAGGAAAACCTGCGCGACTTCGCCTACAGCGAGACCCGGCTGGACCACCGCGGCCTTGCCTTCTTCGGCTACGACATGGTGGCGATCGGCTTCGAGGCCGGCCTGGTCGCCCACTCGCACTTCCTGACCGACGGGCGCATGCCCGACCGCTGGACCGTCGGCACCTGCCTTGAGGAGGGTCACAACGAGGCGCGTTTCCGCCATGTCGAGGCCTGCGTCGCCGCCAACTGCTGGCCCGAGTCGCCGCCGCCCTTCTTCCTGCCGCCGCTGATCCCCAAGCGCGACGAGCTGCTGGCCATACCGCGGCCGCTGCAGGACTTCGCCTGGACCTGCCGCCGCCCGGTGATGACCGACGCCGGCCCGCGCGAGTGCGGCAGCTGCAAGACCTGCCGCCTGATGGCCGCGGTGCGCGCCTCGCTCTAGCCCCCCTTGCGCAGCACAGCGACGAGGCAGCCATAGCTGCCAAGCCGCACCAGACGCAGCCGCTCCGCCATGTTGCGACGGACCGTCATCACCGCCGGCGTCGGCGGCAGGGCCTCGGCGCCCGCCAGCACGGCGCCATAGGTGCGGGCGGCATGCTGGCTCCAGTCCTCGAGGCATTCGACCGCAAGTCCCGCCGACCGCCAGACTGCCTGCCAGTCGCAGGGGCTGAGGAGCGTCGTGGCGCCGTTCAGCCTGGTGACGGCCGTCACTGCCTCTGGCGCGGCCCAGGTCTCCTGCAGCACGAGACGGCCGCCCGGCCGCGCCACCCGCGCGGCTTCGAAGAGCGAACTCACCGGCACCGGACCGAAGGAGAGCGTCTCGCTCGCCCAGACGATGTCGAAGCGCGCATCCGCGAGGGGCAGACTGCCGTGATCCGCGCAGAGCAGGGTGACGGCGGCGGTTCCGGCGTTCCGCAGGCGCCAGAGCGCCCGGTCGCTCGCCACCACGCGCTGGCCGTAGCGCCCCGCCAGCAGCGCCGCGTCGGTGCCGAAGCCGCAGCCCACCTCCAGCAGGCTGTCGCCGGCTTGCAGTCCGGCCATCGCGCCCTTGCGCAGCGTCGCCGCCAGCGTCGCGCCCGGCAGGTCGGCCGCACCCTCGAACCAGCCGACATGCAGGCGTGGCGCCCAGAGGTGGTGCAGGACCTGGCGGACGCTGGCAAAGGGCTGTGGCACGGCGATCCCCTGCAGCCGAGGGTTGCCGCAGCCTAGCCGACGAGCGGCCATGCGGCGAGGCCCCTTCCCCGCCTGCCCGGCTTTGCCTAGCCTCCGCGCCCATGATCCCTGCCATCGACATCGCGCCGCTGTTCGGCGCCGACAGCCCGGCCCGCCGCGCCGCCGACCTGGCCATCGCCCGCGCCGCCGCCGAGACCGGCTTCATGACGGTGCGCGGCCTGCCCGACCCGGCAATCCTGTCGCCGGCGATGCGGGCGACGCTGCTCGGCATCTTCCGGCTGCCGGACGCCGCCAAGGCGCGGCTGCTGCGCCGTGGCTTCGATCCGGCGCGGCCCAACGTCTATCGCGGCTGGTTTCCGCTGCAGACCGGCCAGTTCAGCTACAAGGAGGGGATCGACATCGGTCCCGACGTCGCCTATCCGGACCGCCCGGTCGACCCCGGCGATCCGCTATGCGAGGCGACGCCCTTGCCCGACGAGGTGGAGCTGCCGGGCTGGCGCGCCGCCGCCGCGCGCTACTACCGCGGCATGGAGGCGATCGGCCATGCCCTGAACCATGCCATCGCGCGCGGCCTCGGCCTGGCCGAGACCGCCTTCGACGCGGCCTTCGACGGCGGCATCTCCTCGCTGCGCCTGGCGCACTATCCCGAGCGCGGGCCCGAGACGCTGGGCACGCGCGACCCGGCGAGTCTGCAGGTGGTCGAAGGCGGCAGGGCCTACTGGCTGGTCAACGTGCCCCATGCCGACAGCGGCTGCGTCACGCTGCTGGCGCAGAACGGCGTCGAGGGGCTGCAGGCCCGCATGCTGGACGGCACCTGGGTGACCGTGCCGCCGACCGAGGGCACGCTGGCGATCAACTTCGGCAAGCTGCTGGAGCGCTGGACCGGCGGGCGCATCCGCGCCACCGAGCACCGCGTCGTCAGCCTCGCCGGCGAGCGCTTC
>JAKOWB010000321.1 GCA_029781795.1 Pseudomonadota bacterium | reverse complement strand
CGGCGCGGGATGTCGGACAGCGTGATCATGGGCTCAGCTTTCCAGCGCGCTCTTGCGGCCCAGCAGGCCGCGCGAGCGGACCCCCAGCACCAGCACCAGCAGGATGTACATCGACAGCAGCGACCAGGCGGGCGCATAGGCGCCGGTGACGCCGACCGCCAGGCCGACCAGGAGGGCGGCGATCACCGCACCCCAGAAGCTGCCGACGCCGCCGATCACGATGATCAGGAAGGCAGGGATCACCACGTCGATGCCGAGATGCGGACGCAGGCCCCAGATCGGCGCCATGACCACGCCGGCCAGGCCGGCCAGCGCCGCGCCGAAGCCGAAGACCAGGAGGCGCAGCCTGGCGAGGTCGTAGCCCAGCGCGCGCACCATCTCGCTGTCGTACGCGCCGGCCTTGATGATGGCGCCATAGGGCGTGCGCTCGAGGAACAGCCAGACGCCGAGGATGGCAAGGATGCTGAAGCCGGCGGCGAAGAACTTGTAGGTAGAGAAGACGAGGCCGCCGAGCAGCAGGGCGCCGTCGATGCCGGACGGCACCGGCAGGTGCTGCTCGCCGGTGCCCCAGGCCAATCGGATCACCTCTTCGATCACCAGCGCGGCGCCGAAGGTCAGCAGCAGGCCGTAGAGCGGCGCCTTGCCGTAGGTCGGACGCAGGCAGAGCTCGAGCAGCAGGCCGGCGGCGCCGGCCAGCAGCGGTCCGACGGCGAGCGCCACCACATAGCGCGCCGCGGCCGGCAGGGCGAGCCACCAGGCGCCGAGGCCGGTGCCAGCGAACCAGTCGGCGCCGAGGGTCGAGAGCGCCAGGTAGGCGCCCAGGGTGAACAGCGACCCGTGCGCGAGGTTGATCACCTCCATCACCCCGACGATCAGCATGAAGCCCAGCGCGATCAGCGCGAAGAGCAGGCCGAGCGTCAGTCCGTTGACGAGGTGGGGGAGCAGCGCGAGCATCGGGCCTTCCAGCGTCAGGCGTTCGGGACAAGGGGCCGCGACCGGGCGGCGGACGGCCCGGCCGCGGCTTCTCGTCGACGCCTCGGATCAGGCGTCGAAGGTTGGCGTGGCCTCGTAGCTCTCCAGCTTGCAGGCACCGGGCGCGGCGGTGTCCTTCACCACGTCGGGCGGCGACTGCGTCAGGATGGTGAAGA
>JAKOWB010000292.1 GCA_029781795.1 Pseudomonadota bacterium | reverse complement strand
AGCAGCAGCACCTCCTGCTCGTTGGCCCAGGCCACCACCACCAGGGGGTCGAGTTCGACCAGGCGCACGACGGGATCGCCGCGATCGGCGAAGGCACCGGCCTTGGCGAGGTGCCGCTCGACGATGCCGGCAAAGGGCGCCAGCAGCGTGGTGTTGGCCAGCTCGATGCGGGCGGCTTCCAGCGCCGCCTCGGCGGCCTTCAGCGCGGCGTCGGCGGCGGCGACCTCCATGTCCGAGCGATAGCCGCTCTTCGACAGCTTGACCGCCGCCTGCTGCTCGATCCGCCGCTGGGCCACCAGCGCCTCGGCCTCCTTGACCCTAGCGGCGCGGTCGTCGGTGGCCAGTTGCACCAATGCCGTGCCGGCTTCGACCGTGGCGCCTTCGGGGACGAGCTGCGCGTCGATGCGGCCGTCGGTCTCGACCTTCAGGTCGATCATGCGGTTGGCCTCGGTCACGCCGCGCAGCAGCAGGGTGCGGGCATGGCTGTCGGCTGTCAGATCCTGGACGCGGACGGCGGTGATCGTCCCGGCGGTGGCGACCTCGGCCGGCGGCTTCTGCGCGGCGGAGGCACCGGCCTCGCCGTCGAACTGGCCCGAGGCGACCCAGGCCACGGTGCCGAGGGCGATGACGCCCGCGATGAGGATGGACTTGTTCACGACGCGCTCTCCCGCTCCACCGGCCGTGATACGGCCGGATCGGCCGAAACGAGCCGCGCCCGGTTGTCGCGGAGGAAGTCCAGCACGGCCTGGTAGTAGGCCAGCCCCAGCTCGAGGACGAAACGGTGGCCGGGGCGCACCACCTCGGCCTCGCAGGCGCGCATCTCCGCCAGCTCGGCCTCGATCAGCGCGATGCGCTGGTCGATCGCCTGGCCGACGGTCGCGCGCGGCAGCAGGTCGGACATGAAGAGCACGAAGAGGAAATCGGAGCGCACACGGTCCGGCTGCGGCGGCTTGGAGAGCTGGGCGACCAGCTCGGCCTCGCCCTCCGGCGTCAGGCGATAGACCTTCTTGTCCGGCCGCTTCTCCTGCGGCTGCGCGGTGCAGGCCAGCAGGCCGTCCCGCGTCAGGCGGGTCAGCGCCGGATAGATCGAGCCGAAGCCGGTGTCCTGGAAATGGTCGAACGGCGGCTGGTCCAGCAGCTTCTTGATCTCGTAGCCGCTGGCCTCGCCCAGGGACAGGGCGGCCAGGCACAGGGTCTTGGCATCCATCGCGCGCCTCCGAAGGTCCGCGCGAAGATGTATCTCGGCCCGAGATATATCAAGGTGATTATATATCTAC
>JAKOWB010000280.1 GCA_029781795.1 Pseudomonadota bacterium | reverse complement strand
CCGACCTGCGCGCGCTGGCCGAGGGCAAGACGTGACGGCGGCGGCCCGTTGGGTCCGCATGCTCAGGCGGCGCCTCAGCCGGCATCTGCGTGAACGCTACGATCTCGGGGTCGCCTACGATCCGGTCCGCTCGCACGCCGACCTGCTGGTCCGCTACCTCTGGGCACGCCGGTTCCAGCGCCGCCCGGATGACGGCGAGCGGAGCCGGCACCGGCAGGAGCGGGCGGCACGCCTTGCCTTCCTGGCGCGCCGCCTGGTGCGCAAGCTGCGCCTGGGCCCGATTCCGATCCGCATCGTCTTCCTGGCCGGCGATCCGGTCGACTGGGGCTCGCTGCACACGCTCTTCCTGGCGTGCCGCGCCGACCCGGCCTTCAAGGTCCTGGTGCTCAACGTCGGCTTCGGCGGCTGGATGGGCCTGTCATCGGACTGCCGCGCCTTCTTCGCCGCCCGTGGCATCCGCTCGCTCGACGGCATCGCCGCGCCGGTGGCGCTCGACCGCCTCAACGCCGACCTCTTCGTCACCTCCAGCCCCTACGACGAATTCCGCCCGCCCTCCTACCGGGTCGAGGAACTGCGCCGCTTCGGCCGGCTGGTCTACATCACCTACGGCGTCGACTTCGCCGACCGCTCCGGCAGGCTGGCGAAGCAGACCTTCGGCCTGGAGGCACAGCGGCGCGCCTGGCGCATCTTCTCCCGCTCGTCGCAGACGGCGCCACAGTACCGGGCCGAGGGCGGCGTGCCCGCCCGGCGCGTCGTCGGGCTCGGCCTGCCGCTGATCGACCTGCACCACGAGGCCGATCCGGCCGGCAGCCTGCCCCCCGAGGTGCTGCGGGCGAGCGCGGGGAAGTACCGGATCCTCTACACACCGCACCACTCGCTGGAGGGCTGGAGCACCTTCCTGCGGCATGGCGAGGCCATGCGGCGCCTGCTGGCCGCGATGCCGGACTGCTACCTGGTGTTCCGGCCGCATCCGGGACTGCTGCCCCGCCTGCTGCACGACAAGGTCATGTCGGAGCGCGCGTTCCGCGACTTCTTCGGGCCGGAGCGCTGCCACCTCGACGAGAGCGAAAGCTACTACGGTCTCTTCCGCTGGTCCGACCTGCTGGTCAGCGATGCCTCCAGCTTCCTGGTGCAGTACGCCGCGCTGGGCAAGCCGGTGATCTACACCCTGCGCGAGGACGGCTGGGGCGGGCTCGACGATTCGCTGCGCCCGGAGGTGCTGCGCGGCTACTACC
>JAKOWB010000267.1 GCA_029781795.1 Pseudomonadota bacterium | reverse complement strand
GGATCGATGCCGAAGACCGCCTCGCTGGCGAACCACTCGCCGAGCCGCCCGAAGGCCGTCACCACCTCGTCCGAGATGTAGAGCACGTCGTGCCTGCGGCAGAGCTCGCGCGTCGCCTTGTGGTAGCCGGGCGGCGGCACGATCACGCCGCCGGCGCCGAGGATCGGCTCGGCGATGAAGGCGGCGACGCGCTCCGGTCCGATCTCCAGGATCTTGGCCTCCAGCTCGGCGACCAGATGGTCGCGGAACTGCTCCACCGTCATGCCGTCCGGCCGGCGATAGGGGTTTGGCGAGGAGACGTGGTGGACGAAGTCGGTCAGGTAGTGGAACTCCGGCGCCTTGTCCATCGCCCGGCCGGTCAGCGACATGCCGAGCAGGGTGGAGCCGTGGTAGGCGTCGATGCGGCTGATGACGTGGCGCTTCGCGAACTTCCCCTGGCGGCCGAAGTAGTAGTGCGCCAGGCGGATCGCCGTGTCGTTGGCGTCCGAGCCGGTGCAGGCGAAGAAGACACGGCTGAGGTCGCCGGGCGCCAGGGCGGCGAGTTCCGCCGCCAGCGCCGCCGCCGGCGGGTTGGTGGTGTCGACGAAGGTGGAGAAGTAGGCCAGCTTCTTCGCCTGCTCGGCCATCACCTCGGCCAGGGCGTCGCTGCCGTAGCCCAGCGTCATGCACCAGAGGCCGCCGATGCCGTCGAGGTAGCGCCGCCCCTGGGCGTCGACCACGTGGCTGCCCTCGCCGCGCTCGATCACCAGCGAGCCGTCCTGGCGGAAGGAATCGAAGTGCGTCCAGGGGTGTACGAAGTGCGCGCGGTCCTGTTCCCAGACCTGGCGGGCGGGGTCGTTGGCGAGCTTGGCGGGGGCGTTCATGGCGCGTCTCCTGGATGCAGCCGGGCCAGGATCGTCAGACCGGGGTGCGGTCGATAGGTCCCAGGAGGGATGGCCCGCCCTAGCCGCCGAGGCGCGCCAGCGGATCGCCTTCCAGCGTCGGATCGGCGACGCGCAGGGCCTTGAGGAACAGGGCATAGAGCTCGGTGTGCGAGGCGACGCCGAGCTTGGGGTAGATGCGCTTCAGGTGGTTGCGCGCCGTGCCCGGCGAGATGCCGAGGCGCCGGGCGATGGCCTTGCTGAGATGGCCCTGCAGCAGCAGGCGCACCACCTCGCCCTCGCGCCCGGTCAGTACCGAGGAGCCGAAGGAGTCGAAGGCGCGGGTCAGGCTGGCGTGCAGGCCGCCGGCGCCGCTCTGCGCCGCGGCCGCCGGCGCCAGGCGCCGGCCGGCGGCGGCGAGCAGCGGCGCGAGGTCCTCCAGCCACTGGCGTTCGCGCCGGCTATAGGGGGGCGCGCCGCGCCCGCGCGTCAGCGAGAGATGGAAGGCAGCGCCCCCCGGCAGGGCCGAGAGGAAGCCCAGCTCGTGTCCGATGCCGAGCAGCCCGAAGTAGCCGGTGACGTAGTCCGAGGCGGCGAAACCGGCCGGCGCGATGTCCTGCAGCAGCGCCCAGCCCGTCCCGCCCTCGCGGTAGCGGTGGAAGAAGGGGTCGAGCAGGTAGGCGCCCTGGTCGTAGCGCCCCGGCGGCTCGTCGATGCCGGCCGCCGCCAGCAGCACCGGCGCCTCGTCCGGCCGGAAGATCGTCGCGATCCAGTGGTCGAAGGCGACGCCGGCGCGCAGCGCCTGCACCAGCGGCGCCAGGCGCGCCTCGCCCTCGGCCTCGAGGAGCTGGCCTAGCGCGGCGGCGAAGGCGGCGGTGTCGAGCGGCATCGCCGCAGCTTAGCGCCGCCCTGCCCTTGCGTCCCCGGCTACTCGTCCTTGATGACGTAGGCGCCGGTGATGCCGCCGTCGATGGTGACGGCCGCGCCGTTCATGTAGCTGGCCTCGTCGCTGGCCAGGAAGGCCATGACGTTGGCGATCTCCTCCGGCTGGCCGAGGCGGCCCATCGGCATGTACTTGCGGCGCAGCAGCCACTTCTCCTCGTCGCTGAGGAAGGTCTTCACCAGCTCGGTCGCCACCGGCCCGGGGCAGACCGCGTTCACGCGGATCTTCTGCCGCGCGTACATCACCGCCAGCTCGCGCGTCATCGCCAGCACGCCGCCCTTGGCCGCGGTGTAGGCGAGCTGCGGGAAGGCGGAGCCGACCAGCGCCACGATCGAGGCGACGTTCACCACCGCGCCGCCGCCGGCCCGCTTGATCGCCGGCAGGGCGTAGCGGCAGCAGAGGAAGACGCCGGTGAGGTTCACCGCGATGGTCTTGTTCCAGGTGGCGAGCGAGGTGTCCTCGGCCCCGTTGTCGTCGGGCAGCACCACGCCGGCGTTGTTGATCAGGGTGTCGAGCCCGCCGAGGCCTTTCTCCGCCGCCGCCACCATGGCCTGGCAGCTCGTCTCGTCGGCGACGTCGCCGGCCACCGCGATGGCCTTGCCGCCGGCCTTGGCGATCAGCGCCGCGGTCTCCTCCGCCGCTGCCAGCCGCAGGTCGCCGACGGCGACCGCGGCGCCTTCGGCCGCCAGCTTCAGGGCCGTGGCCCGGCCGATTCCCGCGCCGCCACCGGTGACCAGCGCGCGCTTGCCCTTCAGACGCATGGATGACTCCCCAGATTCAAACGCCCCGCCGCGATCCTGCCGCTCCAAGTGGCACCTCGCAACTTGCCTGTTGAGCCTGCCAAGAGCTTTTCGCTAGCCTCGCCGGGCGGCACTGCATGGGGAGAGCGCGACATGGCGAAGGCGGACAGGATCGGCGAGGCGATGGCCCGCCTGAGGAAGGACGGCATCCGCTACGTCCGCTTCGAGCAGACCGACCTGCACGGCACTTCGCGCTCCAAGCTGGTGCCGCTCGACGCGGTCGAGGGCTACGCGCGCAAGGGCCTGAACTTCTACGGCGGCGTCATCGCGCTCGACACGGCGAGCCACGTGGTCCCCGGCACCGGCCTGCACGAGGAGATCAACTACCGCGACACCATGCTCTTCCCCGACTTCGACACGCTGGTGCGCGTGCCCTGGATGGCCGACACGGCCAAGGTGATCTGCGACCTGCACCACCTGGACGGCAGCCTGGTGGGTGGCGGGCCGCGCAGCGTACTGAAGGCCCTGCTGGCCGAGGCCGCGGCGCTCGGCTTCGACGTGATGACCGGGCACGAGTTCGAGTTCTACCTGCTGGACAAGGACAGCAAGGCGCCGCTGTTCGAGGGGCCGCACATCTTCAACTCGCTGCGCAACAACTGGACCGGCGCGGTGCAGGAGCTGCTGGACCACCTGCAGGCGCTGGGCGTGGAGCTCATCACGCACAACTGCGAGTACGCCTCCTCGCAGTTCGAGATCAACTACAAGGCCGCCGTCGGCATCGCCGCGGCCGATCGCGCCTTCACCTTCAAGAACGCGGTGAAGGAGGTCATGCACCGCGCCGGCCTGCTGGCCAGCTTCATGTCCAAGCCCTTCCCCGGCGGCGCCGGCTGCGGCTGCCACGTGCACATGAGCCTGCTGGACCGCAAGACCGGCAGGAACGCCTTCCTCGATCCCAAGGACCCGGACGGCCTCTCGGCCGTGGCACGCAGCTTCATCGCCGGCCTGGTCAAGCACGCCAGGGCCATGATGCCGCTGATCGGGCCGACGCCGAACTGCTACCACCGCATCAAGCCGCACACCTTCGCGCCCTCGAACATCTCCTGGGGCATCGAGGACCGCACGGCGCTGGTCCGCGTCAAGGCGACCAAGGACCAGGGCACCCACGTCGAGATGCGCGGCGCCTCGGCCAACACCAACCCCTATCTCACCGCCGCGGCGGTGCTGGCCGCCGGCCTGCTGGGCATCAAGGAGAAGCTGAAGCTCGGCCCCGCCACCAACCTCGAGGGACCCAGCGAGGAGAATGCCAGGCTGGAGAAGCTGCCGCAGAACCTGGAAGCGGCGCTGGACGGGCTGGAGAGCGACAAGGCGATGCGCGCCCTGCTCGGCGAGGACTTCATCAAGCTCTTCACCGTGGTGAAGCGCTACGAGCTCGCCCGCTTCCGCGGCCACGTCACCGACTGGGAGCGCAACGAGTACCTGGAGGTCTATTGAGGTAGGGACGCTCGCCCTTCAGTTTTCCCCCTCCCCCTCTATGGGGGAGGGCTTTGCATTCCTACCCGATCACCAGCTCGGGCTTGCCCTTCAGGAAGATGGGCTGGTGCTCGGGCGGCGGGGCGCGGTCGGTGATGACGCGGGTCACGCGCTCCAGCGGGCAGATCACCTCCAGCCCCAGGTTGCCGAACTTGCCGTGGTCGATCAGCAGGGTGCAGGCGCCGGCGCGCTCGATCATCGCGCGCTTGACCCAGCAGAGCTCGGCCGAGACGTCGTTCGGCCCCTCCACCGTCATGCCGCCGGCGCCGATGAAGGCCTGGTTGGCGCGGTAGCGGCGCAGGAACTCCGCCACCTCGGGGCCATAGGTGCCGCGCTCGCGCGCCACGTAGTAGCCGGGCGCCAGGATCACCTTGATCGAGGGGTTGGTGCCGGCGACCGCGGCATGGCCGATCGAGTTGGTGATGATGGTGATGTCCTTCAGCTCCACCGCCAGGCGCCGCACGAAGTGCGAGGTGGTGGCGCCGCTGTCGATCATCAACACGTCGCCCGGCTGCACGAAGCCGACGGCGCGGTTGGCGATGCGCGTGCGCTCCTCGACCAGGATGTTGGCGCGCTCGTCCAGCGAGGGCTCGTGCGCCAGCGCGGTCACCGCGGCGCCGCCATAGGTGCGGCTGACCACGCCCTCGCGCGAGAGCTGGTCGACGTCGCGGCGCACCGTCTCGGTGGTGACGCCGAAGGCGCGGGCCAGCGCCGAGATGCGCACCGTGGGATTGGCGCGCAGTTCCGCGACGATGCGTTCCTGCCGCGCCTGCTTGCCGAGCTTGCGTTTCATCGCGCCATGATCGGCCGGGGCGCGGGGGCCGGGCAAGCCTGGACCTAGCCGGCGGCGCGGCGCGTCGCGGCGGTGGCGGGCGCGGCCGCCGCCAGGATGTCGGCGAGCTGGTGCACCAGCAGGCCCTTGCGCGGCGAGAAGGAGCCGTCGAAGGCGGCCGAGCCGATGGTGAACGCCTCCGCCCCCGCGTCGGCCAGCGCCCGGATGCGGGCCGGCGAATCGACGCTGCCGGCGCAGATCAGCCGGCCCTTGCCGCCCAGGCCGCGGCGCGCGGCGCGCGTCAGCTCAAGCGGGTCGGCCTCGGTGGCGCGATAGGCCAGCAGGTCGACGCCGGCGCAGCCGGCCTCGAGGAAGCGGCGAGACTGCGCCTGGACCTCGTCCGGCTGGCCGCCGAGCTTGGTCGGATGGCCCACCGGGCGGCCCGGAAAGGGGTAGTACTCGGTGCGGCTGCCCTTGAGGACGCCCAGCACGCCGGCCACGTCGGTGCCGCCCATCAGACGGTCGACGCCGAGGTCGCGGGCGACGCGGGCCGAGTTCAGCGCCGCCTCGGGCGAGGTGGAGACCACCTCCATGTAGCTGGTGGCACCGCTGTCCTTGATGGCGCGGTGCAGGGCCTTGAGGGTGTCGAGATCGACGCCGACGTCCTTGAAGCCGACATGGGTCAGGCCCGCGGGGCGGATCGCATCCATGACCGCCAGGCAGTCGACCACGGTCTGGTCCTGCCGCGTCAGCATGAAGATGAAGTCCATCCGGCCCCTCCCGGAGACCTGTCTTTTGTTGCCCGACCTCTTAGCATGAATGTGGGGATTGCGACAAACTCTGTGTGAAGTGCAAAGTCGCTTCGCTGGGCCGATGATCGGTCCCGCAGCTTGGGAGGCGGATGCCATGAAGTCCCGTGACGCCGCGATGGAGGCCGGGCGCAGCGCCCTGCTGGTGGTCGATCTGCAGCAGGCCTTCTGCCGCCGCGACGGCATGCTGACCGGCCCGCGCTGGCCGGCGGCGAAGCAGGACGCCTATTTCGACGCGCTGGACGGTGCGCTGGCCAACGCCGGCCGCCTGGTCGCCGGCTTCCGCGCGGCAGGGCAGGAGGTGATCCACACCGTGATCCAGAGCCTGACGGCGGACGGGCGCGACCGCTCGCTCGACCACAAGCTCTCGGACTTCCACATCCCGAAGGGTGACCCGGGCGGCCTGCCCATGCCCGAGGTGGCGCCCGCCGGCGACGAGATCCTGCTGCCCAAGACGGCGTCCGGCGTGTTCAACGCCACCAACATCGAGTACCTGCTGCGCAACATCGGCATCGCCGAGCTGGCGATCTGCGGCGTCTTTACCAACCAGTGCGTCGAGAGCGCGGTGCGCGACGCCGCGGACCGTGGCTTCTACGTCACGCTGGTGGACGACGCCTGCGCCGGCACCACGCCGGAGGAGCATGCGCAGTCGGTCCGCGCCATGGCGGCCTATGGCCGCGTGCGGGGCACCGACGCGCTGCTGGAGGAACTGCGCGGGATGAACCGGCGCTAGGCGCCGGTCCCCCGCGCGATCCCCAGGGTCAGAAGCTGACGCGGATGCCGGCGTTGAAGCCCTGGTCGCTGACCCCGTCGCCGATCTGGCCGTTGTAGTTCAGGCCGAGCGTGACGCCGGGCATGACCCTGAGGCCGATGCCCGCCTCCAGCACCACGGTATCATCCGCCAGCGGCAGGCCCTCGATGGTGAAGCCGCTGCCGCCCTGGAAGGCGAAGCCGGCCTCCTGGTCCTGGTCGCCGAAGGCATGGCGCCAGCCGACCGAGCCGTGCAGGCTGAGGCCCTGCATGGCGTCGACCGTGGCCGAGCCGCGCAAGCCCAGCGTGGTGAAGAGGGCGTCGCTGTCCTCGTCCTCGGCGGTCAGCGCGGCGATGCCGCCGTCCTCGGTGAAGCCGTCGGTCGAGACGTTGACCCAGGCCAGGCCGGCGAAGGGTTCCACCGAGGCGGAGCCGAAGTCGAAGCGGTAGCCCGCCTCGCCGAAGAGCTGGCCGGTCCAGCCGTCGTAGTCGCCGGTCTCGGTCTCGTCGACGCCGCCAAAGACGACGTGCCGCGTCGAGTCGATGGTGTGCCAGGCGAAGGCGCCGCCAAGCTGCAGCATCAGCCCGCCGAAGTCGGCGCCGGCATAGGCGCCGAGATGGAAGCTGTCGACCGAAAGGTCGGAGCCGCGGCGATCGACCTCGACGCCCGACTGGCTGTAGCCGGCCATCACGCCCAGGGTGAAGGTCCCGTCCAGCGCCGCGTCCAGGCCGACGAAGACGCCGCCGATGTCGCGATCGGCGCCGGCCGCGTTACCGTCGTTCTCGGCCGAACCGAAGGAGCCGAAGGCCTCGATCCAGGCCTCGGCCGGGGTGCCGAAGATCGGTCGCTTCACGCCCTGCGGCTCGCCGTTCAGGCGGCGGGCAATGGCCTCGCGCGGGAAGCGGCTGTCGTCCAGCAGCAGGCCGCGGGCGGTCGCATAGACCTCGCCCGAGATCATGTCGAAGGCCTGCTGCGCCTCCTCGGCGGAGCCCAGGGTCGCCAGCGCGTCGGCCAGCGGATCGCCCGGCGGCAGCATGTCCACCGCCCCGGCCACTGCCATCTGGTTCGGCGTCTCGGCCACGTCGGCGAAGGCCGTGGCGTTGCGCACCAGCACCAGCATGACCTGTGTCGCCACGCTGTAGTCCAGCGAAGCGGAGACGAAGAGCGAGTCGGTGGCGACGCTGTCGAAGGTGCCGACCACGGGATTGGCGGCATTGACGATGATATAGGGCGTCGCCGTCTGCACGCCGAGGCCGGTCAGGACCTGAACATCGCCGCCATTGATCGTCACCGTGCCGCTGGCGTTCACCAGGTCGCTGTTGCCCAGGTCGTCGACCTCCACGACGAAGGTCGAACCGGGATCGAAGGTGGCGTCCCCGACGTTCATGGTGCCGATCGAGTTGCCCGGCGCCACCGTGGTGCCGATCTGCGCCAGGAAGCCGGCCAGGGTGCCGCTGCCGCCCAGCAGCGCGTCGCCCGAGAGCGTGACATAGCTGGCGATGCTGCCGTTCACCACCAGCGCGCCGTCGGTCACCGCGGTACCGTCGGCATAGGTGCTGTTGCCGCCGAGGATCAGCGTGCCGGCGCCGTTCTTGATCAGGCCGCCGGCGCCGACGATGGCGCCGTCGAACTCGGTGTCGACGCCCTGGTCCAGCGTCAGCGCGGCCGTGCCGAGGTCCAGCGTGCCGCCGCCGCCGCCGAGCGCGGTCGCCTGCAGGCCGAAGTCGTTGAGGTCCAGCGTGCCGCCGTTGATCACCAGCGCGTTGCCGTCCGGCAGCGCGCCGTCGACCGAGCCGACCAGCGTGCCGCCCTCCACCCTTATGCCGCCGGTGAAGGAATTGCCGGCGTTCTGCAGCGCCAGGGTGCCGCCGCCCAGCTTGGCGATGCCGCCGGCGCCGGTCAGGGTGCCGCCCCAGTTGGCGCCGAGGCCGTTGGTGTCGAAGACCGACTCGCTGCCGCCGAGCAGAGCGGCGTTGACCACGGTGTTCAGCGTGCTGCCGATGACCTTGATCGTCCCGCCGCCGAGGTTGAACTGATAGACCGCGCCGTCGTTCAGCGCACGCTCCTGCAGGCTGTTGCCGCCGATTTCCAGCGTGCCGCCCAGCAGGTCGTAGCGGCCGTCGACCGCCGAGGCATTGTTGACGCCGGCGAGCTGCAGCACCCCGGCGGCCACGCGGAAGGTACCGCCGGTCTGCATCACCGTGCCATGCGCGGTCGAGGCATCGCCCGGCCCGGCGCGGTCGCCGATGGTGAAGGTGCCGTCCAGCATGTTGACCAGCCCGGTGCCGCTGATGTTCAGCGTGCCATCGCTGTTGCGCGAGGCATTGGTGCTGCGGCCCAGCGAATAGAGGGCGTCGGTGAGCCGCAGCTCGCCGCCGCTGATGTTGTAGGTGCCGGTGCCGCCCTGGTTGCCGACGTTGAAGCTGGCGCCGCCGGCGATGATCACCGTGCCGCCCGACTGGTTGAACACGCCGGTGCCGCCGAAGTCGCCTACCTGGAGCGAGGCCGCGGGGCTCATCGGCGGCAGCGGCGGCTGCGTGGCGATGATGTTCAGCGTGCCGCCGGTCATGGTGCCGACGCCGTTGCCGCCGTCGGAACCGACGGTCAGGTAGCGGATCTCGCTGCTGCCGCCGTCGATGCGCACGCCGCCGCCATTGATGTGCAGCTCGCCGCCGTCCTGGGTGTAGTTGTCGAGCGTGACCGTGCCGCTGCCCTGCTTGAAGATGAAGCTGTTGTCGACCACGCCGTGCGTGGTACCGGCATAGACCGTGTCGACGTTGTCGTTGACGACCAGCGCGTTGCTGTTGAGCTGGACCGTGCCCCCCGTCTGGATGTTCAGCGAGTCGATGATGGTGGGGTTCATGGTGACATCGAAGGTCTGCCCGTTCATCACCACGACGTCCTGCGCCCGGGCCTGCTGCGGCGCCAGCGCCAGGCCGAGGGCCGTGGCCGACAGCAACGCGGCGCGGGTCAGGTGGCGGCGAACGACTGGCCGGCCGAGGCCGGTCTGCGAAGCGGATTGGCGCGACATGGATGCTCCCCCCAAGAGGCTTGACTGAAAACGGAATCACTCGCCGAATAGTTGATTATCGACGCGCAATCCCCCTTCTGCTTGGCTAAAACGCCGAGATCCCAGAAACCCGATCGCCCGCTGCCGCTAAAGCCATGAATAACTGGTGATAAAGACGGACAGCTGGCCCGACAGGTTTAGCGAACTTGATCGATCAATACAACCTTATTGCTTGTACATACTATTGTACTACTACCTATTATTGTATTCGCGCACAGGCCGAGGCACCACCCTGGCGCGCGGGCGTGCGACACGCACTGGCTTGGCCAGGTGAGCGGGCAGCCAGGTGATCGGGTGTCAGGCGCGCTGGCGGCGGCGCAGGATCAGGATCAGGCCGTAGCCGCCGAGCAGCAGGAAGGCGGCGCCCAGGGTCGAGACGGTGCCCAGCACCTGCACGCCCGGCGTATAGCCGGCGACCATCTTGGCGTACATGTACTCCGGCACGGTGCTGTCGGCGCCGGTGGTGAAGAGCGACAGCGGGAAGTTGCCCCAGGACAGCAGGAAGGCGAAGAGCGCGCCGGAGAAGAGCCCGGGGAAGAGCACCGGCAAGGTCACCTCGCGCAGCACCTGCCAGCGCGTGGCCCCCAGGTCATAGGCTGCCTCCTCCAGCGCCGGGTCGAAGGAGTAGACCTGGATCGAGATCACCAGCGTCACCACCGGCACGATCCAGACCAGGTGGGCGAAGATCGCCGTCTGCCACGAAAGCTGCAGCCCCAGGGCGTTGAACCAGAGCAGCAGCGCCAGGCCCAGCACCGACTGCGGGAAGAAGATCGGCAGCAGCACCAGCTTCTGGAACAGGCCGCGGCCGCGCCACTGGAAGCGGGCGAAGGCCAGCGCGCCGAAGAAGCCCAGCACCACCGCCACCACCGTCACCGCCGCGGCGATCTTCAGCGAGGTCTCGAGCAGCGCCTGGGTCTCCAGCGCGTTGAAGGTCTTGGCCCACCAGTCCAGGCCCCACTTGGCGATCGGAAAGGTGAAGTAGCGCGAGGCCCCGAGGCTGGCGAGGATCCCGGTGCCGATCGGCAGATAGACGAAGGTGACCAGCGCCAGGGTCCAGCAGACGACCAGGGCACCGGCCCAGCGGTTGCGACGCCCGCCCATCAGCGGCGCCCCAGGATGCGGTCGAGGTCGAAGCGCCGCAGCACCGGCAGCACCAGCACCGCGACCACCAGCATCAGCAGCACGGCGAGCGCCGCGCCCAGCGGCCAGTTCTGCTGGTAGGTGAAGGCGATCTCGATGTCGTGGGTGATCGGGATGATCGACTGGCCGCCCAGCACCTTGGCCTCGGCGATGGCGCCGACGCCCAGCACGAAGGTCAGCAGCATGCCGATCATGATGCCGGGCATGGCCAGCGGCAGCTCGACCTCGCGGAAGACCTGCCAGCGGCTGGCACCGAGGTCGCCGGCGGCTTCCACCAGCTGTTCGGGCACCATGGAGAGGCCGAGCGTCATGGGAAACAGCGTGAAGGGCAGGTAGACGTAGACCATGCCGAAGACCACCATCTCCGGCGTGAAGAGCACCGAGTCCACCTCGATGCCGAAGAGGCTCTTCAGGCTGCCCAGCAGCACACCGCCCTTGCCGAAGAACAGCACCCAGCCATAGAGGCGCAGGTTCTCGGACACGAAGAGCGGTATGGTGAAGGCCAATGTCACCAGCGTCGCCCAGCGGCCGAAGATGCGTACCAGGCCATAGGCGACGGGATAGCAGATCACCGCCAGGATCACGCAGGTCAGCGCCGCGAGCGCCAAGGACCAGAGGAAGGAGATGTAGTAGGTCTCGCCGAAGATGGTCTGGTAGTTGGCCAGGGTCGGCTGGCCCCAGACGCTGAAGGACTT
Source organism: Pseudomonadota bacterium (assembly GCA_029781795.1). Taxonomy (GTDB): domain Bacteria; phylum Pseudomonadota; class Alphaproteobacteria; order Kiloniellales; family JACOMY01; genus JAKOWB01. Next base: position 9,880 of record JAKOWB010000267.1, on the reverse strand, counting down.
GGGCTCGGCAAAGGAAAACAGCAGCACGGTCAGCAGCGGCGCGGCGAAGCCCAGCGCCAGCAGCGTCACCACCGGCCAGGCATGGCGCCGCCCGGCCGCCACGAGGAAGCGCCCCGGCCCCGCCACGGCCCTACTCGCTCACCAGCACGGAGTCGCGGGCGTCCCAGCCGATGGTCACGGCCTCGTCCAGCCGCCCTTCGTAGGCCTGCTGGCGCAGGCGCTCCAGCGTGAAGACCTGCTCGCCGACGCGCACCTGGTACTGGATGCGGCTGCCGAGGGCGTACTCGTTGTAGAGCGTGCCGCTGATCTGGTTCTCGGTCTCGCCCGGCCGCTCGACGATGCGCAGGTACTCCGGCCGCACCACCAGGTGGCCCTGGCGGAAGCCCGGCGGAATGGCCGGGGCGGCGAAGCGGCCGTTCAGCGTCTTGCCCTTGAGCTGCCCGCCGGCGTCGAGCTCCACGTCGATGATGTTGACGTCGCCCATGAACTCGCTGACGAACTTGTTGCTGGGCGCGGTATAGATCTCCTGCGGGGTGCCGACCTGCACCAGCCTGCCGGTCCGCATCACGCCGATGCGGTCGCTCATCACCATCGCCTCCTCCAGCGAGTGGGTGATGTAGACGAAGGTCTTGCCGCTCTCGCGGTGGATGTCCTTCAGTTCCTTTTCCAGCGTCTTGCGCAGCTTGTAGTCGATGGCCGAGAGCGGCTCGTCGAAGAACAGGATCTGCGGGTCGTAGGCGAAGGCGCGTGCCAGCGCGACGCGCTGCCGCTCGCCGCCGGAGCACTTGGTCACCGCCTTGTCGTAGTAGGCGCGCGGCAGGCGCAGCAGGTCGAGCAGCTGCAGCGCGCGGGCCTTGCGCGCGGCGCGGTCGACGCCCTTGATCTTCAGCGGGAACTCGATGTTCTGCCCGACCGTGCGGTGCGGGAAGAGCGCCAGCGACTGGAAGACCATGCAGGTCGGCCGCCGGTTGGCCGGCAGCTCGTTGATGCGCTGCCCCTTCAGGATGATGTCGCCGTCGCTCGGCGTCTCCATCCCCGCCAGCATGCGCAGCAGGGTCGTCTTGCCGCTGCCCGAGGGGCCGACGACGGTGAAGAACTCGCCCTCGCCGACCTGCAGGTCGACGCGGTCGACGGCCTTGAGCCCCCCGAAGGTCTTGGTGAGGCCTCGGAGTTCGAGAATGGGCGGACGGGTAGACGCGGCGGTCACTCTGCTGCCTTCGCTCTCCTCACCCTGTTTCTGCTCCCTCCCCCTCTACGGGGGAGGGTCGGGGTGGGGGTGGTATCTTATTGGTGAGGGCGAAATAAGAAAGCACCCCCACCCAACCCTCCCCCGTAGAGGGGGAGGGCTTGTGAACAGGACGGCGGACCGCGCCGCTCAGCCGCCCGAGGCCTCGCGCTTGGCCGCGGTCATGATGTCCAGCAGCTTGTCGTAGTCGGGGACGATGTCGTACTCGACCGAGTTCGCCATCTCCTCCTCCAGGCTGTCCCACTGGATCGCGTCGAGCTCCTCGGCGGAGAAGAGCTTGAAGCAGTCGGGGTTGCCCATCTGCGCCACGGGATTGAAGGTGCCCTCGGCGAAGGCGACCGTGTGGGCCACGTCGGGCGCCTGCACGTATTTCAGGAACTCCACCGCCAGCGGCGAGAGCTGCGGGTTGTTGACGGTCGAGGTGACCTCGATCCAGGCGATGCCGCCCTTGCCGCCCATCGGTCCCCGCTTCGGCGTGATGCCGCGGATGTTGGGATTGCCGTCGGCGCGCGCGGGCGAGGCGGAATAGGTGCCGCCGGTCATGTGGAAGTCGATCTCACCGGTCACCAGCGCCTGGTTCATGGTGGCGATGTCGCCCACCACCTTGGCGCCCTTGAACACGCGCTTGGCGGCGTCGGTGAACTTTGCCACCTCGTCGTCGCTGTGCTCCTTGAAGGGGTCGAAGCCGGCGATGCAGCAGATGTTGAAGACGTTCCAGTCGTCGGACTCGAGAACGCCGTACTTGCCGGCGTTGGCCGGATCGTTCCACAGGTCCCAGCCCTGGTCCTCGGCGGTGGCGCGGCTGACCTTGTCGGTGTTCACCACGTAGGAATAGGGTCCGAAGCGCTGGCACATGCCCAGCAGCTCCTTGCCGTCGTCGCTCATGGCCCAGTGATAGGGCGGCTTGAACGCCGGCATCATCATCTCGAAGTAGGGCTCCATCATCGCCCGGTCGAGCGGCTTGATCAGCCCCTCGGGCCACATGATCTTGCGGGCCCAGGGATTGTTGACGTTGATCAGGTCCCAGACGTTGGTCTCGCCGCCGCGCAGACGGTTGATCATGGTGGGATCGTTGGTCAGCGACTCCGCCTTCACCGTCGCGCTCTTCATCGAGCGGAAGGGATCCAGTACCTGGGCCGAGTTGTAGCCTTCCCAGCAGAGGATGTTCAGCTCGGTCTCGCGCGCGGCGAAGGCCTTCTGGCTGAGGCCCATGGGGCCGCCCAGCGCCAGCAGGCCGACGCCGGCATACTTCAGGAACTCACGACGCTCGAGAGTCATGATCGCTTCTCCCCTTCGACAAAGCCTTGCCAAGCCGCAAACAGCGCCAAGCCGCAAACAGCCCCTTCTTCCGGCGCCGCTGACGGGCAGCGGGCCTGGGCGGCCATCCCCCGCGGCGCCGAGACCCTCTGCCGGGGTCCCTGTCGCCGCCGCCGCTGCCGTCTGGCCCCCACGTCGGGGACCTCGCAGCGGCCATATGAGGAACCTACCACGTAGAAGTTGGCAATTCCAACATTGGAATTGCCGCGCCCCCTTGGCGCCCGGCGCGCGGCGCGTGTAGCGTGCCGCCCGCATCGTTCCGGGACCTGAGGGGGGCCACCATGGATCCGCGCGCCGTCAAGACCGTCGCCGACGCCAAGAAGATCGTAACCGAACGCAAGCTGGAGCACGTCAAGGTCGGGCTGTTCGACCTGGATGGCGTCCTGCGCGGCAAGTACATGGCGCGGGACAAGTTCTTTTCGGCACTCGACAAGGGCTTCGGCTACTGCGACGTGGTGCTGGGCTGGGACGTGGCCGACAACCTCTACGACCGCGCCAGCGCCACCTCGTGGGAGAGCGGCTTTCCCGACGCCACGGTGCGCATCGTGCCGGAGTCCTGCCGCGCCCTGCCCTTCGAGGGCGACATGCTGCTGTTCCTGGCCGAGTTCGACCAGCCGGCCGACCGCTTCTGCCCGCGCGGCACGCTGAAGCGCGTCATCGACTACGGCAAGGCGATGGGTCTGGCCGCCTCGGCCGCCTGCGAGTTCGAGTTCTTCGTCTTCGCCGAGACGCCCGACACGGTGCGTGCCAAGGGCTACCGCAACCTGCAGAACATCACGCCCGGCATGTACGGCTACTCGACGATCCGCAACACGGTGCACGCCGACTACTACCACGAGCTGATGCAGCTCGGCGCCGAGATGGACTTCCCGATCGAGGGCCTGCACACCGAGACCGGCCCCGGCGTGATCGAGGCGGCGATCGTCCACACCGAGGCGCTGGCCGCCGCCGACCGCGCCGCGCTGTTCAAGACCTTCACCAAGGTGCAGGCGCAGAAGCGCGGCTGGATGGCCACCTTCATGGCCAAGTGGAGCCCGAACTATCCCGGCCAGTCGGGCCATACCCACATCTCGCTGACGAAGAACGGCAAGGGCGTGTTCCTCGACCCGAAGAAGCCGCACGGCATCAGCGACACCATGCGCCACTTCATCGGCGGCCAGCAGATGCTGATGCCGCAGCTCCTGGCCATGGTGGCCTCGACGGTGAACAGCTACACCCGCCTCATCCCCGGCTTCTGGGCGCCGACCCAGGCTTCCTGGGGCATCGAGAACCGCACCTGCGCGCTGCGCGCGATCCCGGGCTCGGACAAGTCGCAGCGCGTCGAGTACCGGATCGCCGCCGCCGACATCAATCCCTACCTCGCCATCGCCGCGGCGCTGGGCAGCGGTCTCTATGGCATCAGGCACAAGATCGAGCCGACCGAGCCGGCGCTGGGCAACGCCTACGAGATGAAGTTCCCGGCCAAGCTCGCCCTGCCCCGCACGCTGTGGGACGCGGCGCAGAACCTGAAGAAATCGGCGGCGGCGCGCGAGCTCTTCGGCGACGCCTTCGTCGACCACTACGCCTACACCCGCGAGTGGGAGGAACGCGAGGGCCGCCGCGCCATCACCGATTGGCAGCTCGCGCGCTACTTCGAGATCATCTGAGGCAGGCGCCCGCCACCTTCTCCCGCCGGCCAAGAGATCTGTGCGCCGTAGCGCGACAATTCCCGCACAGGCCTTCAAGACGCCTGCCTGGTGCGCCTCCTAGCGTCGCCCGCCCAGCTACCAGGGAGGCACGCATGGCCGCCGCTTCTTCCGACACCCGACGCCTCGGCGCCGGCTTCTGGGGCCTCGTCGCCGGCGCGTTGATCCTCAGCGCCGTCATGGGCGCGCGCCAGACCTTCGGCCTCTTCGTCGGCCCCTTCTCCTACGATCACGGCCTGCCGGTCACGGTGATCGCCTTCGCCATCGCGCTGCACAACCTGGTCTGGGGCGCGGCGCAGCCCTTCGCCGGCGCCGCCGCCGACCGCTGGGGCGCCGCCCCGGTCGTGGCGGTGGGCGCCGTCCTCTACGCCAGCGGCCTGGCCATCGCCGCCGTCGCACCCTCCGGCCCGCTGCTGGTGCTGGGCCTCGGCGTCCTGGTCGGCGGCGGCATCTCCTGCACCTCCTTCGGCGTGGTGCTGACCGCCGTGGGCCGCAACGCGCCGCCGGCACGGCGCAGCCAGGCAATGGGGCTGGCCAGCGCCGCCGGCTCGCTCGGCCAGGTGCTGCTGGTGCCGCTGACGCAGTGGCTGACCGGCGTGTCCGGCACGCTGCTGGCGCTGCTGGTGCTGGCGGGCTGCGTGCTGGCGACCGCGCCGCTCGGCATCCTGCTGGACCGCAAGGGCGCGGCGCCGCCCGCGCACGAGCCGGTCGCCCTGTCGCTGCGCGCGGCGCTGGGCCAGGCGCTGGGTCACCGCGGCTACAGGCTGCTGACCCTGGGGTTCTTCACCTGCGGCTTCCAGCTCGCCTTCATCGCCACGCACCTGCCGGCCTACCTCTCGCTCTGCCACATGCCGGCGGGCCTCGGCGCCACGGCGCTGGCGCTGATCGGCCTGTTCAACATGGCGGGCAGCTGGGCCTGCGGCTGGCTCGGCGGGCGCTTCCGCCAGCAGCAGGTGCTGGGCTGGCTCTACCTGCTGCGCGGCGCCGCCATCGCGCTCTTCTTCCTGCTGCCCAAGAGCGACGTCTCGGTGGTGCTCTTCGCCGCGGTCATGGGTCTCGCCTGGCTCGGCACCGTGCCGCTGACCAGCGGGCTGGTGGCCAAGGTCTTCGGCGTGCGCCACCTCGGCACGCTCTTCGGCATCTGCTTCCTCAGCCACCAGGTCGGCTCGTTCCTCGGCTCCTGGCTGGGCGGCTGGGTGCTGGACGCCACCGGCTCCTACGACGCGATCTGGACGGCGACGGCGGTGGCGGGGCTGGTGGCGGCGCTGCTGCACTTCGCCATCGACGACCGCCCGGCCAGCCTGGCGCTGCCGGCGTGAGATCAGTGCAGCGCCGCCAGCCAGCGCGCCGGGGTCAGGCCGTAGGCCCGTTTGAACTGCCGCGTCAGGTGGCTCTGGTCGGCGAAGCCGGCGGCCAGCGCGGCGTCGGCCAGGCTCTCACCGGCGCGCATCAGCCGGCGTGCCAGGTCGAGGCGCCGCAGCAGGCGGAAGCGGCTGGGGCTGGTGCCATAGGCGGCGCGGAACTGCCGCGCCAGGCTCCAGCGGTCGAGGCCGCTCTCGGCTTCCAAAGCCGCCAGCGACAGCGGTTCGACGGGTTCCGCCGCCAGCAGGGCGTGGACACGCGCCAGCGCCGCCAGATCCAGCCGCGCGGCCGGCGCAACCTGGCGCGTCGCCCGCGCCAGCAGCGCCGCGACCGCCCCCACCAACTCGACCCGGGCCAAGGGATCCAGCGGCGCCTCGAGGCTCCAGGTGCCGGCGCTCCAGCAGTCGCGCAGCAGCGCGGCGGGCAGCACAGGCTCGGCGACGAAGGGCAGCGGCCGGCCGCCGAGCGCCTGCTGCACCAGCGCCGGGTCGAGGTAGACGATGCGATAGCCGAAGCCTGCGTCGGTGCCGGCGCCGCCGTCGTGCATCTCGTCGGGATGCAGCACATGGCACTGCCCTGGCAGGCAGTGCCACGTGCGGCCGCGAAAGCCGAAGCGCTGCACGCCGCTCAGGGTCACGCCGATGGCGTAGGTATCGTGGCGGTGCGGGGCGAAGGCCTGGCCGTGCAGGTGCGCCTCCAGCCGCTCGATGCCGGGCGCGCCGCTGCCGAGGCGGATGCTGTCGCGCTGTCGGCCGGCAGGAGACTGGCGTGGCATGACGCACCTCGCTCGCTCGTCGTGCCCAAATGTGTATTCTCTGCCGGCGGTGGTTGGTAGCGGCCAGGGGCCTGCGCAGCGCGCAGCAGTGTTTCCCGGTGGTACAAGACGCGCGAAGGGTGGACTTGGAGGGGTACAATGCAGTTCGACTTCACCGGCAAGCGGGTCGCCGTCTGCGGCGGCAGCAAGGGCATCGGCCGCGCCATCGCGCTGGGCTTCGCCGCGGCCGGCGCGCGGGTCTCGATCTGCGCGCGCGGACGCGATGCGCTGGAAGCGACGAAGGCCGAACTGGGCGCCGGCGCGCATGCGGCGACCTGTGACCTGGCGAACAAGGCACAGGTCGAGGGCTACGTCGCCGCCGCCGCCGCCGCGCTCGGCGGCCTCGACGTGCTGGTGAACAATGCCTCAGGCTTCGGCATGGGCGAGGACGAGGCAGCCTGGGCCGCCGGCCTCGACGTCGACGTCATGGCGACGGTACGCGCGACCCTGGTGGCGACGCCATTCCTGGAACAGAGCCAGGGCTCGATCGTCAACATCACCTCGATCTCGGGCTACCGTGCCTCGGCGCGCTCCAGCGCCTACGCCGCGGTCAAGGCGCTGCTGGTCAACTACACCGCCAGCCAGGCGCTGATCCTGGCGCCCAAGCGCATCCGCGTGAACGCGGTGGCGCCGGGCTCCATCGAGTTTCCCGGCGGCTTCTGGGCCGAAATCCGACAGAATGCGCCGGCCACCTATCAGGCGACGCGCGACGGCATTCCCTTCGGCCGCATGGGCCTGCCGGAGGAGATCGCCGACACGGTGCTCTTCCTCGCCTCGCCGGCGGCGCGCTGGGTGACCGGCCAGACCCTGATCGTCGACGGCGGCCAGCTCCTGACCAGCTGACCGGCGATGCGCTTCGACTTCGCCGGCAAGCGCGTCCTGGTGACCGGCGGCGGTCGCGGCATCGGCCTCGGCATCGCCACGGCCTTCGCGCGCGCCGGCGCGGACCTTTCGATCTGCGCGCTGGAAGCCGACCAGGTCGAGGCAGCCCGCCAGGGGCTGCTCGCCTTCGGCGGGCGAGTCCATGCCGAGGTGCGCGACATCGGCATCCAGAGCGAGGTCGAAGGCTGGGTCGACGCCGCCGCGGCGGCGCTCGGCGGCATCGACGTGCTGGTGAACAACGCCTCGCGCGCCATGGCGATGGAGAGCGAGGCGATCTGGGCCGCGAACCTCGGTGTCGACGTGCTGGGCCATCGCCGCGCCATCCTGCGCGCCGCGCCCTGGCTTGCCGTCGGCCGCGGCGCGGTGGTCAGCATTTCCAGCATCATGGCCTTCCGCCACTCGCCGTGGCACGGCAGCTATTCGGCGGTGAAGGCGGCGCTGAACAGCGTGACGCAGAGCATGGCGCTGCAGCTCGCGCCGCGGGGCATCCGGGTCAACGCGGTTGCGCCCGGCGCGGTCGAGTTTCCGGGCAGCGTGTGGGAGGACGTGATCCGCCGCAATCCGCAGTTCTATGACGACCTGCGCAACCTCATCCCCTTCGGCCGCCTGGCCAGCCCGGCGGAGATCGCGGACGTGGTGCTGTTCCTCGCCTCGCCGGCGGCGCGCTGGGTCACCGGCCAGGCGCTGCTGGTCGACGGCGGGCAGTCGCTGGTGCCGGGACAGCGCTAGAAGCCGGCCTCCAGCCGCCAGTTCACTACGACCTCGGCCACCGCGGCGCTGTTCGGCAAGGCCAGCAGCGTGGCGACCAGCACGGCCAGGTCCTCGGGCTGGGTCATCTCCGCCGCGCTGGCGCTGGCGCCGGCCGACATGTCGGTGGCGACGTAGCTGGGGCAGAGGGCGCTGGCGCGGATGCCGAAAGGCCAGCCGTCGCGCTTCACCTGGTTGGCGAGGCCCACCAGCGCGAACTTGCTCATGGCATAGCCGACGTTGGGACCGGTGGTGCGCTTGCCCGACAGCGAGGCGATGGCGACGAAGCGCCCGCTGCCGCCGGCCTTCAGCGCCTCCCAGGCCGCCTGCACGAGCCGCAGCGGCCCCAGCGCGTTGACCCGCCACATGGCCTCCACCGCGGCGGCATCGGCGCCCGGCAACGCACCGGGCAGCAGGATGCCGGCGTTGGCCACCACGGCGTCGATCCGGCCGAAGCGCGCCAGGGTCGCCGCCGTCCAGTCGGCCGCGCTGCCAGCGTCGGCCGCGTCGTAGCGCTGCACCAGCGCGCCCGCCTCCGGCGCCGCCAACGCCTCCGGCCGGCGCAGGCCGAGCGACAGGCACCAGCCTTCGGCCGCGAGGCGCCGCGCGATGGCGCGCCCGATGCCGCGGTTGGCGCCGGAGATCATGGCCACATGGCCGCGCCGGTCCAGCATGGCTCAGCCCTCCACCTCGATCACCACCTTGCCGAACTGGCCGGCCCAGTCGAGGTGGGTCAGCGCCTCCACGCCCTCCGCCAGGGGAAACACCCGATCGATGACCGGCGCCAGGCGATGCTCGCCGACGAAGGCCAGCATGGCGGCGAAGTCCCGCGCGCTGCCCATGGTGGTGCCGCGGATCGAGCGCCAGCCGAGGAACAGCGGCACCAGCGGCAGGGTCACCTCGTCGCCGCCGGTCGAGCCATAGGTGACCAGCCGCCCGCCCCGCGCCAGGCAGGCGAAGGACTGCTCCCAGGTCGGCGCGCCGACGGTTTCCAGTACCAGGTCCGCGCCGCGGCCACCGGTGGCGGTGCGCAGCGCCTCGGCCCAGGGATCGCTGGATTCGAAAGAGAGGTCGGCGCCGAGCGCCTGCGCCTTCTCGCGCTTCACCAGGTCGCGCGAGGTGACGGCGACCACGGCGCCCCCGGCCTTGGCCAGGGTCAGCCCGGCCAACGCCGTGCCGCCGCCGATGCCGGTAATGACTACCTGCTCGCCGGCCTTAAGCTCGCCCACCACGTAGAGCGCGCGCCAGGCGGTGAGGAAGGAGAGCGGCAGCGCCGCTGCCCGATGCCAGTCCAGGTGTTCCGGCTTGGGATGCAGGTTCCCGGCCGGGACCACGACAAACTCCGCCAGCGTGCCGTCCGTGGGATCGCCCAGGCAGTGATAGTCGTGGTCCGGCGCCGGGCCGTCCGCCCAGTCCAGACTGGGGTTGATGATCACCGCTCTGCCCGCCGACCAGTCCGAGACCCCGTCGCCCACTGCCTCGACGAGGCCAGCGCCGTCCGAGCCCATGACCACGGGACGCTTGCCGCGCTGCCAGCCGCGGCAGGCCCAGAGGTCGCGATGGTTCAGCGCCGCCGCCTTGAGGCGGACCAGCACCTCACCCGGCCCGGGCGCCGGCCGCGGCACCTCGGTCAGCTTGAAACCCGCCAGGCCCTGGCCCGACAGCTGGATCGCCCGCATCGCTCGCCCTCTCAATCGTCGCAGGCGCCAGGACGCCAGATCGCCCGGTCGCTGGCAACCGGGGCGGTTGCGACGTGGGCGTGGCGCCGCCCCTCAGTCGAAGGCGTAGGCGTCCATCGCCAGGACGCCATAGGTCCAGCTGCGGTGC
>JAKOWB010000257.1 GCA_029781795.1 Pseudomonadota bacterium | reverse complement strand
GATCCTGCTGCCCTGGGGCTGGACCTCGCCGACCGACTGGGAGCACTGGGCGCTCTTCGTCTCCATGGGTCTGGTCGGCGGCGTCGGCCTGCAGTGCATGACGCTGGGCTTCCGCTATGCCCCGGCCTCGCTGATCGCGCCCTTCGAATACACCGCGCTGATCTGGGCGACGCTGCTGGGCTGGGCCGTGTGGCACGAGTTCCCGACGATCCACGTCTGGTATGGCGCGGCGCTGCTGGTGGCCTCGGGCCTCTACATCGCCTGGCGCGAGGCGCTGCGCGCCCGCCGCCGCGTCGCCACCGCGGGCTAGAGCGGTTTCGCTTCTGATTGAATCGAACCGCTCTAGCTACCCATTGATTTCACGCATTTTCTTGACGCGAACCAGCGTCCACTTCGCTCGAAAATGCTCTAGGGGGGCGGCTAGGCGCCGACCGCCAGACGCGGGCGCTCCAGCGGATAGGCGGCTTCCTCGCGATAGATCGCGCCCTCGCCGGCCAGGAATGACTGGTAGAGCGTGAAGTCGGTGGCCAGGAAGGGACCGGCGCGGAACAGCGCGTGGCGCACGACGAAGCGCTCCAGCTCCGGACCGGTCGGTCCCTTGAAGCGGGCCAGCGTGACGTGCGGCTTGAACTTGCGGCCCTCCGGCGGGCAGCCGGCGCGCTGCAGCGCGTTCTCCACCTTCTGCTGCAGGCGGGACAGCGGCTCCGAGGGCTCGACCCGGGCATAGAGCGCGCGGGTCTTCGGCCCCTCGCCGAAGCTGCCGAGGCCGGCCAGCGTGACCCAGAAGCCCTCGCCCGACAGGGCCGTCAGCTCGGCGTCGATGTCCTCGGCGAGGCCGCCGTCGACCTCGCCGATGAAGCGCAGGGTGATGTGGAAGTTCTCCGGCGCCACCCAGCGGGCGCCCGGCAGGCGGTCCTCGAGGTCGGCCAGCCGCTCGCGCACTTCGTCGGGCAGGCCGAGGGCGACGAAGAGGCGCATGGGGTGTTCCTCCGACTCGGGGGACGCCGGTGCCGAATCCTAGGCCCATTCACGCGGGAAGGGAAACCGCTTCGCAGGCGCAGCGAAGGCGGCCCGCCGCCTTACG
>JAKOWB010000226.1 GCA_029781795.1 Pseudomonadota bacterium | reverse complement strand
GCCCGGGGCAGGCCGCGCCTGCGCGCCGGACTGCCACTCAGCGGTTGCCGCTCTCCACCAGGGTGCCGACGGCTTCACCGCGCATGATGCGCAGCAGATTGCCCGGGACGGTCATGTCGTAGATGCGCAGCGGGATGCGGTTGTCGCGACACAGGGCGATGGCGCTGGTGTCCATCACCTTGAGGTTGCGCTGGATGACTTCGTCGTAGGTGAGGCGCTCGTAGCGCTGCGCGGCCGCGTCCTTCTTCGGGTCGGCGGTGTACACGCCGTCGACCTTGGTCGCCTTGAGCAGGAGGTCGGCGCCGATCTCGATCGCGCGCAGGGCCGCGGCGGAATCGGTGGTGAAGAAGGGGTTGCCGGTGCCCGCGGCGAACAGGGCGATGCGCCCCTTCTCCAGGTGGCGGATGGCGCGGCGGCGGATGAAGTCCTCGCACACGTCGTGGATCGGAATGGCGCTCATCACGCGCGCGTAGGCGCCGACCTTCTCCAGGGCGTCCTGCATGGCCAGGGCGTTCATCACCGTGGCCAGCATGCCCATGTGGTCACCGGTGACGCGGTCCATGCCGCTGGCGGCGAGGCCCTCGCCGCGGAAGATGTTGCCGCCGCCGATCACCACGCCCACCTGCACGCCGGCGCGCTGGATCTCCAGGATCTCGCGCGCCAGGCGCTGGATCACCTTGGGATCGATGCCGTAATCGGCTTCGCCCATGAGCGCTTCGCCCGAGAGTTTCAGCAGGATGCGCTTGTACTTGGTCTCGGTCGGCACGGTGCGTGCTCCTGGTGGCGGGCAAAACGCCGGCATTCTATCCGCTCGGCCGGCGCAAATGTTGCGCTGCGCAAGCGCGCTCGGCGATTCGCGCCGCAGGAAAAAGCCAGGCCGCGGTCTCCCGCGGCCTGGCCGTATCGCCCTGGCGGCGCCGCAGCCGGCGCCGGCCATCAGACCTTCATGGCCTTGGCCACTTCGGCGGCGTAGTCCTCCACCACCTTCTCGATGCCTTCGCCGACCACCAGGCGCTGGAAACCGAGGACATCGGCGCCGGCGGCCTTGGCTGCGGCCTCGACGGTCTGCTCGGTATTCAGCACGTAGGGCTGGCCGTACAGAGTGTTCTCGTTGATGATCTTGGCGACCTTGCCGCCGATGATCTTCTCCAGAATCTCGGCCGGCTTGGCGCGGTCCTTCTCGGTCATGCGCGCCAGTTCGATTTCCTTCTCCTTGGCCACGAACTCGACCGGCACGTCGGCGGCCTTGTTGTAGGGCGGATTCATCGCTGCCACG
>JAKOWB010000433.1 GCA_029781795.1 Pseudomonadota bacterium | reverse complement strand
GAGGGGCGCAGCTATATCGATGCCTCCGGCGGCGCCGCCGTCTCCTGCCTGGGGCACGGGCACCCCGACGTGCTGGCGGCGATGCGCGACCAGATGGAGCGCCTGGAGTACGCCCACACCACCTTCTTCACGACGGAGGCGGCGGAGGCCCTGGCCGACGACCTGGTCGAGCATGCGCCGGCCGGCATCAGCCACGTCTATCTGGTCTCCGGCGGCTCCGAGGCGGTCGAGGCCTCACTGAAGCTGGCACGGCAGTACTTCCTGGAGAGGGGCGAGCCGCGGCGCACGCGCTTCATCGCCCGGCGGCAGAGCTATCACGGCAACACGCTGGGCGCCCTGGCGGTCGGCGGCAACGCCGCCCGCCGCGCGCCCTTCCAGCCGTTGCTGTTCGAGGCGCACCACATCGATCCCTGCTACGCCTACCGCCATCAGCAGGAAGGCGAGAGCCCCGAGGCCTACGGCCGGCGTGCCGCCGACCAGCTCGAGGCCAAGCTGCGGGAACTGGGCCCGGAGACCGTCATCGCCTTCGTCGCCGAGACCGTGGTCGGCGCCACCGCCGGCGCGGTACCCCCGGCACCCGGGTACCTGAAGCGCATCCGCGAGATCTGCGACCACCACGGCGTGCTGCTGATCCTGGACGAGGTGATGAGCGGCATGGGCCGCACCGGCACGCTGCACGCCTGCGAGCAGGAGGGCGTGGCGCCGGACCTGATGACCGTGGCGAAGGGCCTGGGCGCCGGCTATCAGCCGATCGGCGCCGTGCTGATCGCCGGCAAGCTGCACCAGGCGCTGGCATCGCACGGCCGCTCCTTCCAGCACGGCCACACCTACATCTGCCATCCCGTGCCCTGCGCCGCGGCGCTGGCGGTGCAGCGGGTGATCCGCCGCGACGGTCTGCTGGACAACGTGCGGGCCATGGGCGCCCGGCTGGACGCCGCGCTCGATCAGCGCCTGGGCCAGCATCCCAACGTCGGTGACATCCGCGGCCGCGGCCTGTTCCGCGCCGTGGAACTGGTCGAGGACCGCGGCAGCAAGGCGCCCTTCGCGGCGGCGCTCGATCTTGCCGGCCGGGTGAAGAACGAGGCCATGGCGCGTGGCCTCTGCGTCTATCCGGGACGCGGCACGGCCGACGGCCGGCAGGGCGACCACCTTCTGCTGGCGCCGCCCTTCATCGTCGATGCCGGCACGATCGACGCCATCGTCGAGCGCCTGGGCGATTCCATCGATGCCGCGCTCGCGGCCCGCAAGACATAGGAATCA
>JAKOWB010000219.1 GCA_029781795.1 Pseudomonadota bacterium | reverse complement strand
CAACGCGCATGGGTAGGCGCACGGTCTTACCTTCCCCCGGAGGGGGAAGGTGCCCGAAGGGCGGATGGGGGATGTCGAAGACGGACATCTACTTCGTTGAGGCATCCCCCATCCGTCGCGCTTCGCGCGCCACCTTCCTCCTCCGGGGGAAGGTAGGTGTCGACAGATGACCACCGCCACGCGCCGTGCCCTGCCGCCCTGGGCGGAGATCGGCCTGCTGCCGCTGATCAACGTCGCGCTGGCGCTGATCACCGTGGGCGTCATCGTCATGGCGATCGGCGTCGATCCGCTGCGCGCGCTGCGCCTGCTGGTGGTCGGCGCGCTCGGCTCCTCGGAGGCGATCGGCTACACGCTGTACTACGCCACCAACTTCGCCTTCACCGGGCTGGCCGTGGCCATCGCCTTCCATGCCGGCCTGTTCAACATCGGCGGCGAGGGCCAGGCCTATATCGGCGGGCTGGGCGCGGGGCTCTGCGTGCTGGCGCTCGACCACATTCTGCCGGGGATCGTCCTGGTGCCGCTGGCGATCCTCGCCGCGGCGGCCTTCGGTGCGGCCTGGGCGGCGATCCCGGCCTGGCTGCAGGCGCATCGCGGCAGCCACATCGTCATCACCACCATCATGTTCAACTTCGTCGCCGCGGCGCTGATGGTCTACCTGATGGTCAACGTGCTGATCGCGCCCGGCTCGATGACGCCACAGAGCCGCGGCTTCGCCGGCGTCAAGATGCCGGCGATGCACGAGGTGCTGGCCGCGCTCGGCATCACCATCGCACCATCAGCGCTTAACCTCTCGATCCTGCTGGCCGTGCTCTGCTGCTTCAGCGTCTGGGCCTTCCTGTGGCATACGCCCTGGGGCTACGCGCTGCGCACCATGGGCCACAATCCCGACGCCGCGACCTATGCCGGCAACGACCTGAAGAAGCTCACCATGATGGCGATGTGCCTGTCGGGCGCGCTGGCCGGCTTCGTGGGCGTCAACGAGATCCTGGGCGTGCACCAGCGCCTGGTGCTCGACTTCACCGCCGGCTACGGCTTCGCCGGCATCGCCGTGTCGCTGATGGGCCGCAATCATCCGCTGGGCATCGCGCTGGCGGCGCTGCTGTTCGGCGCGCTGCAGCAAGGCGGCGCCGAGCTCGCCTTCGACATCCCGGCGATGACGCGCGAGATGGTCGTGGTTATCCAGGGCCTGGTGATCCTGTTCTCCGGCGCGCTGGCCAACCTGCCGCGGCCGTGGCTGCAGGCAATGCTGGCGCGGGTGCGGCGCGCATGAGCGAGGGCTTCGACCTGCTGGTGCTGACCCTGGCCGCGACCCTGCGCGTGGCCACGCCGCTGATCCTGTGCGCCATGGGCGGGCTGTTCTCGGAGCGCAGCGGCATCATCGACGTCGGCCTCGAGGGCAAGATGCTGATGGCCGCCTTCGCCGCCGGCACTGTGGCGGCGGTGACCGACTCGGCCCTGCTGGGCGTCGCCGCCGCCATCCTCGCCAGCACGGCGATGGCGCTGCTGCACGGCTTCGCCTGCATCACCTGGCGCGGCAACCAGGTGGTGAGCGGCGTGGCGATCAACATCGTCGCCGCCGGTCTGACCGTGGTGCTGGGCACGGCGTTCTTCGCGCGCGGCGGCCAGACGCCGGCGCTCGAGCCCGAAGCGCGGCTGATGCCGATCACCCTGCCGGGCGTGCAGTCGCTGGCGGGCGTTCCGGTCATCGGGCCGATCTATCGCAGCCTGATCAGCGGGCAGAGCGTGCTGGTCTATGTCGCGCTGCTGTCGGTGCCGCTGACCTGGTGGATCATCGGCAAGACCCGCTTCGGCCTGCGGCTGCGCGCGGTGGGCGAGATGCCGCTGGCCGTCGACTCGGCCGGCATCTCGGTGGCGTGGCTGCGCTATCGCGCAGTGCTGCTGTGCGGCCTGCTCTCGGGCATCGCCGGCGCCTACTTGGCGATCGCCCAGAACGCCGGCTTCAGCCGCGACATGACGGCGGGCCAGGGCTTCATCGCCTTGGCTGCGATCATCTTCGGCAAATGGCGGCCATTGCCGGCCTTCGGCGCCTGCCTCATGTTCGGCCTGCTCGACGCCGTGGCGATCCGCCTGCAGGGCGTACGCCTGCCGGGCTTTGGAGAGGTGCCGGTGCAATTGATCCAGGCGCTGCCCTACCTGCTGACAATCCTGCTGCTGGCCGGTTTCATCGGCCGCGCCGGCGCCCCCCGGGCGATCGGCGTGCCCTACGAGAAGGAGCATTGAGTGGCCGCGCCCGATGACCTGCTGTCGCTCGCCCGCACCATGATGGCGCGTGCCCATGCGCCCTATTCCAGGTTCCATGTCGGCGCCGCGATCCGCGCCGAGGACGGCACGATCTACGGCGGCTGCAACGTCGAGAACGCCGCCTATCCCCAGGGATGGTGCGCCGAGGCCTCGGCGATCGCCGCCATGGTCGGCGCCGGCCGTAAGCGCATCGTCGAGGCGCTGGTGATCGGCGGCGGCGGGGCGCTGTGCACGCCCTGCGGCGGCTGCCGGCAGAAGCTGCGCGAGTTTGCCGGCGACGATCTGCCGATCCATGTCTGCGGCCCGGACGGCTGGCGCCGCAGCTTCACGCTGGGCGAATTGCTGCCATTCTCGTTCGGACCCCACAATCTATGATCGACCACTGCCTCGAGGAGATCGGCCGCCGCGCACCGGGCTTCGTGCCGACGGTCGGCCTGGTGCTGGGCTCGGGCCTGTCCGGTGTCGTCGACGACGTCGCCGCGCCCGTCGTCATCGACTACGCGGCCTTGCCGGGATTTCCCGCGGCCGGCGTCAGCGGCCATCCCGGCAGGCTGGCGCTGGGCAGGATCGGCGGCACCGACGTGGCCGTGCTGCAGGGCCGCGAACACTACTACGAGCATGGCCGCGTCGATGCGATGAAGG
>JAKOWB010000210.1 GCA_029781795.1 Pseudomonadota bacterium | reverse complement strand
CGATCGCCGCCAGCGCCTCATCGGCCGCACCCAGGACTTCCTGGCCGGCGCCCCCTGCTTCCATGAAGCCCTCACCTAGTCCTTCCTCGACGAGAGCCTGGTCGAGAGGCTCGGCATCTCCGACCAGCCCCATTCGCGGGTGGTCAACGCCGTGGCTGCGGGACTTTCCCGCCTGCGCCGCGATGTGGCGCCCAGCCTCCTCGGGCTCTTGGAGCACAACCTGCGCCAGACGGCGGATCTGCGGCTCTTCGAGATCGGCAAGGGCTCGCGACCGGAGCTGGTCGACGAGCGCGGCAAGCCCTCCGAGGTGGAGCAGGTGGCCATGGTCTGGGCCGCGCCGCGCCCCGCCGCCGACGCCCCATTCGGCAGCGCCCGCCAGGACGCGCTCAAGGGCGTCGTCGACGCACTGCTGCAGGTCTTGGCGCTGCCGGCGGCGCGCTGGCGGGCAGCGGAGGCGGATGAGCGGCCGCCCTGGGCCCATCCCACGCGCAGCCAGACCGCCGAGGCGCCCGACGGCATGCCGCTGGCCTGGCTGACCGAACTCGACCCGGCCGTGTCGCGACGCCTCGACGTCGATGCCGATGTCGCCGTGGCCTGGCTCCCGCTGGACGCGCTCAGTCGCCGACCACGCGTCGCGCCGTCCTTCCAGCCCCTGCCCCGCTATCCGGGGGTGAAGATCGACGTCGCCATCGCCGCTCCGGCCGAGCTGACGCACGGCGACCTGGTGGCGGCCGTCCAGCGGGCCGGCAAGGGCCAGCTGGCCGCCTGCGAGCTCTTCGACCGCTACACAGGCCCGCTGCTCGCCGGTCGGCGCTCGTTGGCCTACCATGTGCTGCTGCAATCCGCCACCGGCACCCTCAGCGACGCCGACGGCGCCCGTTTCATCAGCCGACTGGAGCGCGAGCTGGCCACCTTGGGCGCCGAGCTGCGCAAGGGCTGAGCCCAGGAAGGGAGCGCGACGCTCGGTGGCTGGCGGCGCTGCGGCGCGGCCCGGCGTTCCGCGATCGGGTGGGTGTCGGCAGGTCCGGCGTCCAAGGGCCGCGGTGTCTCGAGCTGATGCGGGCCAATCGGAACGCTTCGCCGCGCTGCAGCGAACGGGCTCGCCAAGACCCGACCGGCGAGGCCTCACCACTGCCCGAACCCGACAAGGAGTTCGACCATGAACCACC
>JAKOWB010000208.1 GCA_029781795.1 Pseudomonadota bacterium | reverse complement strand
CAGGCCTACCGTGTCCTGCTGTCCCAGCCGGGCGCCTGGCTGACCGCCGCCCTGGTGCCGCTGATCATCGAGATGGCGCTGCAGATCGGCTACCTCTCGCTCTACGGGCCGGACCTGGTGCGGGCCATGATGCAGCAGGGCGAGATGCCCGCCGGCATGCAGATCCGCGGCCTCGGGGTGCAGGTCTGCGTGCTGATCGCCTATGCGCTCTTCGCCGTCTCCTGGCACCGCTTCAACCTGCTGGGCCCGGAGGAGCGGCCGCGGCTGCTGCCGCCGATTCTCGGCCGCCACATGCGCTTCTTCGGCATGACCCTGGGGCTCTCGCTGCTGATCGGCCTGGCGGTCGCCGGGCCGCTGATCCTCCTGATGGTCGGGCAGATCGACTCCGTCATCGCCATCATCGGCGTGGCAGTGCTGGCGGTGGGGCTCTTCGTCCGCTGGCAGCTGATCTTCCCGGCGATCGCGCTGGACCAGCGCCTCAGCCTGGGCCAGAGCTGGATCGCCACGCGCGGCTTCGGCCTCAAGCTCTTCTGGGGCCTGGTGCTGGCAGCCTTGCCCTGGGTCCTGGTCTCCGCCCTGCTGGACAGCCTGACCCAGGTGCCGCAGGCGCAGTTCCTGATGACCGGCCAGCTCAACCTGGTGGCCTTCCTGGCGCTGCTGGCCGGCGGGCTGCTGGGCTATGGCCTCGTCGGCGTGATCGTCGGCACGGTCTCCGGCGCCTATCGCCACCTGGTGCTGGAGGCCGGCGGGCCGGGCTGAGCCCGCGGCTTGCCAGCCCGGGCGCCAGCCCCTAGAACGGCCGCGCTGGGCAGAGGGACCCTCGCGCATGGCGCTGGAAGCGAAGATCTGCGGACTCTCGACGCCCGAAAGCGTCGATGTGGCGGTGGCCGAGGGCGCCGCCCTGGTCGGCTTCGTGTTCTATCCGCGCAGTCCGCGCTGCGTGACGCTGGAGCAGGCCGCCGCCCTGGCCCGGCGCGTGCCGGAACGGGTGCGGCGCACCGCCCTGACGGTCGACGCCGACGATGCCTTCCTGCGGCAACTGGTCGGCCAGGTGCCGCTGGAGCTGCTGCAGCTCCACGGCGCCGAGACGCCGGCGCGCGTCGCGGCGATCC
>JAKOWB010000192.1 GCA_029781795.1 Pseudomonadota bacterium | reverse complement strand
GCCCGGTCATCACCCACCGCTTCCCGGTCGCCGAGTTCCAGGCCGGATTCGACGCCATGCTGTCGGGCCAGAGCGGCAAGGTCGTGCTCGACTGGCGCTGAGCCCGCTGGAAAGCGTCGCTGGCACCGGGGTTTAGCCGCCGTCCTTCGGCTTGATCCAAGTCAATGCCGCACTGCAGCGATTGCCCGAGATTGCGGGTGATCCGGCGCAGGCGGAGCCCTGCCCGAATTGCTTGTGGAGAGGGGCGGGCATGTCAGCAACAACAAGTAGGGCCGGCGGCAGCAGCTATCTGCTGGGCGTGCTGCTGGTGATCGGCAGTGTCTTCGGACTATTCCTGGCGGCCAACGCCAAGGACCCGGCGATGGAGCTGCACGGCTTCATCTTCGCCGCGGCGGGCATCCTCGGCATCTTCGCGCTGATTCGTCGCGCCACCGGGACGAAGGCGCTGACCGGCGACGACGAATACTACGAGGACGGCGTGATCCGCGCCGGCGTCATCGCCTCGACCTTCTGGGGCATCGTCGGCTTCCTGGTCGGCCTGGTCATCGCCTGCCAGCTGGTCTGGCCCGAGCTGAACCTCGGCCTGCCCTGGACCTCCTTCGGCCGCCTGCGGCCGCTGCACACCTCGGCGGTGATCTTCGCCTTCGGCGGCAACGTGCTGATCTGCACCTCGTTCCACGTCGTGCAGCGCACCTGCAAGGCGCGCCTGGCGGGCGGGCTTGCCGGCTGGTTCGTGTTCTGGGGCTACAACGTCTTCATCGTCGTCGCCGCCACCGGCTACGTCATGGGCGTCACCCAGGCCAAGGAGTACGCCGAGCCCGAGTGGTACGCCGACCTCTGGCTGACCGTCGTCTGGGTGGTCTACCTGCTGGTCTTCCTCGGCACGATCTGGAAGCGCAAGGAACCGCACCTCTACGTCGCCAACTGGTTCTATCTCGCCTTCATCGTCACCATCGCGATGCTGCACATCGTCAACAACCTGGCGATCCCTGTCTCGCTGTGGGGCTCCAAGTCGGTGCAGCTCTTCGGCGGCGTGCAGGACGCGCTGACCCAGTGGTGGTACGGCCACAACGCGGTCGGCTTCTTCCTGACCGCCGGCTTCCTCGGCATCATGTACTACTACGTGCCGAAGCGGGCCGAGCGGCCGGTCTACAGCTACCGCCTGTCGATCGTGCACTTCTGGTCGCTGATCTTCATGTACATCTGGGCAGGCCCGCACCACCTGCACTTCACCGCCCTGCCGGACTGGGCGCAGACCCTCGGCATGGTCTTCTCGATCATGCTGTGGATGCCCTCGTGGGGCGGCATGATCAACGGCCTGATGACCCTGTCGGGCGCCTGGGACAAGCTGCGCACGGACCCGGTGCTGCGCATGCTGGTGGTCTCGGTCGCGTTCTACGGCATGAGCACCTTCGAGGGCCCGGTCATGTCGATCAAGGCCGTCAACTCGCTCAGCCACTACACCGACTGGACCATCGGGCACGTGCATTCCGGCGCGCTCGGCTGGGTCGGCATGGTGTCGTTCGGCGCGCTCTACTACCTCACCCCGGTGCTGTGGAAGCGCCAGCGCCTCTACTCGCTGAAGCTGGTGTCCTGGCACTTCTGGGTCGCGACGCTCGGCATCGTGCTCTACATCACCGCGATGTGGGTCAGCGGCATCATGCAGGGCCTGATGTGGCGCGCCTACGACGAGCTCGGCTTCCTCGAGTACTCGTTTGTCGAGACCGTCGAGGCGATGCATCCCTTCTACATGATCCGCGCCGCCGGCGGCCTGCTCTACCTGACCGGCGGACTGATCATGGCCTACAACCTGTGGCGCACGGCGCGCGGCGACGTGGCCGAGGAGGCGCCGACGCTGCGCCGCCCGGCCGGCGTTTCCATCGCCGCGGCCGAGTGAGGGAGGGCAGCGTCATGGCTCTCATCAAGCACGCAACCATCGAGAAGAACTCCACGCTGCTGCTGGTGCTCTCGCTGCTCGTCGTCTCTGTCGGCGGCATCGTCGAGATCGCCCCGCTGTTCTACCTGGAAAGCACCATCGAGAAGGTGGATGGGGTGCGCCCCTACACCCCGCTGGAGCTGGCCGGGCGCGACATCTACATGCGCGAGGGCTGCTACAACTGCCACAGCCAGATGGTCCGCTCGCTGAAGGACGAGGTGGAGCGCTACGGGCCCTACTCGCTGGCGGCGGAGTCGATGTACGACCATCCCTTCCAGTGGGGTTCCAAGCGCACCGGTCCCGACCTGGCGCGGGTCGGCGGCAAGTACTCCAACGAGTGGCAGGTGGCGCACCTGGTCGATCCCCGCGCCGTGGTGCCGGAGTCGATCATGCCGACCTACGCCCACCTGCTGGAGCGCAGCCTCGACACCGGCGAGATGCTCGACGAGCTGAAGGCCCACATCGCCGTCGGCGTGCCCTATACCCAGGACATGCTGGACAACGCCCTGGCCGACATCGCGGTCCAGGTCGATCCGAATGCCGACAGCGAGGCCTTCCTGAAGCGCTATCCCAAGGCCGTGGTCGCCGACTTCGACGGCGATCCGACCCGGGTGACCGAGATGGATGCCCTGGTCGCCTATCTGCAGATGCTCGGCACGCTCGTGGACTTCAAGGTCTACGACGCCGAAGCCAACCAGCGCTGAGGGGGAGAAGCTCATGCGCTACGAGGACGTCGCCCATTTCGCGCAGACCTTCGGCCTGGTGCTGCTGGTCGTGCTGTTCGTCGCCACGGCCGCTTTCGCACTCTGGCCCGGCAACCGCAAGCGCTTCGACAAAGCGGCCCAGCTCCCGCTGGAGGAGGAATAATCATGGCCGGCAAGAACGAGGTCGACAGCCACTCCGGCATGGAAACCACGGGCCACGAGTGGGACGGCATCAAGGAGCTGAACACGCCGCTGCCCCGCTGGTGGCTCTGGACCTTCCTCGCCACCGTCGTCTGGGCGGTGGGCTACATGATCGCGATGCCGGCGGTGCCGCTGCCCGGCGGCTTCACCAAGGGCGTGCTGGGCTGGTCCAGCCGCGGCACGGTGGCGGCCGAGCTCAAGGAGGCCGCGGCGGCGCAGCAGGTCTGGCTCGACCGCATCGCGGCCACCGACCTGGCCGGCATCGAGAAGGACCCCGAGCTTTTCAACTTTGCCGTCGCCGGCGGCCGGTCCGCCTTCGGCGTGAACTGCGCGCAGTGCCACGGCAGCGGCGCGGCCGGGTCCAAGGGCTATCCCAACCTGAACGACGACGACTGGCTGTGGGGCGGCAAGCTGGAGGACATCCAGCACAGCATTGCCGTCGGCATCCGTTCGACCAGCCCCGACACGCGCAACAACGTGATGGCGGCCTACGTCAAGGACGGGATCCTGACCGGCGCCGAGGTGGCGGATGTCGCCGAGTACGTGCTCTCGCTGTCGGGCCGTTCCACCGACGCGGCGGCGGCCGAGCGCGGCAAGGTCACCTTCGGCGAGCAGTGCGTGGCCTGCCACCAGGAGGGGGGCGTCGGCTCGCGTGAGCTGGGCGCGCCGAACCTGACCGACGCGGTCTGGCTCTATGGCGGCACCAAGGCCGACATCATCCAGACCGTCTCCTACGGGCGGGCCGGCGTGATGCCCGCCTGGGCCGGCAAGCTGAGCCCGGAGACCATCAAGATGCTGACGGTCTACGTGCACGCCCTGGGTGGCGGCGAGTAGAGGCGAAGGCCCCATGGGCGAAGCGGCACCCAAGCTGGACGATCTGGTAGCGGCGGCAAGCGATGTCGCCGGCCAGGTCGGCCGGCGTCCGGTCGAGCGGGTCGAGGTCGCGGCGGTCAACGCCAAGCAGTCGCGCTCGCTCTACCAGAAGCGCCAGCAGATCTATCCCAAGCTGGTGCACGGCCGCTTCCGCACGGTGAAGTGGATCGTCATGGCGGTGACCCTGGCGATCTACTACCTGACGCCCTGGATCCGCTGGGACCGCGGCGCCGGCGGCCCCGACCAGGCGGTGCTGCTGGATTTGCCCAACCGCCGCTTCTATTTCTTCTTCATCGAGATCTGGCCGCAGGAGGTCTACTACCTCACCGGCCTCCTGATCCTGGCCGCGATCTCGCTGTTCCTCGTTACCTCGATCGCCGGCCGCGTCTGGTGCGGCTATGCCTGCCCGCAGACCGTCTGGACCGATCTCTTCATCATGGTCGAGCGTCTGGTCGAAGGCGACCGGGCGGAGCGCATCCGCCTCGCCAAGCAGCGCTGGACGGGCGGCAAGATCCTGCGCAAGGCGGCGAAGCACGTCATCTGGCTGCTCATCGCCATGGCGACCGGCGGCGCCTGGGTCTTCTACTTCGCCGACGCGCCAACCCTGGCCAGCGACCTGATCAGCTTCCAGGCGCCGACCGTGGCCTACGTCTTCATCGGCCTCTTGACCTTCACCACCTACTGGCTCGGCGGCCACATGCGCGAACAGGTCTGCACCTACATGTGCCCCTGGCCGCGCATCCAGGGCGCCATGCTGGACGAGGAGTCGCTGGTCGTCACCTACCGCGATTTCCGCGGCGAGCCGCGCGGGCCGATGAAGAAGACCACGGCCGACGGCAGGCCGCATGGCGACTGCATCGACTGCAACCAGTGCGTCGCCGCCTGCCCCATGGGTATCGACATCCGCGACGGCCAGCAGCTCGAGTGCATCACCTGTGCGCTCTGCATCGACGCCTGCGACGACGTGATGAAGCGAATCGGCAAGCCCAAGGGGCTGATCGCCTATGACACCATCGGCAACCTGGAGCGGCGCCGGGTCGGTCAGCCCGGCAAGCTGCGCCTGGTGCGTCCGCGCACCGTCCTCTACCTCGGTGTGCTGCTGCTGGTCGGCGGCATCATGTCCTTCGCCTTCGCCACGCGCAGCGACCTGGAGCTGAACCTGCTGCGCGACCGCAATCCGCTCTACGTCACGCTGTCCGACGGTTCGATCCGCAACGGCTACACCCTGAAGATCCTGAACAAGGCCAATGCCGAGCGGCACTTCGCCCTGTCGGTCGAGGGGCTGCCCAATGCGGTCCTGACCCTGGGCGCGGAAGGCGACCCCGGCGCGATCGACGCGCCCGCGGACAAGGTCCTGGCGGTACGCGTCTTCATCGCCGCGCCGGCCAGCGACCTGAAGGGCGGCAGCACGCCCATCACCCTGCTGCTGGTCGACCAGGACGGCCGTGCGACGCCGGCCGAGACCGTGTTCATAGGACCCTGAGCCATGCCCGCCGTTGCCCTCGCCCCCGCCCGTCGTTCTGCCAAGCTCACCGGCCGCAAGGTGCTGTTGATCGCGCTCGGCGCCTTCGCGCTGGTGCTGGTCGCGAACGGCGCCTTCGTGTGGTTCGCCCTCAGCGGCTTCTCCGGCCTCAGCCGCGAGGACGCCTATCGCGAGGGTCTGCACTACAACGACGAGCTGGCCGCCGCCGCGGCGCAGAAGGCGCGCGGCTGGAGCAGCAGCGTGACGCTGGACAAGACCGGCCTGGCGGTCGAGGTGTCGCTGCCCGACGGCCGCCCGGTGGCCGGCCTGCTGCTGAAGGCGGTGATCGGCCGTCCGGCCACCGACGCCTTTGACCAGACGCTGGAGCTGCTGGAGCTGCGGCCCGGCCGCTACCTGGCGCCGGTGGTCCTGGCGCCGGGCAACTGGAGCGTGGTGGTGACCGGCGAGGACGCCGCCGGCGAGCCCTATCGCGCCGAGGCGCGGCTGTGGCGCTGACCCTGCCCGAACCGGTGCAGAACCTTCCGGCCTGCTGCCTGCCGGGCCCCTCGGCCGACCTCGACGCCGATGCCGAGGCCCTGGCCGCCGCGGCGCAGCCGGCGATCGAGAACCTGCCCGACGGGACGCGGCGGCTCAGCCTCGTGGTCGAGACGCTGGACTGCGCCGCCTGCCTGCCGGCGATCGAGGGCGCGCTGGCGGACCTGCCCGGCCTGCGGCTGGCGCGCGTCAACCTCACCACCCGGCGCCTGACCCTGCAGTGGGACGAGACGGCCCCGCCGCTGCCCAAGCTGCTGCTGCCGGTGCTGGAGCAGGGACACCGCCTGGCGCCCTTCGCCGCCGGCCGTCTCGACCGCCTGGTCGAGGCCGAGCGGCGGCTGCTGATGCGCTGCCTCGCCGTCGCCGGCTTCGCCGCCGCCAACGTCATGCTGCTGTCGGTCGCCGTCTGGGCCGGCCTCTGGGGCGGCGACGGCAGCGGAGAGATGGGACCGGGAACGCGCCAGTTCCTGCACTGGATCTCGGCCGCCATCGCCGTGCCGGCGGTGCTCTATGCCGGCCGGCCCTTCTTCCGCTCGGCGCTGGCGGCGCTGAAGGCGGCACGGCTCAACATGGACGTGCCGATCACGCTCGCCGTGGTCCTCGCGACTTGCCTCAGCCTCTACGAGACGGCGCAGGGCGGGCGCATCGCCTATTTCGACGCCGCGCTCTCGCTGCTCTTCTTCCTGCTGCTGGGGCGCCTGCTCGACCACGCGGTGCGCGCCCGCGCGCGCTCGGCGGCCGAGAACCTGCTGGCCCTGCAGGTCACCAGCGCCGCCGTGCTGCTGCCGGACGGCCGCATCGAGCACCTGCCGCTGCAGGCCGTGGCGGTCGGCGACACGGTGATCGTCGCCGCCGGCGAGCGGCTGCCGGTCGACGGCGTGGTGACGCTGGGCAGCTCCGACCTCGACGCCAGCGCCATGACCGGCGAGGGCCTGCCGCAGCCGGTGGGCCCGGGCACGGCGGTGCATGCCGGCACGCTGAACCTGACCGGCGAGATCCGCGTCAAGGTCGCGGCCGTCGGGCAGGAAAGCCTGCTGGCCCGCCTGCAGGAACTGGTCGAGACGGCGGAGCAGGGGCGTGCCGGCGCGGTGCGCTTGGCCGACCGCGTCGCCCGCTTCTACGCTCCGGCCGTGCATGTCCTGGCGCTGGCCACGGCGCTGGGCGGCCTCGCCTGGGCGCTGGCCTGGCAGGACGCGGTGATGAACGCCGTCGCCGTGCTGCTGGTCACCTGTCCCTGCGCGCTCGGGCTGGCGGTGCCGGCGGTGCAGGTCGCCGCGGTCGGCAGGCTTTTCCGCCAGGGCGTGCTGGTGAAGCGCGCCGATGCGCTCGAGCGCCTGGCCGAGGTCGACCACGTCGTCTTCGACAAGACCGGTACCCTGACCCTGGGCGACGCGGCCCTGGCCGAGCCCGAGTCCGTCGGCGATGACGACCTCGTCCTGGCGGCGCAGCTCGCCGCCGCCAGCCGTCATCCCCTGGCACGCGCCGTGGTCGCCGCCGCGCGCGAGCGTGGCCTGGTGGTGCCGGCCCTGCCGGTGACGGTGCGCGAGCTGGCTGGCGCGGGCCTCACCGCCGGGCCGGCGCGCCTGGGCAGCGCGGCGCACGTCGGCCTCGCCCAGGTGGCCGAGCTGGACGGTCCCTCGCTCTGGCTGCGCCGGCCGGACGGCGGCGTGCTGCGCCTGCGCTTCCGCGACCGTCCGCGCCCCGACGTCGCCGAGACGCTGCGGCGCCTCAAGGCCCTCGGCCTCACCGTCGAGATCCTGTCCGGCGACCGGGCGACGGCGACCCGGGCACTGGCCGGCGAACTGGGCATCGAAGCCTGGCGCGCCGGCGTCTCGCCCGAGGAGAAGCACGCCCGCCTGCAGGCGCTGGCCGCCGAGGGGCGCCGCGTGCTGATGGTGGGCGACGGCATCAACGACGCCGCCGCGCTGGCGGTGGCGGCGGCCTCCATGGCGCCGGCGCGGGCCAGCGACGTGGCGCAGTCGGCCGCCGACCTGGTCTTCCTGGGCGAGCGCCTGGCGCCGGTGGCCGAGGCCGTGGCGGTCGCCCGCCGCGCCCGCGTCCTGGTGAAGCAGAACTTCGGCTTCGCGCTCTGCTACAATCTCCTGGCCGTGCCGCTGGCGATGGCCGGGCTGGTGACGCCGCTGCTGGCGGCGATCCTGATGTCCGGTTCCTCGCTGACGGTCACCGGTAACGCGCTGCGGCTTGCCGGGAGGCGCTGACGACCATGTCCGGATTGCTCTACCTGATCCCCATCGCGCTGTTCCTGGGCGGGCTGGGGCTGGCTGCCTTCTTCTGGACCCTGCGCAGCGGGCAGTACGACGACCTCGACGGCGCCGCGCACCGGATCCTGTTCGACGACGAAGGCCGTGCGCCGCCGCCGGCCTGACCGGCCCGCGCTCTACTCCACCAGCGCCCGGTAGGCATGCCACGAGGCGTGGCCGAGCAGCGGGAAGAACACGATCAACCCGACGTAGAAGGTCGCCAGGCCAACCGCGGTGATGGTCACCACGAGCCAGGCCCAGAGCAGCAGCGGCTTCCAGTTGCGGCGCACCGCGGCGAGGCTGAGCAGAATGGCGGTCACCGCGTCGATCTCGCGGTCCAGCACGAGCGGCAGCGAGACGACGGAGATGGCGAAGACGCCGGCTGCCAGCACCGCGCCGATCAGCGTGCCGGTGATCAGCAGGCCAAGGCCCGGCGTGGTGAAGAGCAGCTGGCTCATCAGCGTCTCCATCGGCGGCGCGGCCTGCGTGCCCATGAACAGCGCGAAGAGCAGGAAGGCGAGGCGGATCCAGAACAGCAGGATGATGGTCAGCAGCGCGCCGAGGAAGGTGAGGCGCGTCGGCGCGCGCAGCACCGCGGCCAGCGCGTCGCGCAGTCGCGGCCGCTCGCCCTTCTCCAGCCGCCGGCTCACCTCGTAGAGGCCGACCGCCAGCAGCGGGCCCAGCAGCATGAAGCCGGCGGCCAGCGGCGGCAGGAACTGCAGCCGGTCGGCATACCAGAGGCCCGCCGTGATGCCGCCGCTGATCAGCGCGAAGATCAGGCCATAGACCAGGCTGACGCTCTTGGCGCGCAGCAGGTCGCGCCAGCCGGCGGAAAGCCAGGTCCAGGGCCCTTCGGTGGTGATGGTGCGCAGGACCGGCTTGCTGCCGGTCTCGACGATGGCGGACATGCGAATTCCCTCCCGCGTCGCCCCTAGCGGGCGCCTATCGTGGAATCATGCCACGTTTTGCCGCACGAGCGCCTTGATCTGGCGCAAGCCGGGCTAGGGGATGAGGCGCAGGGCGCGCAGCCGCTCCGCTGCGCGGCGGCCGACCGCGGCGGGGCCGTGGTTGGCGCGGATCTCGGCCTGGCCCTGCGCGCCCAGTCGACGGGCGAAGTCCTTGTCCGCCACCAGCCGCCGCAGATACCGGGCCGCCTGGCCGAGGTCGGGGTCGGCCCAGACCTGGCCTTCGCCCTGCGGGTAGGCGCCGGGCGGCAGCGGCACCAGGCGGTAGTCCACCAGGCAGGCGGTCTCGGCGCCGAGGAAGTCCATGCAGCCGCCATAGGCCGTCGCCACCACCGGCTTGCCCAGCAGCATCGCTTCGGCCAGGCCCAGGCCGAAGCCTTCGGCCCGGTGCAGCGAGACGAAGGCGTCGGTCATGGCCAGCAGCGCGGCCTGCTCGCCGGGGTCCAGCGAGCGCTCGATCAGCACCACGCGGGGGTCGGCGGCGGCGAGGGCGCGCAGCTCCGCCGCGGCCTTGTCCGTGGCGCCGGTCGGCAACGACTTGATGACCAGCGCGACAGGGGTGGGATCGCCGGGGGGGAAGGCCAGGTGGAAGGCGCGCAGCGCGCCCGCGGGGTTCTTCCGGCTGGCGAAGCTGGCCGGGTCGAAGAAGAACAGGAAGGCATGGGCGCCGTCCGGAATGCCGAAGTCGGCGCGCCGGAGCGGCGCCGGTGCCGGCGGCAGCACCGCCGTGCCGATCAGATGCACCGGCCGCGCGCAGCCGGCGGCAAGGCTGGCGGCGATGAAGCGGCTGGGTGCCCAGACCTCGTCCACCTCGTCGAAGTGCCGGGCCCAGCCGGCGGGCAGGGCGGGCAGCTCCCAGAAGGGATAGGCGATGCGGTAGCCCCGCGCCGCGCGCGCCAGGCCGAAGCTGCTGATCGCGCCCGGCAGTTGCTCGGCGGTGACGCAATAGATCTGCGCCTGCGCCTCGGCGCGCTGGTCGATCAGATGCGCCAGGCTGCGGTCGCCGTGCCGGTGCCGCGCCGCCTGCGCGCCCAGGTCGTGCAGCCGGACCGGCACGGCAGCCTCGGCCAGTCCGGTCGCCAGGCCGCGCAGCGCCTGGCCCAGGCCCATCTCGGCGCGGGCAAAGCCGAGCAGCAGCGCGCCGGGTGGCAGGGCCGGGTCCGGTCGCGGCTTGTGCGTGGCCAGGATGCTGCGCGGCGGCGGGTCGCCCACCAGCTCGGACTGCTGCGTGCCGGTCAGGCGCAGCAGCAGCAGGCGCGCCCACCGGCGTAGCCCAAACGGAAGCAGGTGGTAGAGCCGGCGCGCGCGCCAGACCACGGCCACCGTGCGCTCGCCGCGCGTCGGCGGTGGATCGCCGGGCTCGTGCTGGTGCGAAGCGGTCAAATGAGGCCTCGGGCCGTGGGCAGGCGTTCCTGGCTAGCAGATGCGCCCGGACGCCGCCACTGCCGCGCGCTTGGCGGCCCCTCGGCTTGCTGCTTCAATGTCCGCCGGCTGGGTGGGGCAGTGGAGGTGTAGCTTGGCGGCGAGCGAACGGCTGGCGGCGCGGCGCGTCGTCCGGGACTTCCCGCGAGAAGTCCGCGAGATCGAGAACCTCTGGATCGAGCTCAAGGACGGCACGCGCCTGGCCGCCAGGGTCTGGCTGCCGGCCGACGCCGAGCAGAACCCGGTCCCGGCGATCCTGGAGTACCTGCCCTATCGCAAGCGCGACGGCACCATCTGGCGCGACCAGCTGACCCATCCCTGGTTCGCCGGGCATGGCTATGCCGGCGTGCGCGTCGACATGCGCGGCAACGGCGAGTCCGACGGCGTGATGCTGGACGAGTACGCCCTGCAGGAGCAGGAGGACGCGCTGGAAGTCATCGCCTGGCTGGCGGCGCAGCCCTGGTGCAGCGGGGCGGTCGGCATGATGGGCATCTCCTGGGGCGGCTTCAACGGGCTGCAGGTCGCGGCCCGGCGGCCGCCGGCGCTGAAGGCCGTGGTGACGCTCTGCTCCACGCACGACCGCTACGCCGACGACATCCACTACAAGGGCGGCTGCCTGCTGAACGAGAACCTCGGCTGGTCCTCGACCATGTTCGCCTATTCCTCGCGGCCGCCCGATCCGGCGCTGGTCGGCAACCGCTGGATGGAGCTCTGGCTGGAGCGGCTGCAGGCCGAGCCGCATCTGGTGGAGACCTGGCTGGCCCACCAGCGGCGCGACGACTACTGGAAGCACGGCTCGGTCTGCGAGGACTGGGACGCCATCGAGGCGCCGGTGCTGGCGGTCGGCGGCTGGGCCGACGCCTACACCAACGCGGTGCCGCAGCTGCTCGCCAACCTGAAGTGCCCGCGCAAGGGCATCATCGGGCCCTGGCTGCACAAGTACCCGCACTTCGCCGTGCCGGGGCCGGCCATCGGCTTCCTGCAGGAAGCCAGGCGCTGGTGGGATCGCTGGCTGAAGGGCGAGGCGACGGGCGTGGAGCAGGACCCGGACCTGCGCGCCTGGATCAACGACTGGGCACCGCCCAAGCCCTACTATCTGGAACGCGAGGGTCGCTTCGTGGCCGAGCCGGCCTGGCCCTCGCCGACGATCCGGGCGCGGCGCTGGGCGCTGAACAGCGGCGGCCTCGCCGACGCGGCGGGGCCGGAGATGCCGCTGACGCTGTGCTCGCCGCAGGACACCGGCACGGCGGGCGGCGAGTACTGCATGATCTGGCTGGGCGCCGAGGGGCCGACCGACCAGCGGGTGGACGATGCCGGCTCGCTCTGCTTCGACAGCGCGCCGCTGGAGCAGCCGCTGGAGATCCTGGGCGCCCCGGCGGTGGAGCTGGAGGTCGCCAGCGACCGCCCGGCGGCCTTCGTCTGCGTGCGGCTGAACGACGTGGCGCCCGATGGCTCCAGCCTGCGCGTGAGCTACGGCCTGCTCAACCTGGCGCACCGCGAGGACCGCGAGCACCCGGCGCCGCTGGAGCCGGGGCGGCGCTACCGGGTGCGGGTACAGCTCGACGACATCGGCCACCACTTCCGCGCCGGGCATCGCGTCCGAGTGGCTGTCTCCACCGCCTACTGGCCGATGATCTGGCCCTCGCCCGAGACAGCGACCCTGACCGTGACGGCCGGTGCCTCGGTGCTGGAGCTGCCGGTGCGACCGATCCGCGAAGAGGCGCCGGTGATCTTCCCGCCGCCGGAATCCGCCCCCGACCTGGTGACCGAGAAGCTGCGGCCGGCCAGCAACAGCCGGCGGATCGTCCGCGATGTCGGCGGCGGCGAGGTCAGGGTCGAGATCTTCGACGACTTCGGCAGCGAGCGCATCACCGAGCATGGCCTGGAGCATGGCATGTGGGCGCGGGAGACCTGGCGGATCAGGCCGGACGACCCGACGGCGGCGGTCGGCGAGACCCATTGGGAGGCGACCATGGGGCGAGGGACCTGGCAGATCCGCACCGACACCCGCTCCCGGCTGACCTGCGACCGCACGCATTTCCACGTCGAGGGCGAGCTGACCGCCTACGAGGGAAGCGGCCCGGACGAGCGGGTGATTGTTAAACGGAGTTTCAGGCAGACCCTGCGTCGTGATCTAATGTGACCTTGTCGCCACGTGGATAGCCGGCAAGGCTCGCCGGCCTACGCTGGTGGCACGCTGACCATGGACCCGTGGCGGCGGCAACAAGAACATGGGAGGCACTGGGTTGCGATGAGTGAGCTCGACTATTTGCGTCAGCAGGTGATGCGGCACCGCCTGTCCCGGCGCGACTTCCTCGGCCGTGCGTCGGCCCTGGGACTGTCCGTGGCTGCCGCGACCACCCTCTATGGCAAGACCCTGCAGGCGGCGACGCCCAAGCAGGGCGGCACGCTGCGGATCGGCGTCAACGGCGGCGAGTCCTCGGACTCGATGGATCCGGCGACCTACGGCACGCAGGTCCACCTGCCGCTGAGCCGCGCCTGGGCCGACCAGCTGGTCGAGATCTCGCCGACCGACGGCTCGCCGGTGCCCGGCCTGGCCGAGTCCTGGGAATCCTCCGACGACGTGAAGACCTGGCGCTTCAAGATCCGCAAGGGCGTGACCTTCCACAACGGCAAGGAGCTGGACGCCAACGACGCGGCCGAGACCCTCAAGCGGCACTCCGACCCGGCCGCCACCTCGGGCGCGCTGGGCCTGTTCAAGGACTTCGCCGGCATCGCCGCCGATGGCGACAACGTGGTCATCACGCTGAGCGAGCCGAACGCCGACCTGCCGCTGTTCTTCACCGACTATCACCTGCAGATCCAGCCGGGCGGCGGTCGCGACGCGCCGGACGCCGGCATCGGCACCGGCCCCTACGTGCTCAAGACGGCCGAGCACGGCGTGCGCTACGAGCTGACCAAGAACCCGAACTACTGGCGCGACGACAGCCACTTCGACGCGGTCGAGATCCTGATCCTGAACGACGAGACCGCCCGCATGGCGGCGCTCCAGTCGGGCCAGGTCGACCTGGTCAACCGCGTGCCGCCGCGCACCGCCGGCCTGCTGGGCCAGGCGCCCGGCATCGTGATCGAGAACATCGGTGGCCGCGGCCACTACGTGTTCATCGCCCACTGCAATACGGCGCCCTTCGACAACAACGACCTGCGCATGGCCCTCAAGCTCGCCATCGACCGCGAGGCGATGGTGAAGACCGTGCTGCAGGGCTATGGCACGGTGGGCAACGACTTCCCGATCAACAAGGCCTACGACCTCTTCCCGGATTCGATCCCGCAGCGCACCTACGACCCGGACAAGGCGGCCTTCCACTACAAGAAGTCGGGCCACAGCGGTTCGATCGTGCTGCGCACCTCCGATGCCGCCTTCCCCGGCGCCATCGACGCCACGGTGCTCTACCAGCAGCAGGCGGCCAAGGCCGGCATCACCCTGGAAGTGGTGCAGGAGCCGTCGGACGGCTACTGGAACAACGTGTGGAACGTGCAGCCCTTCAGCGCCTCCTACTGGGGCGGCCGGCCGACGCAGGACCAGATGTACTCCACCGCCTACGTCTCGACGGCGGACTGGAACGACACCCGCTTCCTGCGTCCCGACTTCGACGCCATCATCAAGCAGGCCCGTGGCGAGCTCGACCGCGCCAAGCGCAAGGAGCTCTACACCCAGGCCGCGCTCATGGTGCGCGACGAGGGCGGCCTGATCCTGCCGATGTTCAACGACTGGGTCGACGGCCGCAGCGACAAGCTGATGGGCTACGTCAAGGATCCCAGCTTCGAGATGTCGGGCGGCTACGCCAGCCGGCGTTGCTGGTTCGCCTGACCTGAGGTTCGGCACGGCCCCTGCGGAAGACCCCGCAGGGGCCGTTGCTCAATGCAGGCCATGGCCGCAACACGCGCCGCGGGAGCGGGGCGTGCGGCGGTGCCATTCGGAGACGCTAACCGCACAATCTGTTCAGGAGAGGCCAGATGTCCGAGCTCGATTTCATGCAGCAGCAGGTCATGCGCCATCGTCTGTCGCGTCGCGATTTCCTTGGCCGTGCCTCGGCCCTGGGGCTCACGGTCGCGGCCGCCAGCGCGCTCTACGGGAAGGCGCTGCAGGCGGCGACGCCGAAGCGCGGCGGCACGCTGGTCGCCGGCCTGGTGGGCGGCGAGTCCTCCAATTCCCTGGACCCGGCGACCTTCGCCTCGCAGGTCCCCTACTGGTGGGGCAAGTCCTGGGGCGACCAGCTGGTCGAGACCGATCCCGCCACCGGCGCGCCGGTGCCGGGCCTGGCCGAGTCCTGGGAAGGCTCCGACGACGTCAAAACCTGAACCTTCAAGGTGCGCAGCGGCATCACCTTCCACAACGGCAAGACGCTGGACGCCAGCGACGTGGTGGCGACGCTGGAGCGCCATGGCAACGCCGAGTCCAAGTCGGGCGCGCTGGGCCTGCTGGGTGGCATCGAAACCGTCACCGCCGACGGCGCCTCGGTCGTGGTGAAGCTGAAGGAGCCGAACGCCGACCTGCCGCTGCTGCTGTCGGACTACCACCTGATCATTCAGCCCAACGGCGGCAAGGACAAGCCGGACGCCGGCATCGGCACCGGGCCCTACATCACCGAGACGGCCGAGCACGGCGTCCGCTACACCGGCAAGAAGAACCCGAACTACTGGCGTGACGACAGCTACTTCGACCAGGTCGAACTGCTGGTCATCAACGACGCGACCGCGCGCTTCGCCGCGGTGCAGTCAGGCCAGGTGCACATCGTCAACCGCGTCGAGCCGAAGACCGCGAACCTCCTGAAGCAGGTCGGCGGCATCGTGGTGGAGAACGTGGGCGGCAAGGCGCACTACGTCTTCATCATGCACTGCAACACCGCGCCCTTCGACAACAACGACCTGCGCCTGGCGCTGAAGCTCGCCATGGACCGCGAGGCCATGGTGCAGACCATCCTCCAGGGCTATGGCACGGTCGGTAACGACTTCCCGATCAACAAGGCCTACGACCTCTTCCCCGACGGCATCGAGCAGCGCAAGTACGACCCCGACAAGGCGGCCTTCCACTACAAGAAGTCGGGACACAGCGGTTCCGTGCTGCTGCGCACCTCCGACGTCGCCTTCCCGGGCGCCATCGATGCCGCCGTGCTCTACCAGCAGCAGGCCGCCAAGGCCGGCATCACCGTCGAGGTGCAGCAGGAGCCGGGCGACGGCTACTGGTCGAACGTCTGGAACGTGCAGCCCTTCTGCACCTCCTACTGGGGCGGGCGGCCGACGCAGGACCAGATGTACTCCACCGCCTATCTCTCGACGGCGGACTGGAACGACACCAAGTTCCTGCGGCCGGACTTCGACAAGATCATCCAGCAGGCCCGCGGCGAACTCGACCGTGCCAAGCGCGCCGAGCTCTACCGCGCCGCCGCCATGATGGTGCGCGACGAAGGCGGCCTGATCCTGCCGATGTTCAACGACTGGATCGACGCGCACAGCGACAAGCTGATGGGCTACGTCAAGGACGGGTCGGGCGAGCAATCGAACGGCTACGTCATGCGACGCGCCTGGCTGGCCTAGCGGCGACCTCGGTCCGGGGGGACGGGGAATGCCGACACCGCTCCTGCGGCTCATCGCCCAACGCGTTCTGCTGGGCCTTGCGCTGCTGCTTGCCGTCTCCGTCCTGATCTTCATTGGAACGCAGATCCTGCCCGGCGACGTCGCCCAGGCCATCCTCGGCCAGTCGGCGACGCCGCAGAACCTGCAGAACCTGCGGCTCGAGCTTGGCCTCGACCGCCCGGCCGTCGAACGCTACTTCGACTGGCTGGGCGGCGCGGTCACCGGCGACTTCGGCCGGGCGCTGGCCAACAAGCGGCCGGTCGCCGACCTGATCGGTGCCCGGCTCGACAACACCCTGTTCCTGGCCGGTGTCACCGGCGCCATAGCGGTGCCGCTGGCCATCATCCTCGGTCTCATATCGGTGCGCTTCAAGGACCGCTGGCCGGACCGCTTCATCAACATCTTCACGCTCAGCGCCATCTCCTTCCCGGAATTCTTCGTCGGCTACCTGCTGATGCTGGTCTTCGCGCTCGAACTGCACTGGGTGCAGCCGCTCTCGGCCATCCGGCCGGACATGCCCTTCTGGGACAAGCTGCAGGCGACGGCGCTGCCCTGCGCCACGCTGACCTTCGCCGTGCTGGCGCACATGCAGCGCATGACGCGGGCGGCGATCCTCAACGTCTTCGGCTCGGCCTATATCGAGACGGCGGAGCTGAAGGGCCTCCGGCCCATCACCATCATCTGGCGGCACGCCTTCCCGAACGCCATCGCGCCGATCGTCAACGTGGTGATGCTGAACCTCGCCTACCTGGTGGTCGGCGTCGTGGTGGTCGAAGTGGTCTTCGTCTATCCCGGCCTCGGCACGCTGATGGTCGACAATGTCGGCTATCGCGACGTGCCGGTGGTGCAGGCCTGCGGCCTGCTGTTCGCCGCCACCTACATCATCCTCAACATCATCGCCGACGTGGTGGGCCTGGTGGCCAACCCGCGTCTGCGGCATCCGAAGTAGGAGGGCGCCGGCGATGTTCAAGTGGTCGAACATGTCCTGGACGGCGCGAGCCGGCGCCATCGGCGTCGTCTTCTTCGTCCTCTTTGCCTACGTGGGTCCCTTCGTCTCGCCCTACAGCGCCGAGGAGGTGGTGGGCCAGACCTGGGAGCCGGCGTCCAGCAAGATGCTGATCGGCGCCGACAGCCTGGGTCGCGACCTGCTGACCCGGCTGATGTACGGCACCCGCTTCACCATCGAACTGGCCGGGGCGGCGACGATCCTCTCCTTCACCCTCGGCGTCATGCTGGGCTTCACCGCCGCGGTGGTGCGCGGCTGGGCGGACCAGGTGATGTCGCGCTCGGTCGACCTGCTGATGTCGATACCGACGCTGATCTTCGCCCTGGTGGTGCTGTCGGTACTGCCGCGCAGCACCATCGTGCTGGTGCTGGTCACGGCGGTGCTGGACTCGACCCGCGTCTTCCGCCTGTCGCGCGCCGTGGCGCTCGACATCGCGGTGCAGGACTTCGTCGAGGCCGCGCGCCTGCGCGGCGAGGGCACGCGCTGGATCGTGCTGCGCGAGATCCTGCCCAACGCGGCCTCGCCCCTGGTGGCGGAGTTCGGCCTGCGCTTCGCCTTCGCCATGCTGTTCCTGTCGTCGCTGTCCTTCCTCGGCCTCGGCATCCAGCCGCCGGACGCCGACCTGGGGCGGATGATCAAGGACAACAAGGAAGGCATCGTCTACGGCATCGCCGCGGCGCTCTATCCCGGCGCCACCATCGCCCTCTTGGCGCTGTCGGTGAACCTGCTGGTGGACTCGATCCTCAAGCGCACGTCTTCGCTCAAGGGAGGGCGCGGCTGATGGCGAACGACGACCTGCTGCTCAAGATCGACAACCTGCGCGTCGAGGCCACGGCCTATCCGCCGGGCGAGCCGCCGAAGAACCTGGTGATCGTCGACGACGTCTCGCTGGAGCTGAAGAAGGGCAAGGTGCTGGGCCTGATCGGCGAGTCAGGCGCCGGCAAGTCGACCATCGGCCTCACCGCCATGGCCTATGGCCGCGGCGGCTGCCGCATCACCGGCGGCACCATCTGGCTGAAGGGCCGCGACATCCGCCCGCTCCCGGCCGAGGGCATCCGCGCGGTGCGCGGGGCCGAGGTCGCCTATGTCGCGCAGTCGGCGGCGGCCGCCTTCAACCCCTCGCACCGCCTGCTGCGCCAGGTGATCGAGACCTCGGTCAAGCGCGGCATGTCCAAGCGCCAGGCCGAGGCGCGGGCGATCGAGCTGTTCCGCAAGCTGAAGCTGCCGAACCCCGAGACCATCGGCGATCGCTTCCCGCACCAGGTCTCGGGCGGCCAGCTGCAGCGCGCCATGACCGCGATGGCGCTCTGTCCCAAGCCCGACCTCATCATCTTCGACGAGCCGACGACGGCACTCGACGTCACCACGCAGATCGAGGTGCTGGCGGCGATCAAGGACGCCATCCGCGACGAGCACACGGCGGCGCTCTACATCACCCACGACCTCGCCGTGGTGGCGCAGATCTCGGACGAGATCATGGTGCTGCGGCATGGCAAGAAGGTCGAGCTCGGTACCACCGACCAGATCATCAACCACCCGCAGGAAGACTACACCCGCCGCCTGGTCTCGGTGCGCAAGATCCAGAAGCAGGAGATGGCCGAGGGCGCGGCGCCGATCCTGGAGGTCAAGCACATCACCGCCGCCTATGCCAACGGCCTGACCGTGCTGAAGGACGTCTCGCTGGCGGTGGCGCCGGGGCACACCCTGGCCATCGTCGGCGAGTCCGGCTCCGGCAAGTCGACGCTGGCGCGCGTCATCACCGGCCTGTTGCCGCCGTCCGAGGGCGAGGTGCTGTTCGAGGGCAAGGCGCTGCCGCGGGCGCAGAAGGACCGCAGCAAGGAGCAGCTGCGCATCCTGCAGATGATCTACCAGATGCCGGACACCGCGATGAACCCGCGGCAGACGGTGGAGTCGATCATCGGCCGGCCGCTGGAGTTCTACTTCGGCCTCAGGGGCGCGGAGCGCAAGCGCCGCGTCGTCGAGCTGCTGGACCAGATCGAGATGGGCGCCAAGTTCCTCGACCGCTATCCGGCCGAGCTCTCGGGCGGCCAGAAGCAGCGCGTCTGCGTCGCCCGCGCCCTGGCCGCCCAGCCCAAGCTGGTGATCTGCGACGAGGTGACCAGCGCCCTCGACCCGCTGGTGGCGGACGAGATCCTGAAGCTGCTGCTGCGCCTGCAGGCCGAGACCCACGTCGCCTATCTCTTCATCACCCACGACCTGGCGACGGTCCGCGCCATCGCCGATTCCATCGCCGTGATGTTCAAGGGCGAGCTGGTGCGCTATGGCGCCAAGTCGAAGGTGCTGAGCCCGCCCTTCGACGACTACACCGACCTGCTGCTCTCCTCGGTGCCGGAGATGAAGCTGGGCTGGCTGGAGCAGGTGCTGTCGAAGCGCCGCATGGCGGCGGCGGGGAACTAGCGGCCAGTCTCAGCGCTCCGCCGCCAGCTTCTCGGCCAGGCCCGTCGCCAGGTTGCGCAGCAGCTTGACTGCCAGCGCCGAGTTGCCCTCGACCAGCGCGGCGATGGTGCGGTCGCGCAGCGCCAGCACGCGGCACTCGGTCGCCGCCACCACGTCGGCGATGCGCGGGCGGCCGGTGAGCAGCGCAACCTCGCCGAAGGTGGCGCCGGGGCCGACCACGCCGACGGCGTCGCCGTCGCGCCAGACCTCGGCCAGGCCTTCGAGCAGCAGGAAGACCGTGCGGTCGCCATTGCCCTGCACCACGATCGGCTGGCCGGGCGTGCAGGTCAGCGCCGTGCCCTGGTCCAGCAGGCTCCGCACCTCGTCCTCGGTCATGTCCTCCAGCAGTTCGGCCTTGCGCGCCAGCGCGGCGGCCAGCGCCGGCCAGTCGGCCGTGCCCGCGGCCAGGGTCTGGATCGGGCTGCTGGCCGGCAGCAGGGACTGCAGCAGCGCCAGGCGCGCCGCGTCGGCCGGTCGTCCCTGCGCCAGCGCGGCGAAGCGCGAGCGCACGCGCAGCAGGTGGGCATGGTCGTCCAGCAGCAGCACCAGCGGGATCAGGATGCCGGGAATCGGGTGGCTGGCGGTCGGCGCGTAGGGGCGGAAGCCCAGGCGCATGTAGGTGTTGATCAGGTGCGGCCGGCAGTCGAGGAAGATCGCCGCCACGCCCTGCTCCAGCGCGAAGCGCAGCATGGCGTCGAGCAGCAGCTCGGGCACCTGGCTGGTCCGCGCCTCGGGCAGCGACATGAAGCGCCCGACGATCTGCAGCGCCGTGGCCGGCAGCTTGGCCAGGAAGGGGTCCAGCCGATAGACCTGCCGGTCCTCCGCGCCGAAGGGCAGGTCGCCGCCCCAGTCGATCGCCAGGCTGCCGACCAGCGCGCCGTCCTGCTCGGCCATCAGCAGGCGGTTGTTGCGCGGCGGATTGTCCGGCAGGCGCTTGTCCGGCGTGGCGCCGAAGTCGTAGCCCATCTCCTCGACATAGATCTGGTAGCGCAGGCGGAAGACCGCGTCGCGATCCTGGGGGCTGGCGGCGAAGCGCAGGGTGATGGCCATGGCAGGCAGGATTCGCCTGGCGGCCGTGCCTGGCAAGCCAAGGATTTGTTGCTTTACCCGGCCGGGCCCCTGCGGCATGACCTCTCGCACTGCAGCAAGGGAGAGCTCCGTGCGACCGACGACATTTCTCGACCTCGCCTGGCGCCTGAAGCGCGGTTCGATCACCCGCCGCCATTTCCTTGGCGCCACCGGCCTTGGCCTGGCGATGGCGCAGCTGGGCCCGCGGCCGGCGTCCGCCCGCGGCATCGGCGACCGGGTCAGCCTCTGCACCTGGCCGAGCTACCACGACCCGGCCAACTTCGAGGCCTTCACGGCCGCCACCGGCGCGGCGGTGGAGGTCACGGTCTTCGGCAGCAACGAGGAGATGCTGGCCAAGCTGCAGGCCGGCGCCGCCGGCTTCGATGTCCTGGTGCCGAGCAACTTCGCCATCCCGGACTACGTCGGCCTCGGCCTGCTGCAGCCGCTGGACGCGGCCCTGCTGCCGCACCACGACCCGGCGCAGCACGACCCGCGC
Source organism: Pseudomonadota bacterium (assembly GCA_029781795.1). Taxonomy (GTDB): domain Bacteria; phylum Pseudomonadota; class Alphaproteobacteria; order Kiloniellales; family JACOMY01; genus JAKOWB01. Next base: position 37,541 of record JAKOWB010000192.1, on the reverse strand, counting down.
TTCCTGGCGCCGGGCGTGGTCGAGGGGCGGCTCTACGGCGTGCCGAAGAACTGGGGCCACTCCGGCTTCGTCTACGACAGCCGCGCCACGACGGCGCGGCCGACCACCTGGAAGGCGTTCTGGGACCTGGCACGAGGGGACCTCACCGGCCGCGTTCTGGTGAACGACTACCAGATCACCACGGTCGGCTTCGCGTTGAAGTACTTCGGTTATTCCTTCAACTCGGTCGACCCGAAGGAGCTGGCCGACGCCGAGCGCCTGCTGCTGGAGGTCAAGCCGCACCTCTTCGGCATCACCTCGGACTACAAGCCGCCGCTGCTCACCGGCGATGCCGCCGCGTCGATCTGCTGGTCCGGCGACGGGGTGCAATTGCGTCGCGAGAACCCGGCCTTCACCTATGTCATCGGCCGCAAGGGCGGCGAGATCTGGGCCGACTACTATGCCATCCCGGCCGATGCGCCCAATCCGCCCGGTGCCTACGCGCTGATCGATTTCCTGGTGACGCCCGAGGTCTCGGCGCGCGAGGTGCTGGCGCACGGCTATGCCCCGACCGACGCGCGGGTGAAGGCGCTGCTGCCGCCCGAGCTGCTGGCCGATCCCATCCTCTTCCCGGCGGCCGAACTGCTCTCGCCGCTGGAGTTCGGCGTCGCCGGCGTGCTGATCGACCCGGTCCGCAACGAGATCTTCGCCCGCTTCAAGGCCGCCTGAGAGCGGCCGGCGGCGGCGGGAAGGGATGGACAGGGTGGCGCCTGCCAAGCTTCTATAGGCGACTGCCACAAAGAGCAGACCCCACACGGGCAAGCGCCAGAACCGGGAGTCTTCGTGTCTTGCAGGATGGCGGCGCCGCGCCGGACATCGAGTTCCAATCCGTTTCCAAGCGCTTCGGCACGGTGCGCGCGGTCGATGACGTTTCCTTCGCCATCGCCAAGGGCTCCTTCCACTCCTTCCTCGGCCCCTCGGGCTGCGGCAAGACCACCTCGCTGCGGCTGATCGCCGGCTTCGAGCAGCCGACCGAGGGCGAGGTCCGCATCGCCGGGCGTGGCGTCGTCGGCATCCCGGCGCACCAGCGGCCGGTGAACATGGTCTTCCAGCACTACGCGCTCTTCCCGCATCTCGACGTCTTCGCCAACGTCGCCTATGGCCTGCGCCAGCAGCGGCCGCGCCCGGGCCGGGCGGAGATCACCCGGCGGGTGGAGGAGGCGCTGGAACTGGTGCGCCTGCCGGGCTACGGCGCCCGCCGCATCTGGGAGCTGTCGGGCGGCCAGCAGCAGCGCGTCGCCCTGGCGCGCGCGCTGGTCAACCGCCCCACCGTGCTGCTGCTGGACGAGCCGCTCTCGGCCCTCGACCGCAAGCTGCGGCGCGACATGCAGATCGAGCTGCAGACGCTGCAGCGCGACGTCGGCATCACCTTCGTCCTGGTCACCCACGACCAGGAAGAGGCGCTGTCGATGTCCGACACCGTCGCCATCATGCGCGAGGGGCGGGTGGTGCAGTTCGGCCCGCCGGCCGAGCTCTACGACGCGCCGGTCAACCGCTACGTCGCCGATTTCGTCGGCGAGTCCAACTTCTTCCAGGGCCAGGTCGAGGCCAGCGACGGCGAAGTGGCCCTGCGGCTGGAGAGCGGCCTCGTGCTGGCCGCGCCGCCCTCGGCCCTCGGCGAGCGGCCGGCGGTGGGCGCGGCGGCGAGCATCGCCGTGCGACCCGAGGCGATCCAGCTCTGGGCGCTCGGCACGGCGCCGCCCGACGGCCTCGACTACGCCTTCGAGGGGCGCATCGACAACCGCATCTATCTGGGCGATTCGACTGAGGTGGCGCTGACCAGCGGCGCCTTCGGGCGCACCCTGGTGCGGGTGCCCAAGACCCAGGCGCCGGCCAACCTGGCGCCGGGCACCAAGGTCAACTTCGGCTGGCGGCGCGACCGCGCGCTGGCGCTGGCCGAAGGCTAGGAGCAGTGAGGCGAGGCGCGAACGGCGCCTGAAACAGGGAGAAGACCCATGCAGAAGAAGGAATTCCTCTATCACCTGCGGCGCTGGCAGAAGGGCTCGATCAGCCGGCGCCACTTCCTCGGTGTGACCGGCCTCGGCGCCGCCAGCCTGGTGCTGGCGCGCGAACTCGGCATCAACCCGCTGGGCCGCCCGGCCTTCGCCGGCGACATCGGCGACCGGGTCAGCCTCTGCACCTGGCCGAGCTACCACGACCCGGCCAACTTCGAGGCCTTTACCAAGCTGACCGGCGCCGCGGTCGAGGTGACGGTGTTCGGCTCCAACGAGGAGATGATGGCCAAGCTGCAGGCCGGCGCCGCCGGCTATGACGTGCTGGTGCCGACCAACTACACGATCCGCGACTATGCCAGCCAGAAGCTGATCCAGCCGCTGGACCTGGCGCTGCTGCCTTCGCACGACGCCTCGAAGCACGACCAGCGCTTCACCGGCGAAGGCACGGTCGACGGCACGGTCTATGCCGTGCCGAAGGACTGGGGCACCACCGGCTACGTCATCGACAGCGCCGTGGTGACCGAGAAGCCGACCACCTGGAAGGAGTTCTGGGACCTCACCATGACCACGCACTCGGGCAAGGTCATGGTGCACGACTACCAGCTCACCACCATCGGCAACGCGCTGAAGTACTTCGGCTACTCCTTCAACTCCATCGACCCGGCCGAGATGGCCAAGGCCGAGGAGCTGCTGCTGAAGGCCAAGCCGCATCTCTTCGGCATCAACAGCGACTACAAGCCCTCGATGCTGACCGGCGACGCGGTCATGTCGATCTGCTGGACCGGCGACGCGGTGCAGTTGAAGCGCGAGATCGCGACCATGGAGTACGTCATCGGCCGCGAGGGCGGCGAGATCTGGACCGACTTCTACGCCGTGCCGTCCGACGCGCCGAACCCGAAGGGCGGCCATGCGCTGATCAACTTCCTGATCACGCCCGAGATCGCCGCCAAGGAGGCGCTGTTCCACGGCTATCCGCTGACCGACTCCCGTGCCAACGCCCTGCTGCCCAAGGAGCTCTTGGAGGATCCCATCCTCTACCCGGCGGCCGAGCTGCTGGCGCCGCTGGAGTTCGGTGCCACCGGCCTCATCACCAACGAGGCGCGCGCCGAGCTCTTCGCCCGCTTCAAGGCGGCCTAGGCAAGGGAAGAAGAAGCACCCTCACCCTGCCTTCTCCCTCGGGGAGAGGGGTAGGGGTGAGGGTGTTCTTCCGCGTCGTATGACCGCCGAGCGCCGCCAGAAACTCGTCACCGCGCTGCTGCTGGCCCCGGCCAGCCTGTGGTTCATCGCGCTGCTGGTGATGCCGCTGGTGGTGGTGCTGGTCTTCTCGCTGGGCGAGCGGGCGCCGGCCGGCGGCTATGGCGGCGGCTTCACCGTCGACAACTACCTGAACCTGCCGGCGCGCCTCACCGCCTTCACCAACACCCTGACGCTGGCGCCGGTCGGCATGGTGCTCTGCCTGCTCTTCGCCTATCCCCTGGCCTACTTCCTCGCGGTGAAGGTCAGCCGCCACAAGCTGCTGCTGCTGATCCTGGTGGTGCTGCCCTTCTGGACCTCGTTCCTGCTGCGCACCTATGCCTGGATCATCCTGCTGTCGGGCCGCGGCATCCCCGCCTGGCTCGCCATGATCGGCATCGAGGACGTGCGCCTGATCAACACGCCGCTCGCCGTGCTGATTGGCATCGTCTACGGCTACCTGCCGCTGATGGTCTTCCCGATCTACGTCAGCCTGGAGCGCCTGGACAAGCGGCTGCTCGAGGCCTCGGGCGACCTCTACGCCGGGCCGGTCGCGACCTTCCGCCAGGTGACCCTGCCGCTGTCGCTGCCGGGCGTGGTGACCGGCTGCCTGCTGGTCTTCATCCTGCTGATGGGCGAGTACCTGATTCCGCAACTGCTGGGCGGCGGCAAGGTCTTCTTCATCGGCAACGCGCTGGTCGACCTCTTCCTGCAGTCGCGCAACTGGCCCTACGGCTCGGCCGTGGCCATGGCGCTGGTGGTCATCATGCTGGTTGCCGTCGGCCTCGCCCTGCGCTGGGCCCGGCGGCAGGGCGGCCAGCAGCAAGAAGTCTCGCTGCTATGAGGGGGCGCTGGCTCAAGGGCTACGCCCTCGTCGTCTACCTTTTCCTCTACGCGCCGATCGGCCTGATCGTGCTGATCTCCTTTTCCAGCGGGCGCCAGGCCTCCTCCTTCACCGGCTTCTCGCTGCAATGGTACGGCACGGCCTTCTCCAACCGCTTCATGGTCGAGGCGCTGGTGAACAGCCTTTCCATCGCCTTCACCTCGGCGACGCTGGCGGCGCTGATGGGCACGGCGACGGCGCTGGCACTGCAGCGTGTTTCGGGGTGGAAGCGTCGGCTCTATGACCTGCTGATCTACGTCTCGCTCATGGTGCCGGGCATCGTCATCGGCATCTCGACGCTGATCGCCATCGCCACGGTGCGCGACGCGGTGAATCCGCTGCTGCAGGATCTCTGGGCCGGCGCGCCGGGTATCGACCTCGGCTGGGGCTCCATCGTCGCCGCCCACACGCTCTTCAACATGGCGCTGGTCATCGTCATCGTGCGTGCCCGCATCGCCGGCATGGACGCCAGCCTGATCGAGGCCTCGGCCGACCTCTATGCCACGCCCTGGGGCACCTTCCGACAGGTGACCCTGCCGCTGATCATGCCGGCCATCGTCGCCGGCTTCCTGCTGTCCTTCACCTTCTCCTTCGACGACTACGTGGTGGCGAGCTTCGTCAACGGGCGGGAGGTGACGCTGCCGCTCTATGTCTTCGCCTCGATCCGCCGTGGCGTGACGCCGGAGATCAACGCCATCGCCACCTCCGTCCTTGCCGTGACCCTGACCCTGCTTATCATCGCCCAGGTGCTGCTGCGCCGCGCGCCCAAGGGCCGCGCCGCCGCGACCGCCTGAGGCCCCATCCGGAAGGATCCGCGCCATGCCCGACCTGAAGCCCCGCGTCGCCTTGCAGATTCCCGCTACGCTCGGCGAGACGCCGGTGTGGAGCCAGGCCGAGCAGCGGCTCTATTGGATCGATTCGCCGGTCGCCAAGGTGCACCGCTTCGACCCGGCGACCGGCAGGGACGAGATCCTGCCCATCGCCGGCCTGGAGGGCTACCTCGGCTCCATCGCCCTGGCCGCCGACGGTGGGCTGCTGCTGCTCTGCGGCAAGCGCTTCTATCGCCTGGCGCCGGGCGGCACGCACGCTGAGCCGCTGGACGCGGTGGAGGCGGACCTGCCGGCGAACAATCCCAATGACGGCAAGGTCGATCCGCAGGGCCGCTTCTGGTTCGGCACCATGGACGGCGCCAACGTCAAGCCGACCGGCAGCCTCTACCGCTACGACGGTGGCGCGGTGGAGAAGATGGACACGGGCTTCGCCTGCTCCAACGGCCTCGCCTGGTCGCCTGACGGCAGGACGATGTACTTCGTCGACATGATGCCCGGCGACCTGCTGGCCTATGACTTCGACGGCAGCCACGGCACGCTGAGCAACCGCCGCGTCTTTGCCCATTTCGACGGCAGCGAGGGCCTGCCCGACGGCATCTGCAGCGACGCCGAGGGCGGCCTCTGGATCGCCCACTGGGACGGTGCCTGCGTCACGCGCTATGGCGCCGACGGCAAGCGCACGCACAAGGTCGAGCTGCCGGCGCCGCGCGTCACCTGTCCGATCTTCGGCGGGCCGGAGTTGAGGACGCTCTTCGTCACGACCTCGGGCGACCAGGTGATCGACAAGGCGCCGCTCTCCGGCTCGATCTTCGCCTTCGAGCCGGCGGTGCCGGGCCGGCCGATCGCCGCCTTCAAGGGCTGACGCGGGCGCCGGCGCGCTAGAAGGCGCCGCAGCCGGTGCCGATCAGCTCGTCGGCGATGGCCTTCTGCTGCTCGTCCAGCGCGGCATAGAGCGCCTCGGTCGCCGGCTGCAGGGCCTCCAGCGCCGCCAGCATGGCCGACATGGCCGCGATGCGCGCCTGCATGCGCTCCGGTGCGGTGCCGGCCTGCATCATCGGCCACATGGTCGCGTGGTTCTCCTGCATCACGCCGGTGCGCGCACGCACCGCGTCGGCATAGTCCTGCCAGGCCGGCTGCTGCGCCTCGGTGAGATTCAGGGCGCTCTGCAGGTAGGCGAGCCGCCCCTCCACCATCGGGCCGAAGTCGGCGGGGCCCTGCATCTTGCCCTGGCCCATGCCCTGGCCCATCCCCTGGCCCATGCCGCCGCCGCCCATCATGCCCGGGCCCGGGCCGCCCTGGCCCATCATCCCCATCATGCCCATCATCGGGCAGTCGCCACCCATCATGCCGTGCTGGGGGCCGTTCTGCGCCGCGGCGGGACCGATAGTCAGGCCGGCCATGAGCAAGCCGGCGAGGACAGTGCGTTTCATGGATCGGGTCTCCTCTGTGATGGCTGCACAGGATGCACCCCGGCCAAGTATACCGCCTTGACCCGGATCAAGCCGCGCCTAGCCGATCCAGCGGACCGCGGCAAATCCGCCGACCAGCAGTGCCAGCACCAGCCAGCCGATCCAGTGGGCGTGGCGGTCCAGCACCTGGCGCAGCCGCGGGCCGAAGTGCCAGGCCAGCAGGCCGAAGGCGAGGAAGCGCCCGCCGCGCCCCAGCGCCGAGATCGCGGCGAAGAGCAGGAGGTCCAGCCGCTCGACGCCGCTGGCGATGGCGATCAGCTTGTAGGGAACAGGCGAGAGCGCGCCGATGGCAATGATCAGCGCGCCTTGTCTCTGGAAGTCCTGCCGCACCTCGGCGAAGGCATCCTGCCAGCCGTAGAACTCGATCAGCCAGGTCACCAGGGTCTCGTAGAGCAGGTAGCCGAGGCCATAGCCCACGAGGCCGCCGAGAACCGAGGCGAGGCTCGCCACCCAGACCACGCGCCAGAGGCGCGTCCGGTCGGCCAGCATGACCGGCAGGGTCACGGCGTCGACCGGTACCGGCAGGATCGCGCTCTCGGCGAAGGAGACCAGGGCCACGGCGCGCAGGGCCCCCGGCCCGGCCCCGGCCCGCATCGCCCAGGTATAGACGCGCTGGAAGATCGCTCCGACTCCGCGACGAGGTCCGCGTCGAAGACTAGGGGCCGGGTGTTACGGTTTTTCGACCCGGATCACAGCAGGCCGTAGCGCAGGGCGACCCAGAGCTTCTGGCCCTTGGAGAGCGAGACGCGGGGTTCCACCTTGCCCCAGCCGCGCCGTTCCAGCCGGCCGAGGATCCGCCAGTAGGCCTCCTGCATCAGGATCGCTGGCTTGATGGTGCGGTGGGGGATGCGGGCGATGCAGGCGCGGCTCTCGGCGAAGCGCTCGAAGGCCAGCCTGCCGACGGCGGCGCGCACCTGGCCGATGCGCGGGTCGGCCATCACGGTCAACGGTTCGCGCTGGATGATCCCGGCCTCGTTCAGGTATTCCGCCGGCAGGTAGAGTCGCCCGTCGAGCGCGTCCTCGGCCTGGTCGCGCAGGATGTTGGTGAGCTGCAGCGCCTCGCCCAGCGCGACGGCCAGGCGCTCGGCCTCGGCACCGCTGGCGCCGAAGGCGCGGATCGAGAGCTGCCCGACGGCGCCGGCGACGCGGCGGCAGTAGAGGCGGAGGTCGGCGAGGCTGGGCGCCACCACCGGTCCGCGGGCGTCCATCTCCATGCCGTCGATCACCGCCAGGAACTCGCCCTCCGGCAGCTTGTAGTCGGCGATCGGCCGTTGCAGCGCGCGGGTCGTGGCGCGGGTCGGGCGCCCGGCGAAGAGGCGCGCGATCTCCTCGCGCCACTCGGCCAGGGCCACCAGTTTCGCCGGCAGGGGGCCGGGCTCGTCGGCGACGTCGTCGACCTCGCGGCAGAAGGCATAGATCGCGTACATGGCCAGGCGCCGCGGCTTCGGCAGGACGCGCATGCCGCTGAGGAACGAGGTCTTGGACCGCTGCACGACCTCGGTCACGTAGGCGCGGTCGGCCAGTTCCTCCAAGGTCGCGTCGCTCATGGCCGGCGCCCCTCGCCATAGCGCAAGGTCGCGGCCAGCGCGCCGCCGAGGGCACAGCCCAGTGCCCGCGGCTTGGTCAGCTTGACGCGCGTCGCCAGCGGGTCGCGCCGCTTCAGTTCGGCCGAGAGCCGGCGGGCGATGCGCCAGATGGCGGCCGATTCCATCGCCAGGCGCCGGCTGGCCAGCAGGCCGGGCAGGGCGCGGGCCTGCTCGATCAGCCGGTCGGTGGCGGCGAGGCAGCGATCCAGCACGCGGCGCAGCCCGGGCGTCAGGGCCTTGCCCAGCAGCTCCTCGGTGCGCGCACCCTCGGCCGCCATCCAGTCCTGCGGCAGGTAGCAGCGGTCGAGGCTTCGCAGGTCGTCGCCGCAGTCCTGCAGGTGGTTCAGCACCTGGAGCGCCGAGCAGAGCGCGTCCGAGGCGGCGAAGGCACGCGGGTCGCGGTCGCCGTGCAGGTGGACCAGGTAGCGGCCGACGGGATTGGCCGAGTTCTCGCAATAGCCCATGAGGTCGGCCCAGTCGGCGTAGCGGTTCTGCCGCGCGTCCTGGATGAAGGCGACGGTCAGGTCGCTGGCGTGGCGCAGCGGGACTCCGGTCTCCAGCAGCGAGGCGCGCAGGCGCGTCGCCTTCTCCAGGCCGGGTCCCTCGGCCTGCCCCTGGATGCCGGCGGCGAAGCGCTCCAGCCGGGCGATCTTCTCGGCCGGCGGCAGGTCGGGATTGTCGGCCACGTCGTCGATGGCGCGCGCGAAGGCGTAGTAGCGCGCGACGTGCGGGCGCAGCCGGCGCGGGATCAGGAAGGAGCCGACGGGGAAGTTCTCGTCCCCCGCGCCCTTGCCCGATGGCGTCTCCAAGGTCTGGCTGGCCGTCATGTCTCTGTTCTCACGGGCCGACCTTACCGGCGGCGACGCGCCCTTTCCAGGTGGCGCCCCGGCCGGCCCAGTGGCGCCGCGCCGAATCCAGCGTCATCAGGGTGTAGAGCACGCCAGCCACTGGCAGCAGCAGGGCGCGCAGCGGCGAGAGGCGATAGAGCCGCAGGGTCGGCACCTCGCTGAGCGCCATGGCCAGCCAGGCGGCCAGCGCCAGGCCGCCGGCCAGCGCCTGCCCATGCCAGGGCCAGGCGAGCGCCAGCGCGGGCGGCACCAGGTAGAGCAGGAGCATGCCGATCACCGTGCCCAGCAGCAGCAGGGGCGAGTGGCGGAGCTGCGTGAAGGCGGAGCGCGCCACCATGCGCCAGATCTCGCCGAGGCCACGATAGGGCCGGAGCGAGCGCGAGCCCTCGGCGAGGCCCAGCCAGATGCCGAGGCCCTGGCGCCGCGCCACCGGCTTCACCAGCGCCGCCAGGGTGCAGTCGTCGATCACCGCGCTCTTCATCGCGGCCAGCCCGCCGGCCGACGCCAGGGTATCGGCGCGCAGCAGCACGCAGCCGCCGGCGGCCGCGGCGACGCCGGAGCGCGGGTCGTTGGCGCGGGGGAAGGGGTAGAGCTGCTGGAAGAAGTAGACGAAGGCGGGGATCAGCAGCCGCTCCCAGAGGCTCCGGCACCAGAGCTTCACCATGAGCGAGACCAGGGCGCGCTTCTGCGTCTCCGCCTGCTCCACCAGTCGGCGCAGCGTGTCGGGCGGGTGGCCGATGTCGGCATCGGTCAGCCACCAGTAGTCCGGCGCTGTCGCCGCGCGCATTCCGCTTTCCAGCGCCCAGAGCTTGCCGACCCAGCCGGGTTCGCGCCGTGGCGCCGGCAGGACCGTCAGGCGCTCCGCGCGTTCGCCGGCCGCGGCGCGCGCGGCCTCGGCGGTGCCGTCGTCCGACTCGTCGTCCACCAGGACGACGCGGAAGGGGCCGGGATAGTCCTGTGCCAGGTGACCGGCGATGGCCTGGCCGATCACGTCGGCCTCGTTGCGCGCCGGCACCACGGCGACGACGCTGGGCCAGCGTGCCGGCGCAGGCTGCCGGGCCGGCAGGCGCTGGTCGGCCAGCCAGAAGCGGCCATGGGCCAGCAGCAGGTAGAGCCACGCGACCAGCGACAGCGCGGCGATGATTGCCAGCCAGCTCACGCCGCCGCCTCGCTGAGCGCGGCGAAGCGGGCAAGGAAGCGCTGCTTGGCCTCGGCCGGCGGCAGGGCGACCAGGCGCTGCAGCTCGAAGCCGCGCGGCCGGCCGAAGAACCGCAGCGCCTCCTCCTCCTCGAAGCCGGCCAGCAGCGTCGCCTCGAAGAAGGCGGCGATCTTGTCGGCGCGCTTCAGCAGGTCGGTGACGTGTTGCGGCAGCGCGGCCGGCAGGCCGAAGCGCAGGTGGATGGCGCCGAGCAGGCGGTGCTCCAGCGCCTTGTAGTGCGGGCCGATCTGCGACTTGAAGGGGGTGATCAGGTCACCCAGAACATGCTCGGCCGCGTCGTGCAGCAGCGCGGCGAGACGCCACTTGGCCGAGGTCAGCGGCTTCAAGGTACCGACGATCCGCTCCACCAGCAGCGAGTGCTGCGCCACGGTGAAGGCCCAGTCGCCCTTGGTCTGCCCGTTCCAGCGCGCCACGCGCGACAGGCCCTGGGCGATGTCCTCGATCTCCACATCCAGCGGCGAGGGATCGAGCAGGTCGAGCCGCCGTCCCGACAGCATGCGCTGCCAGGCACGCGGCGGGGTCGCTGGGGCGGGCGGACGCGGCATGGCTTCCGCTAGTCCTTGTCCTTGCTCTCCGTGGCGTTCGCCGCTTCGACGATGAAGCGCACCGCCACTTCGCCGGCCGGCTCGAAGACCAGCAGGCCCTCGACCTCGTCGCCCTCGCTCAGGGCGTCGGTCAGGGGCCCCACCATCAGGTGCCAGCCGCCGGGCGCGAAGGTTAGGCTGCCGCCGGGCGGAATCTCCACCGCCTCGACCATCATCATCATGCCGTCCCTGGTCTCGTGCAGCTCGACCTTCTCGGCGCCGGCGATGTCGACCGCGGTCAGGCGCTGCGGCGTGTCGCCCCCGTTCACTACGGTCATGTAGCCGGCGGTGTTGCGCAGCGTGCCGATGGTGGCGCGCAGCCAGGGCTGCTCGACCGTCAGGCTGCCCTGCGTGAAGTCGCGGGCACTGGCCGTCGACAGCGGCAACAGGCAGAGCAGAAGGGTGATCAACGGGCGCATGGGGGCGGCTCCTTTCGCGCCGGCACCCTAGCCGCGCGGGGCCGTCCGGGCTAGTCGCCCCAGGCCGGCAGCTCGATCGCATCCTCTAGGTCGCGGCCGACCAGCAGGCGCGCCAAGGGGCCGACGTTCAGCAGCCCGGTCACTCGGTCGCGCAGCCAGAGGCCGAGCGTGCTGCGCGGCGCGAACCAGCCGGCGAAGCGCCGGGCGCCGGCCTGCTTGCGCGCCACCAGCGGGCGCAGCCGTTCCTCGTAGCGCCGCAGCGCCGCCAGCGGGTCGCCCTGGCGCAGCTCCGCCGCCAGCGTGTAGGCGGCGGTCATGGCGAGGCTGCTGCCCTCGCCCGCCAGCAGCGAGACGCAGGCCGCGGCATCGCCCAGCAGGGCCACGCGCCCCTTGGACCAGGCCGGCATGACGATCTGGCTCACGCGGTCCAGGTAGATCTCCTCGGCGCCGTGCAGGGCATCCAGGATCGCCGGGCATTCCCAGCCGGCGCCCTCATAGACGCGGCGCAGCAGGGCCAGGCGATCCTCCCGTCCGTGCGGATGAGCCGATTCGACCTGGGCCTCGGTGAAGATGAAGAGGAAGAGCGTGCGGTCGTCCCTGAGCGCGAAGCGCGCCACCTGGCGGCCAGGCTGCGTGTAGGTGAGATAGACCAGCTCGTCGCGCGGGCGGTAGCCGCGGACCTCCGCGGCGGCGACCCGGTAGCCGAGGAAGCGCTCGAAGCCTGTCTCCGGCCCGAAGGCCAGGGAGCGCACCTTGGAATGCAGCCCGTCGGCGCCCACCACCAGGTCGAAGTCGCGCGGCGCCGAGCGGTCGAAGGTAAGGCTGACGCGCTCCCCCTCCTGCCGCAGTGTCCGGATCTCCTCGCCGAACAGCGTCTCGACGTTGCCCTGCAGCGCGCCGTGGATCGTCGCCGCCAGTTCGCCGCGCGGCAGCGAGATGAAACGGTCGTCCAGCAGCCGGCTGAACACGTCGGCCGAGAAGCCGGCGGTTCGCCGCCCCTGCCGGTTCACCATGCGCACCTCGCGCACCCGGTAGCCGATCTCGCGCAGCCGGGGCAGCAGGCCCATGCGCTCGGCCACCGTGAAGCCGGCGCCCCAGAAGTCGATGACATAGCCGCCGCGCCGCAGCGCGGGCGCCTGTTCGATCAGCGTCGGCTGGTGGCCGGCGCGCTGGAGCCAGTAGGCCAGGGTGGGGCCGGCGATGCCGGCGCCGCTGATGGCGATGCGCATGGCGCCTCCTGCCGCACAGTCTACAGCGCGCAGGCGGACAGGCGGTGCCTGCCAGCGACGATGCGTCGCGCCGGCCAGGCCTCAGCGGAAGGCGGATCGCCTCAGGATTCGACGATCACCGCGCCGGCCAGGATGGGCAGCATGCCGGGGGCCATGGTGATGCCCTCCTCGACGCTCTTGACCATCTTCGCCTCGTTGGCGCGGATCTGTGCCAGGCGCTCCAGCACGGCCTCGGCCCGCGCCACCGGCACCACGACGACGCCGTCGGCATCGCCGACGACGATGTCGCCGGGATTGACCTGGACGCCACCCAGGGTCACCGGAATGCCGACGGTGCCCTTGCCGTACTGGCCGGGCGAGTTCGGCGAGATGCCCTGGCAGAAGACCGGCAGCCCGGTCGCCACGATGCCCGCCTTGTCGCGCGCCAGCCCGTCGGTGACGAAGGCGGCGACGCCCTTGTTCCGCATCATGCCGGCGGCCAGGTCGCCCAGCACGGCGGTCTCGGTGAAGCCGTCGTTGGCGACCACGATCACGTCGCCCGGCTCAGCCTCGGACAGCGCGCCGAACATGCCGACGATGTCGGCCGGATAGGAATGCGCCGTCAGCGCCGGGCCGGCGAAGGCCGCCTGTCCCGCATCCAGCGGCTTGATGCGGTAGTTGAGGGCGCCGCGCCCGTCCATCGCGTCGCAGAGGTGCGAGGTCTGCGCGCCCTTGAAGGCCGCGACCAGCTTGGGGTCGGCACGGCGGAAGCCGCGGTGGATGGTCAGCAGCGGCGGGGTGTGGAGCATGGTTCACTCGGTCCTTTCGAGCAGTGCCTTGAGTTCCGCCGCCTTGCCTTCGCTCAGCGTGCCCTTGGCCAGACCGACCGGGATAGTCCTGAGGCCCAGCGCCTTGTAGAGCGGCAGCACGTCGGGGGCATGCTTGCGCAGCGCCACGAAGTGCCGCTCGATGGTCTTCACGTCGCCGCGCATGATCGGTCCCGAGGGGCAGCCGGGAAAGCCGACCGAGGCGATGTTGTTCACCGTCCCCTGCAGCAGCGGCACATAGGCCTTGGTCGCCTCGGCCTTGGTCTTGCCGAAGGACTTCCAGAGATCCGTCGCGACATCGACCAGCGTGTAGGCATAGGCCGCGGCGATGCAGGCGGCCGCGTGATAGAGCGCCTTGTCGTCGCTGGTGAGGTAGACCACGTCGCCGCCCAGCGCCTTGGCGACGCCGGTCAGCGTCGTGCGCATCGGCTCCTCGGCCTCGACCGCGAAGGTGGCGCCGGGCAGGTTGGCGATGGCCTGGTCCCGGCCAGCGAAGCTCTGGCAGGGATGGATGGCGCCGACGGCGGCCCCTTGCGCGGCGGCGCTGTCGAAGGCGTGCACCGTGGTGGCGCCGCTGCAGTGGACGGCGGCCTTGCCCGCGCGCCAGGTCAGCGCGCCGGCGACCTTGGCGATCATGTCGTCGGGCGTGGTGACGAAGACGATGTCGGCGGCCTCCACCAGCGCCTGGGCCTGGTCGAAGACCCGGCTGCCGGCGACGTCGCCGGCCAGGCGGTCCGCGGCTTCGCGGTTCACGTCGAAGATGCCGACGACCTGGTAGCCGCGCTGCGCGAGGTTGACGGCGAAGGCGGTGCCGACCGGCCCGGCCCCGATGAATCCCAGTCTTGCCACGTCTTCCCTCTCCTCGACCTGTCAGGGTGCGGCGGCCTTGGCGCCTCGTTGTTTTGGCCGATGCTATGGCAGCCGCGGCGGAACCTCCAGCCGCGGCGGCCGCGGGGGGCGATGCAAAAGCCGTATGATTTGGGGGCACCCGCGCTGTAGTGTCGCCGCCGATGACGATCCCCGCGCCCCACCGCCTCTCCGTCGCGCCGATGATGGACTGGACCGACCGCTGGTGCCGGCGCTTCCACCGGCTGCTGACGGCGCGGGCGCTGCTCTATACCGAGATGATCACCAGCGGCGCCATCGTGCACGGCGACGCGCGGCGGCACCTGGAGTTCGACGCCCGCGATCATGGCGAGGGCGAGCAGCCGGTGGCGCTGCAGCTCGGCGGCAGCGACCCGGCCGAGCTGGCGCGGGCGGCGCGCATCGCCGCGGGCTTCGGCTACCGCGAGATCAACCTCAACTGCGGCTGCCCCTCGGACCGGGTGCAGAGCGGCCGCTTCGGCGCCTGCCTGATGGCCGAGCCGGCGCTGGTCGGCGACTGCGTCGCCGCCTTGCGGGACGCGGTCGGCCTGCCGGTGACGGTGAAGTGCCGCATCGGCATCGACGAGGCCGACCCCGAGACCATGCTCTTCGGTTTCGTCGAGGCCGTCGCGGCCCGCGGCTGCCGCCACTTCGTCGTGCATGCGCGCAAGGCCTGGCTGCGGGGCCTCTCGCCGAAGCAGAACCGCGAGGTGCCGCCGCTGGACTACGCCCTGGTGCGGCGGCTCAAGGCGGCGCGGCCGGACCTCACCATCGTGCTCAACGGCGGTCTGACCCTGGCGACGGCCCTGGAAAGTCTCGCCTGGGCCGACGGCGCCATGCTGGGACGTGCCGCCTACCAGGAGCCCTGGTGCCTGGCGGCGGTGGACGCGGCGGTCTTCGGCGCGCCGCCCCTGGTGCGCAGCCGCGCCGAGCTGGTCGAACGGCTGGTGCTGCTGGCGGAGGAACACCGCGCCGCCGGCCGGCCGCTGAAGTGGCTGGCGCGCCACACGCTGGGCCTGATGAACGGTCTGCCCGGCGCGCGCGCCTGGCGCCGCATCCTCAGCGAGGGCATGACGCAGGACGATGCCGGGCCGGCGCTGTTCCGCCAGGCGGCCGCGGCGGTTCGGCTGGAGGGGCCGGCGCTGGCGGCCTAGGGGTGGAGCGGCGCGGCGAAAGCCTCTAGGGTCGCGACGGTGCAACGACCTTTGGGGGAGGTTCCGCGCATGCATCGCTCTATGGTCGCGATCCTGTTCGCCTGCCTGTTCGCCGGCCTCTACGCCATGCCCGTCCTGGCCGAATCGGATGTGCCGATCGACTGCCAGGAGGGGCCGACCGCCGACTGGCCGGCCATCACCGTGGTGCACTTCGATACCGGCAAGACGGCCATCAGGCCGAACGACGCGCAC
This sequence comes from Pseudomonadota bacterium, assembly GCA_029781795.1. GTDB lineage: Bacteria > Pseudomonadota > Alphaproteobacteria > Kiloniellales > JACOMY01 > JAKOWB01. Next base: position 22,171 of record JAKOWB010000192.1, on the reverse strand, counting down.
TACCTGGACGAACTGGCGGACCGCCTGCACGGCAACAGCGGCGTACTGGTCTGCATCATCGGCCAGGCCGACAAGCAGGGCAGCGCGTCGGCCAACATCAAGCTCTCGCTGGCCCGCGCCAAGGCGGTGGGGCAGTATCTCGCGGACCGCGGCGTGTCGAAGCAGCAGCACCTCTACGGCTGGCGCGGCGAGGCCTTCGGCGGCAGCACCGTTCTGGGCCTGCTTTCCTCGGACGAGGCCGAGGGCGAGCAGAAGGACCGCCGGGTGGAGATTTTCATCGTCAACTATGGACAGCACGGAAAGGACTGACCCCATGACCCGGATCGCGTTTCTCGGCACCGGCCTGATGGGCCGCCCCATGGCGGCGAACCTGCTGAAGGCCGGCCACGCGGTCACGGTCTGGAACCGCTCGGCCGACAAGACGGCGCCGCTGGCCGCCGCGGGCGCCACGGTGGCATCGAGCCCGGCCGAGGCGGTGAGGGGCGCCGAGGTGGTCTTCACCATGCTGACCGAGGGCAAGTCGGTCGAAGACCTGCTGTTCAACCAGGGCGTGGCCGACGCGCTGTCGAAGGGCACCCTGGTCATCGACTGCTCCTCGATCCAGCCGGCCGAGGCCAAGGCCCATGCCGCGGGCCTCGCCAAGGTAGGGGCCAGCCAGCTCGACGCGCCGGTCTCCGGCGGCCCCAGCGGGGCCGAGGCGGCGAGCCTGGCCATCATGGTGGGCGGCAGCGAGGCCGACTACGCGCGCGGCGAGCCGCTGCTGAAGGCCCTGGGCCGGCCGACCCGGGTCGGCGGCGTCGGCGCCGGGCAGCTGGTGAAGCTGGCCAATCAGCTCATCGTCGGCCTGGCGCTGGGCGCCGTGGCCGAGGCGCTGCTGCTGGTCGACGAGGGCGGCGGCGACGCGGCGGCGGCACGCAAGGCCATGACCGGCGGCTTCGCCGACTCGCTGATCATGCAGATCCACGGCCAGCGCATGCTGGACCGCAAGTTCCTGCCCGGCGGCCCGGCGCAGATGCATCTGAAGGACATGAACAACGTGCTGGCCGAGGCCAAGGCACAGGGCCTGACCCTGCCGCTGTCCAGCCTGATGCAGCAGATCTTCGCCGGGGTCACCAGCAACTTCGGCCCGCGCGTCGACCACTCCGGCGTGCTGCTGGAGATCGAGCGACGGAACCCCGGTCACCGCCTGGGCGAGGGCAAGACCATCCTGCCGGAGTGATCCGGCGTCATGCCTTGAGGAAGTAGACCAGCGACAGGGCCAGGCCGACGGCGATCACGAAGCCGCGGATCAGCCAGGCCGGCGCACGCTGGCCGGCGCGGCCGCCGAGCCAGCCGCCGACCACCGCTCCCGCCAGCATGACCGCCGTCTGCGGCCAGGAGACTGCGCCCAGCCCGGCGAAGATCGCCAGCGTCACCAGCCCGACCAGGGCCGAGAGCAGGTTCTTCACCGCGTTCATCACGCGGATGTCCTCGAAGCCGCAGAGCGAGAGCACGGCCAGCAGCATGATGCCGAGCCCGCCGCCGAAGTAGCCGCCATAGACCGCGGCGACGGCCTGCAGCGCGAAGGACCCCGGCGTCAGGCCGATGTGCTCGCGCGGCGGGCGGATGCGGCGCAGCAGGCGCAGCAGCGGCCGCGAGAAGGCGAAGAGCAGCGTCGCCCCCAGGATCAGGTAGGGCACGAGGCGGACGAAGACCCGCTCCTCGGTTGCCAGCAGCAGCAGCGCCCCGCCCGTGGAGCCGAGCACGGCGAGGCCCATGGCGAGCCACAGCGTCGCGCGCAGCGGCGGCAGCTGCCGGCGGAAGGCGAAGGCGCCCGACAGGTTCCCTGGCCACACCGCGACGGCGTTGGAGGCGTTCGCGGTGACCGGCGGCAGCCCGGCCGCCATCAGCGCCGGGAAGGTGAAGAAGGTGGCGCCGCCCGCGAGGGCGTTGACGAAGCCGCCGGCGAGGCCGGCGACCAGCAGCAGGGCGATGATCCAGGCGTCCATGAGCGCTCCTCCAGGGGACGCCTGGGGAGATAGGTCCAGGGCGCACGGCGATCTGTAAGGAAATTGCGGAACTCAACCTGGAAGGATTTTTTCGGCCCAGGGGGGAAGAAAAGCCGTCGCGGAGTGTTCCTGGACCAGAGCCGAGTCCGAGGGGCCGGCGGTTGACACGGACAAGATCAAGGAGATCTCCCATGCACCTTTCCCTGCGGCGTCGTCTCGCCTTCCTGGCCAGCGTCAGCGGCCTGGCCCTCGGCCTGACCGCGGCCCCCGCGACCATCGACTTCGGCAAGATCGCCGACCTCCAGGCGCCCAGCCTCGACCTCAATCTCGCCTACGGCGAGGGCGGCGGTGATGGCGGCGGCGACGGCGGCGGCGACGGCGGCGGCGATGGCGGCGGCGAAGGTGGCGGCGACAGCGGCGGCGACGGCGGCGAAGGCGGCGGCTCCGGCGGGTCCGGCGGCTCGGGTGGCGGCGACAGCGGCGGCGAAGGCGGTGGCGACAGCGGCGGCGACGGCGGCGGCGAAGGTGGTGGCGACAGCGGCGGCGACGGTGGCGGCGAAGGTGGCGGCGACAGCGGCGGCGACAGCGGCGGCGAAGGTGGCGAGGGTGGCGACGACGGTGGCGGCGATGATGGCGCCGAGGGCGGCGAGTCGGGCGACGATGGCGCCCAGTCGGGTGACGCCAGCGGCGACGATGGCGCCGAGGCCGGCGAGTCGGGCGACGACAGCGGCGAAGCCGGTGACGATGGCGCCGACGACAACCCCTCGCAGAGCGATATCGACGAGGGCAAGGCGACCCCGTAACGAGGCAGGAGGGCCGGCCAGGACGATCCGCTGCCTGCGCAGAACCCGGCGGATCTACCCCTCATCACCCACCTGGCTGGCTCGCCCAAAGGCCGCCCGGCCCCCGCCGGGCGGCCTTTCCTTTTCCGGCCGGCCGGTGCAGGGCCGGCTCAGGCGCGGCGATAGGCGGCGGGAGTCAGGCCGACCAGGCGGCGGAAATGCAGGCCCATGTGGCTCTGGTCGGCGAAGCCGCTGGCCAGCGCCGCCTCGGCCGGCGCCACGCCGGCCCGCAGCAGCGCCTTGGCGTGGTTCACCCGGCGGCGCAGCAGCCAGGCGTGGGGCGTCAGGCCGAAGCGCCGCGCAAAAACCCGGACGAGCTGGAAGCGGCTGAGCCCCGCCGCGGCCGCCACGGCCTCGAGCGTCACCTCTCCGTCGAAGTGCCGGTCGAGATAGGCGCGCGCGCGCCAGGCAGGATCGTCGGCCTCCGGATCGTCCGCCGCCGCCGCGCCCTTGCCTCTTGCCAGGCCGAACAGCAGGGTCAGCGCCGACAGGGCACGAGCTTCATCCTCAGCGTGGCGCAGCGTGTCCAGCAGCCTCGACGACCGGCGCCGCGCGCCCTCGGCGAGACGCTGGCGCGCAGCCGGCGGCTCGACCGAGAGCCGGGGCAGCAGGCCGGGCGGCAGATAGGCGTGCAGGAAATGCGCCGAGCCGCCGGCCTCGCCATCCGCGGCGCGCGACGTGTGCACCGCGCCGGGCGCGACCCATAGCAGCTCGCCGGCCTCCAGGCAGTGGTCGGCGCCATCGCGCTCGACGACGCGCCGGCCCGCGAGCAGCAGCACCATCTGCCCCTCGGCATGGAAGTGCGGCGCCTCGGTCGTCACCACGGGTCCGCGGCCCTCGGCGAACTCGATGCCCGGCAGGGCGGGGGCCCGCCAGTAGGTGAAATCGCCCGTGCCGTGCGCCCTCATCGCGCTCTCTCCAGCAATGGCGCGAGTCCCTGCAGGGTTGCCTGCAGCACGCCGGCCTCGGTGCGCGCCGCGGCCTCGGCGGCGGCGGCGGCGGCGGCCAGCGCGGCCGGGTCCTCCAGCCAGCGTGCGACCGCCGTGGCGAGACTCGCCGCGTCGGTGACGCGGCGCAAGGCGCCGGCCTGTTCCAGGTGCTGTGCCGGCTGCGCGAAGTTCTCCAGGTGCGGCCCAGCCAGCAGCGCGCGGCCGAGGCGTGCCGGCTCCAGCAGGTTCTGCCCGCCCTTGGGCACCAACGAGCCGCCGATGAAGGCCATGCCGGCCAGGCGATAGACTAGGCCGAGTTCGCCGAGCGTGTCGGCCAGCAGCACCGCGCTGTCCGCGCCGGGCGATTCGCCGGCGCTGCGCTGGGCGACGGCGAGGCCGCTGCCCCGCAGCTGCGCTGCCAGTTCCGCACCGCGGTCCGGATGGCGAGGGGCCAGGATGCAGATCAGGTCGGGCCAACGGCGGCGCAGGCTCGCCAGCGCCTCGGCGACGATGGCTTCCTCGCCCGGATGGGTGGAGGCGGCGACGAAACGCGGCCGTTCGCCCAGCAGGGCGGCGAGGCGGGCGAGTTCGGCCGTGTCGACCGCCAGCGGCGGGGCGGCCAGTTTCAGGTTGCCGGGCGCGTCCACCGCCGGCGCGCCCAGGCGGCGGAAGCGCTCGGCCGATTCCGGGCTCTCGGCCAGCACCAGGCGCGCACCGGCCAGCAGGCCGGGCGCCAGCCCCGGGATCCGGTTCCAGCCCTTGAAGGAGCCCGCCGACATGCGCGCGTTCACCAGGGCCAGCGGCGTCCTCCGCCGTGCCAGGGCGCGCAGCATGGTGGGCCAGAGCTCGCTCTCGACGAAGAGCGCCAAGTCGGGCCGCCAGTGGTCGAGGAAGCGGCCCACCGCCTGCGGCAGGTCGACCGGGACGTACTGGTGGATCACGCCGGCGGGCAGCCGCGCGGCCAGCAGCCTCGCAGATGTCACGGTGCCGCTGGTCATCAGGCAGGCGAGGCCCGGGTACTGGGCGCGGATCGCCTCGATCAGCGGCAGCACGGCCAGGGACTCGCCGACGCTGGCGGCGTGGATCCAGACCAGCTTGCCGGCGGGCCGGACCTGGCCGGCACGGCCCCAGCGTTCGCCGAGGCGCGCCGGCTCCTCCTTGCCGCGCGCCACGCGGCGGCGCAGGTAGCGCGCCACCAATGGTGTCGCCAGGCGGCCGGCGAGCGCATAGGTCCCGAAGACCAGATCGGCGGTCAGGGTCATGCCGGTGCCGTCACGCCTTCACCACGCGGGCCGTGGCGGCGATGCCGGCGAGGGCATTGCGCGTGTCCACCACCAGGCGGGCCGAGCGGGCGACCAGCGCATAGTCGACGCCGGCGTGGTCGGTGGCGATCAGCACCGCGTCATAGCTGGCCAGCGCCTCGCCCGTCAGGGCCACGGAGCGGCGGCCGGCCAGCGCCGCGTGCTCGCGCGTCGGCGGCACCACGGGGACATGCGGGTCGTGGTAGTCGACCAGGGCGCCCTTGGCCTCCAGCCGTTCGATCAGCGCGAAGGCCGGGCTCTCGCGCGTGTCGTCGACGTTCTTCTTGTAGGCAAGGCCCAGCACCAGCACGCGCGCGCCCTTCAGCCCCTTGCCCGCGCTCTCGTTCAGCGCGTCGGCCAGCTTCGCCACGACGCGGCCGGGCATGGCGCGGTTCACCTCGCCCGCCAGCTCGATGAAGGCGGCCTCGACCTCGTGCGCGCGCGCCTTCCAGGAGAGGTAGAAGGGATCGATCGGGATGCAGTGCCCGCCGAGGCCCGGCCCGGGATAGAAGGCCATGAAGCCGAAGGGCTTGGTCTTGGCCGCCTCGATCACCTCCCAGACGTCGATGCCGAGTGCGTCGTAGATCACCTTCAGTTCGTTCACCAGGGCTATGTTGACCGAGCGGAAGATGTTCTCGGTCAGCTTCACCGCCTCGGCCGTGCGCGCGTTGGAGACCGGCACGACGCGCGGCACGATCGTGGCATAGAGCGCCTCGGCCAGGCGGCGGCTGTCGCCATCGTCGGCGCCCACCACCTTGGGAATGTCGCGCGTGCCGTAGGTCTCGTTGCCCGGGTCCTCGCGCTCGGGCGAGAAGGCGAGGAAGAAGTCCTGGCCGGCCTGCAGGCCGCCGGCCTCCAGGATCGGGCGCAGCACCTCGTCCGTGGTGCCGGGATAGGTCGTGGACTCCAGCACCACGAGCTGGCCGGGCCTCAGTGCCCCGGCGATGGCGTGCGCCGTCTGCTCGACGAAGCTGAGGTCCGGGTCGCGCGTGCGGGTGATCGGCGTCGGTACGCAGATGATGACGGCATCGCAGGCGCCGAGGCCGGCGAAGCCCTCTTCCGGCACCAGCCGGCCCTGCTCGACCAGCGGCGCCAGCGTCGCCGCCGCGATGTGCTTGAGGTACGAGCGCCCCGCGAGCAGCGCGGCACGCTTGCCGGGATCGGTGTCGAAGCCGGAGACCGTGAATCCGGCCTCGGCGAAGGCGCGGGCCAGCGGCAGGCCGACATAGCCCAGGCCCATGATGCCGATGCGGGCGCGGCGCCCGGCGATGCGGTTCATCAGCGTGTCGGCGAGCACCGGCGCCTCCCGTCAGACCGGCAGCCGCTTCCAGACCGCGCGCGAGGCGTAGTTCAGGAAGCACCAGAGGGCGACCGGCAGGGACAGCTTCTCGTGCTGCCGGTAGATCTGCCAGACGATGCCGGAGGCGTGCAGCTGGCGGCTGGAGACCGAACCCGGCACGCGGCGATACTGCACCAGGTCGCGGTTCAGGCCCACGGCCTTGTGCCCGGCCTTCAGCAGGCCGAGCCACAGCAGGTAGTCGTCGCGCGCGGCCTCGGTCATGCGCAGCGGGCCGGTGCGGCGGGTATCGACCATCGACGAGGAGGTGACGATCGCGGTGTTGCGCAGCAGGCGGCGATAGGTCAGCTCGCGCGGAACCTTGATGGCCCGGCTCTGCTGCAGCAGGTCGAACGACATGCGCCGATAGCCGGTGTAGCAGATGGCGGCGCCGGTGGCCTCGAGGAGGGCGATCTGCGCCGCCAGCTTCTCCGGGTGCCAGAGGTCGTCGGCGTCGAGGAAGCAGACGTAGCGGCCGCGGGCGGCGCCGAGGCCGACGTTGCGCGCGCGGGCCGGCCCGCCGTTCGCCGGGGTGCGCAGCAGCCTGAGGCGCGGGTCCCGCGCCGCGAGGTCGGCGACGACCAGGCCGGTGTCGTCGGGCGAGCAGTCGTCGATCACCAGGTGTTCCCAGTCCCGCAGCGTCTGGTTGCGCACCGACTCGACGGTCTGCCCGATGTAGCCTGCGGCCTTCCAGGCCGGAGTGACGATCGACACGAGGGGGCGGTCTGCGGGCATGGCCTGCGGGGCTTGGGGGAGAGGGTCGCAAGAGGCCCCAGCCCCGCCGCCACTGTCAAGCCGAGGCGCCGGGCGGCAGCCGGCGGCGGAGGCCGCTTGACAGGCTGCGCCGGGCGCCCCGAGGGTGCCTGGCAGGACAGCGGCGAGGAGGCGGGAAAAGCGTGGCACTGACGCCGGCAGGACGCATCGGCCGCGCCTGGCTACCGCGTCGCGGCCTGTGGCTGGAGATCGCCAGCCGCCCCCGGCGCGGCGTGCCGGCGCTGTTCCTGGACCGCGACGGGGTGCTGCTGGCCGACCCGGGCTATCTGCACCGGGCGCGCGACACGCGCCTGCTGCCTGGCGTCGCCGCGGCGCTGCGTCCCTTTGTCCGTCGCGGCTGGGCCCTGGTGCTGGTCACCAACCAGAGCGGCATCGCGCGCGGTTTCTATGGCTGGCCGGAGTTCCTGGCGCTGCAGGACTGGCTGGCGCGGCGGCTGGCGCGGCAGGGCATCAGGCTCGACGCCGTGCTGGCGGCACCGCTGCATCCCGATGGCCGGCCGCCCTACCGGCGCCAGCATCACACGCGCAAGCCGGGCCCCGGGATGCTGTTGGCCGCGGCGTCGGCCCTGCGGATCGACCTGGCGCGGTCCTGGATCCTGGGCGACCGGGCGAGCGACCTGGCCGCCGGCCGGGCGGCGGGGCTGGCCGGCGGCCTGCTGCTGGCCGGTCGTGGCCTCACGCCGATCGAACGGGGGCGGGCGCTAGGGCTCGGCCGACCCGGATTCGCCGTGCACTTGGCGCCCCGTCTGGCCGCCGTTCCCGGCTTGATCCAGGGCACGTAGCGCCAGCAGCAGCAGCGCCGGGGCCAGCACCAGGATGGCCAGGGTATGCCCCTGCCAGAGGCCGAACGCCGTCGCCGCCACGGCGATGATGCCGCCTGTCAGGCCCAGCGCGGCGGCCTGCATTTCGCGCGCCGCGCCGGCGAGGCCACGCCAGGCCAGCAGGAACCAGCCCCAGGCCAGCAGCAGGCCGGGCAGCCCCAGCTCCAGCCAGGCCTGCAGGAAGGCCTGGTGCGGATGGGTCGGGATGACATGCGGCTTGCCGCCATAGGGATCGACGCCGAAGTCGGGCATGCGGCGGGCGGCGTCGTAGCCCCAGCCCCACAGCGGCTTCTCCAGGATCCGCTCGCTGGTGAACCACCAGATCTGCACCCGGTAGCGCGCGGTCGAGGGCAGGCTTTCGTTGTCCATCAGGCCCCAGCCGTAGAGCCGGATGAACAGCGGCGGGCCGAGCAGCAGGATCGCCGCCGGCAGGATCAGCAGCAGCGCGCGGCCGAGCCGCGGCCGCCAAAGGGTCAGCAGGGCAAGGCCGAGACCTGCCACCACCGCGGCGGCGCTGGCCAGGTGCTGCAGCAGCAGCGCCGGCGGCAGCAGCAGCAGGGGCAGCAGCCAGGCCCAGCGCCGGCCGCGCCCGGCCAGCCAGGCGACGAGGGCCCAGACCGCCAGGGTGCCGAAGGCCAGGCCGCGGCCCAGTTCGTCCAGCGGATGGCGCGGCTGGTCGTCGGCTGGCCGCAGATGGGTGATGAGTGGCGAGCCGCCGAGCCGCTCGACCAGGATCACCAGCGCGCCGAGGCTGAAGCCGATGGCCAGGCCACGCAGCAGCGTCGCGGCCAGGCCGGCCGGATAGTGCCGCCCGGCGCCTGCCAGCAGCAGCAGGGCCAAAAGCAGCAGCGGCAGGTTCAGCCAGCGGCCGAAGGCGCCGGCCGGATCGAAGGTCCAGGCCATGGCGATGGCCGTCCAGGCCAGAGTCAGCAGGCAGAGCAGGACCAGCGTCGGCGCGGGCCAGGGGAAGCGTCCCCGCCGCTGCCAGACCACGCCGGCGGCGACCAGTCCGGCGCCGACCGCCAGCGGTATCAGCAGCAGCGGCTTCAGCAGCGCGGCCAGCGGCAGCAGCAGGCCGTAGCCCAGATGGATGGCACTCAGCCAGGCCGAGCCACGCGACGGCACACTTCGATCCTCCCCCAGCGGCCGGGTTGCCGATCGCGAGAAGCATTGCGCCGGCGGCCGGGCCTGTCCTATCACGCCGCCTGGGCCGGGTCGCCGGAAATGCGGAGGGCCCGGTGACGCGGGGGCTGGCAGTCGAGGTCTCATGGCAACCTATCTCGTGACCGGTGGCTGCGGTTTCATCGGCTCGCATCTGGTCGAGGCGCTGCTGGCCGAGGGGCACCGCGTGCGCGTGCTGGACGATCTCTCCAGCGGACGGCGCGAGCGCATCCCCCCTGCGGCGGAGCTGCTGGTCGGCGCGGTGACCGACCCGGCGGCGGTGCGCGCGGCCCTGGCCGGCGCCGAGGGCTGCTTCCATCTGGCAGCCATCGCCTCCGTCGTACGCTCGACCGAGGACTGGCTGGGCAGCCACCGGGTCAACCTGGGCGGCACGGTCACGGTACTGGACGCGGCGCAGGCGGCCGGCCAGCCGGTGGTCTATGCCTCCTCCGCCGCGGTCTACGGCCCGCAGGAGACCCTGCCGATCGCCGAGAGCAACCCGCTGCGCCCGCAGAGCGGCTATGGCGCGGACAAGCTCTCCTCGGAGCTGCAGGCGCGGGTCGCCGGCCTGCTGCATGGCGTGCCGACCTGCGGCCTGCGCTTCTTCAACGTCTATGGCCCCAGGCAGGACCCGGCCTCGCCCTATGCCGGCGTGGTCTCGATCTTCGCCCGCCGCCTGCTGGCCGGCCAGGCGCTGGCGATCCGCGGCGACGGGCGGCAGCTGCGCGACTTCGTCTATGTCGCCGACGCCGTCGCCTGCCTGCGCGCGGCCATGTCCAAAGCCAGCCTCGGCGCCCCGGTGGTCAACGTCTGCAGCGGCCAGGGCACCAGCGTGCTGGACCTGGCGGCGACGCTGGGCCGCCTGCTGGGGATCGAGCCGCGCCTGGAGTTCGGGCCGCCGCAGCCCGGCGACATCCGCCAGTCGCGCGGCGATCCGGCGGCGTCCAGGGCCCTGCTGGGCGTCACCTGCGACACGCGCTTGGAGCAGGGCCTGGCGGCGACGCTGGCCTGGCTCAGGGCGAGCTGAGCGCGGATGAGGGGGCGGACTCTGTTGTGTCCCGGCGCGACCCGTTAAGCTGTTCGAGCCGGGCTGCCGCTGCCGACCTTCCTTCAACCGGATGAGGCGTGATGGTCGACGCGTCGCACGTTCCTGAAGACCTCGCGCTTCGGTCTGAAGCGACGCAACCGGCCGGCGTCGACGCCTGGGCAAGGGTGGCGAGCCCCGCGGCCACGCGGCGCTTCCTGGTGGTCTTCCTCGCGATCGTGCTGGCGCTGCCAGGGGCGATCATCCTCTTCGATTACGAAGTGCAGGAGCGCGTGGTCGTCGCGGATGGCAGCGCCCGACCCGAGTCCTGGGCCTTCAACGAACTGCCGCGGGTCAGCAAGGCCTTCGCCGTGACGCGGCTGGAACCTGAGACCATCATCATCGGCAACTCGCGCGCCAACTACGCCTACCGGCCGGATCACGCAGGATGGTCGGGCGCACCGGTCTATAACTTCGGCATCAATGGCGCCACCTTGTACGAGTACCGGCGCTTTCTCAGCCACACGGCCGCTTCCGGTCGCTTGAGGCAGGTCTTTCTCTCGTTCGATCTTGCCGCTTTCACCAGCCAGCAGCGGACGCGTGACGACTTCGTCGAGGCGATGCTGGTCACCGACGAGAAGGGTCGTCGCAAGCCCCTGGCCGGGCTTGACCGCATGCTCTACTGGCTTTCCCTGGATGCGCTTCGCTTCAGCATTTTCGCGGCCTGGGGCGACAGCAAGGAGGAGCAGGAGCGGGACCGCACCAGGCGCGACGGCCTGCGCGACGGCGCGGGCTTTCTCGACCGTGCCGCGGCGGATCCCGACGGTCAGCGCGGCGTCTTCAGGGGCGTTGACCAGCGACTTGCCGCGAGCCTCGAGCATTGCCGCAGCGAGCCCATTTTCGAACCGAACCGCGAGCAGTTCCGTGCCCTTATCGACGACGCCCGCCGGCTGGGGCTTTCGCTGGATATCGTCATCGATCCCGTGCACATCCGCCGCCTGATGATCTATTGGCTGACCGGCGGCTGGGACGTCTACGAGCAGATCAAGCGCGAGGTTGTCGCGACCACGGACCGCGCCCGCGCAGCCGGCGCGCAGATTCGCGTCTTCGACTTTTCCGGCCTGTCGGACTACATCGTGGAACTGCCCGCAGCGCCGGGTGAGCCGCAGCCGCTCGCCCGCTACTTCTTCGAGTCATCGCACTTCACGCCGGCACTGGGAGACCGAATTCTCGACGGCGTGCTGGCCGGCCGTCCGGCGGAAGGCGATTTCGGCATCGAACTCACGCCGGAAAATCTTGACCAGGTTCTGGCGCGTCAGCGCGCGGCCATCGGGGCGTGGATCGCGGCCAACCCCGACCGCCTGTCGGAGATCGCCGATCTGCTGGCCCGGGACTGTCGAAACTGACCGCGACTAGAAGTCGAAGTAGAGGAACTTGCTGACGCGGGTCAGATGCATCAGGGCGACCGTCAGGATGAGCGCGGTCGCCGTGGCCCAGCGCGCCGTGGCGGCGAAGGCGAGCCGCCTGGCGATCAGGGTGCCCGCCACGGCGGGCCGTAGCCAGCCGACGATGCAGTAGGCGTTCGGCAGGCATAGCGTCGCCACGGTCAGCGGCAACAGCACCTGGAAGGCCTTGCCAAGTTGGCCGGACAGCACGTCCGTGGCGACTTCGGCCGCCGGCAACCCGGCCATGGCGGCATAGATCCGGCCGGCGGTGCCGATGTCGGCCGAACGGAAGAGGACCCAGCCGAGCAGGACGAGGATGAAGGTGCCCAGAATCGCCGCGGTCCGGCGCAGCGCGGACTGCGCCCCCCCGGCCGACCGCCGGCGTCCGCCCCAGGCGTGCGCCGCCGCGAGCAGCAGGCCGTGGTAGAAGCCCCAGAGGACGAAGGTCCAACCGGCGCCATGCCAGAGCCCGCCGAGCGTCATGGTGAGGAGCAGGTTCACGTGACGCCGGGCCGGGCCCTTCCTGTTGCCGCCAAGCGGTATGTAGAGATAGTCGCGCAGGAACCGCGACAGGGTCATGTGCCAGCGCCGCCAGAAGTCGACCGGACTGGTCGCCTGGTAGGGGGAATCGAAGTTGATCGGCAGCCGGATGCCGAAGAACAAGGCGAGCCCCAGCGCCATGTCCGAGTAGCCGGAAAAGTCGAAGTAAAGTTGCAGGGTATAGGCAAGCGCGCCGATCCAGGCCGCGCCCACGTGCAGTGCCTGCCCAAGGGCGGCGGCATTGAAAACGGCATCCGCCCAGGCGGCGATGCCGTCCGCCACGACGACCTTCTTGAAGAGGCCGATCGAGAAGAGGAAGGCGCCGATGGCGAAGCGCTGCTGCCACTGCCCGTCGGCGGCATGTTCGCTCGTCGCCAGGCGGGCGAACTGCGGCAGCACGATCGAGGGATGGACGATCGGACCGGCAATCAGGTGCGGGAAGAAGGTGATGAAGAGCAGGAAGCGCCAGAAGCTTTCGGCGGGCGGCTGGCCACGGCTGATGTCGACCAGATAGGCGATCTGCTGGAAGGTGAAGAACGAGATGGCCAGCGGCAACGCCTGCTGCGCCCAGCCCAGATCCAGGCCGCTGACGGCCTCGACAAGGCGATCGAAGAATCCCGCGTACTTGAACCAGCCCAGGAGGCCGAGGTTGAACGCGATGCCTGCGAACAGCAGCGGCCGCCGGCCCGGTCCCGCAGCGGCCAGCGCCCGCCCGGTCGCGTAGTTCACGGCGACAGAGCCCAGCAGTAGCGCAAGGTAACGGGGGTCCCACCAGCCATAGAAAAAGAGGGACGCGGCAGTAAGCCATGCAAGCGCCACTCGGCTGGCTAAATATCGACGCGCAATGTGGAAAAGTAGGAAGGTTACCGGAAAGAACAGAAACAGGAACTCAGGTGAATTGAAGAGCATTCGTGCCGCGCCTGTCGATGTCTGGTGCCAGGCATCGCGGGATACTCAGACGGCCCCCTCAAGCCCCTGGACTAGGGACATGATACTGCGGACCGGTGGTGAGAAATAAGCATTTGCTTCCCGGGCCAGTGGCGCCGTCGCCGCAGCGGCGGCGAACTCCTCGGGGCTGCGCACCAGCCGCGCGTCGCCGCGCGCCAGCGCCGCGGCCAGATTTTCAATGCCCGGCAGGTCGATCAGCAGCGTACGACAGCCTAGGGCCATGCCTTCCAGCAGCGCCGTCGAGTAGACGCCGGCCTGCAGCGTGGTGGCGGCCAGCACCTCGACGATCGGCCGCTCGGCGGTGCCGACCGAGAAGTTGCCCGGCAAGGGCCCCTCGGCCGCCAGCAGTTTGGCGAAGCCGCCAGCGTCCTGTCCCGGGTGGAGGCGGAACAGCACCCGGCGATCAGGCAACTGCCGCGCCACGGCGATGGCAAAGCGTGCCAGCGGCAGGGCGATGGTCCCCTGGGAAACGAAGAGAACCTGTGCCGGGTCCCGCATGACCGCTGATGCCGGGTCCGCCTGATGCGCCGCCGAGCCGATCACCGCCGTTGCCGTGCGCCGCGGAAGCGCCACGCCCTCGGTCCAGGCCGGACCGAAGGTCAGCAGGGCATCGGGCGCGGCCGGCAGGTCGGGACGCCCTGGATAGTGGTAGCCCAGGTGATGCGGCGAGATCAGGCCGTGCTGCAACTCGTAGACGCGCGCGCCGGCATCGCGGGCGCCCGCGACCAGGCCCTCGTTGGTATAGGCGACAACCACGAAGACCCGCCGCGCGCCGAAGCGCGTGACCAGGCGACGGAACAGCCGGCGCTGAGCCTGGAACTTCGTCAGGTTGCGCTGGGCCAGGGCGGCCAGATCGATCTGCGCGCCGATATCCCGCTTCAGCCGGTCGCCCAGCGCGGCCAGCAGCCGGGCCTCCGGCTCCGTGAGGGGCAGGCGCCGCACCGCCATCGCGGCCCGCGCCACCAGGTCCAGTGCCTCGCGACGGACAGCGGGCAAAGCGTGGTCTACACGGATCGCACCGAGGGCGGCATCCACCCGGTCCACCACCAGGGCGTCGCTGCCCTTCAGTTCCGCCAGCAGCGCCGCGCTGTTCTGATCGCGCCACCCCTCCGGGCCCAGGGACTTGCGCGGGTGCGGGAAGACCAGCGTCGCGTGATGGCCGCGGTGCAGCAGGGGATTGCCGCCAAGAGCGCCGGCGAGCGTGGTGCGAGCCAGCGCCAGGGCGCCCGGCAGGCCGCGCGCCCGGGTGACGCTGGCGCTCATCAGGCCGCTGGCCCGCGCGGCGGCGTAGTAGGCGTGCACGCGCAGCAAGGGCCAGAAGATCTCCCCGGCCAGCCGCCGCTCGTAGAGGCCCTGGTCAGCCTCAAGCCGGATGAAGGCCTCGGCGATGGCGCCGAGGCTGCCGGCCGGCGTGCCGTTAGCCGACGCCGCGCCGGGCAAGGATCAGCTCCGCCAGTTCACGCAGCGCGCCACGGCCGCCGGGGGACCTGAGCTGCAGACGCGCGGCGGCGCGGGCGCGCGGATAGGCGTCAGCCACGGCCACGCCGCAGCCGACGGCGCCAAGGCACTCCACGTCGTTGTCGTCGTTGCCGATGTAGACGATCTCCGACAGCGCAATGGCCCGCGCCGCGGCCCAGGCTTTCAGCGCGTCGAGCTTCTCGTCGATGCCTTGCAGCACCTCGATCCCCAGCTTGGTGCCACGCGCGGCGACGACGGGATTGCGTTCCTTGGAGAGGATCAGTAGCGGCAAGCCGGACTTCCGCAGGCGCTCCAGGCCCAGCCCGTCGGAGCGGTCGCAGGCGACGCTCTCGACGCCCTGCTGATCGACGTAGACGCGATTGTCGGTGAAGACGCCGTCGAAATCGCAGACCAGCGCCGCGATGCGGTCCGGCAGGCCTTCGGGTGTCGGTACGGCGGCGGCCAGCATGGCCTCGGCGACCAGCAGGTCCGCCGGCTCGTCGATCTCCAGACATCGCTGGCGCGGCATCTCGTAGAGCGCGGTCTTTCCGAAGAAGCGATGGCGCGCCTGGCGGAAGCCGGCGACCTGCATGACATAGAAAGCGCCGTTCTCCAGGTATTCGGGTGCGCGTTCCTGTCGGCGCGGCCGGCGGCTGGCGTCGTGGTTGATGCCGCTCGCGCCGGCCGCGGCATCCTCGCGCCACAGGAACTGGTGCACCCGGAGCGCGGCGAAGAGGCTGTCGGCACCCTGTTGCCGCAGCCGGTCGATGCCGCCATCCAGGTCTTCGGCCGTGGTCAGCGGCGAGGTGCACTGCACGAAGCAGAGCAACTCGGGCAGGGGACCGCCGCGCTCGATCGCGTCCAGGGCGTGCAGCAGCGCGCTCTCCGACGAAGCCGTGTCGCCGGCGATGTCCGCCGGCCGTTCGATGACCCTGGCGCCGGCGGCGCGCGCCGCGTCGGCGATGGCAGCATCGTCGGTCGACACATAGACATGGCGCACTAGGCGGGCCGCGCGCGCGGCGGCGACCGAGCGCGCCACCAGCGGCACGCCGCCGACCGGACGCAGGTTCTTGCCGGGAATGCCCTTGGAGCCGCCGCGTGCCGGGATGACGACGTCGCAGGTGCCGGACATGGGCGTCAGAAGCGCCGGAGGCGGGCTTTCGCCGGCAACTCGCTGTCGTAGACCCGCTTCACGCCGTCGCCCAGCGCCGTCTCGATCACGCGGATGTCGCGCACCAGCCTTTCTAGGCCGCCCGGCTCGACCGAGGCCGCCTGGTCGCTGCCCCACATGCTGCGGTCCAGCGTGATGTGGCGTTCCACCATCACCGCGCCCAGGGTCACGGCCGCCAGCGTCGCCTGCAGCCCGGTCTCGTGGCCGGAATAGCCGACCGGCACGCCGAACTCGTGGCCCAGCGTGCCGATCATGCGCAGGTTCAGTTCCTCTGGCTTGCAGGGATAGGTGCTGGTGGCGTGGCAGATCACCAGGCGGTCGCGGTCGAGCAGCGACACGGCGTGGCGAATCTCCTCCATGGTCGACATGCCGGTGGAGAGGATGACCGGCCGCCCGGTGGCCTTCAGCTTCCGCAATAGGCCGTCATCAGTCAGGCTCGCCGAGGCCACCTTGTGGCAGACCGGATTGTACTGCTCGAGGAAATCGAC
Source organism: Pseudomonadota bacterium (assembly GCA_029781795.1). GTDB lineage: Bacteria > Pseudomonadota > Alphaproteobacteria > Kiloniellales > JACOMY01 > JAKOWB01. The sequence continues at coordinate 5,945 of JAKOWB010000192.1, read as the reverse complement.
CGAGGGCTCGTCCCAGGGCGAGGCGAACCAGTGCAGGCCAAGCTCGCGCGCATGCGCGTCGATCGCGGCGTAGGCCGCCTCGTCGAACTCCACCCGGTAGCGGTACTCTAGATAGGTCATGCGGCCCCAGGGCGTGTCGCGCAGCATGTCGCGCTGGTCCTTGGGGGTGCAGATCTCCGGCGTGCGCTTCTGGAACTTCACCGCCTGGCAACCGGCATGCCGGGCGACATCCATAAGCTGCTTGGCAATGGACAGGTCGCCGTTGTGGTTGATGCCGATCTCGCCGACGACGTAGCAGGGCCGGCCGGCGCCGACCTCGATGCCGCCAATGTTGACCGTCTCGGACATGGTGCTCCTCACGCTGCCGGTCACTGCATAGCGCCCCGCGGGCGCGCTGGCAAACGGGGACGCGGCGCCTAGCGGCGCCAGGCCGACAGCCAGGGCAGTGGCGAATGGAACCAGGTCGCCACGAGTTGACCGATGGCGAGAACGGCGTAGGAGGCCGCGGTCGCCCAAGCGGCCCCGAGCATCCCGTGGCTCGGTATCAGCAGGAAGCAGCCACCGAGGTTCACCGCGACCGCCGACAGCGTGACCAGGCAGATGGTTCGAGTATGCCCAGTGAAGATCAGGACGGGAAAGAGCACCGCGTGGGTCGCCAGGAGCACAACGCCCAGCACGATCCAGCCGATGACGCTGGCGGCCTGGGCGAAGGCCGGCGCGAAGAACCACTCGAGCAGAAGCGGTGCTGCGAGCCACCAGACCAGACCCATCGCGGCCATGACCGCGAGATAGCTTGAGATCGCCCGCACCAGGCGCCGCCGCGCCGCCGGCTTGTCCTCCGAGAGCTGGCGATAGACCCAAGGTGACCAGGCGTTGTTGAAGGGCAGGGAGATGAGCTGCAGCGCCGTCGCCAGGGTGTAGCCGACGCTGTAGACGCCGACCGTGGCGGCGTCGGCGTAGTGCTCCAGCACCAGGCGGTCGCTCAGCACCAGCATGGATTGGCCCAGCGTGTGGGGGATCAGCGGCAGCGAGAAGGCCAGGGTCTGGCGCAGCAGGGGCCGGTCGAGCGGCCCGGCCGCGCGCCCCTCGCGCCGGAAGCGCCAGAGGCTGGCAGCGGCGGTGAGCAGGGCAGTCGCCACCGTGCCGATGGCCAGCGCCTGCCAGCCGCTGCCCAGCCAGATCAGCAGCAGGCCGAGCGCGAAGGGCAGCACGCCGGTGGTGACCTCGAGCGCGGCGAAACTCCAGGGGCGCTGCTCCTGCCGCAGCAGGCCCTGGTTGATCAGCGTGACGTTGCTGAACAGCGCCGCCGCCGGCAGCAGCCAGAGCCAGGTTGAGGGCAGGCCGAACCAGCCGCCGCGCCACCGCAGTGGCGGCAGCAGCAGCGCCAGCACCACGGCGGTGGAGAGCAAGAGGAAGACCAGGCTGCTGTGCACCAGCCGCCGCAGCTCCTCGGCGGTCAGCTTATAGAAGCTGCGCGCCAGGGCGGCGTGCAGCGAGAGGCCGAGCACCGGGATGAGGAACAGCAGCAGCGTGCGATAGAGGGTCCAAAGGCCGAAGCCCTCGGGCCCCAGCAGGTGGGCCAGGATCGGCAGCAGCAGGAAGCCGAGGCCGGCGCGCAGTGCCGAGGAGCCGAAGTAGACCGCGGCCTGGCGGGCCGTCTTGCTGCGAGCCAGGTGCGAGAGGCGCCGCCGCATGGTCCTACAGGCGCCGGATCATAGCCGGGAGGGCGGCGCCCAGGGTCACGGCCCGCGCCAGCATGAAGAGCAGGAAGGCGATCCAGAGGCCGTGGTTGCCGGCCGCCGGGATCAGTACCCAGGCGGCGCCGAGATAGAGCAGCATCGAGGCCAGCATGGAATTGCGCATCGCGGCCGAGCGTGTCGTGCCGATGAAGACGCCGTCCAGCATGAAGGACCAGACCGAGACCAGGGGCGAGACCACCATCCAGGGCAGGTAGAGCACCGCGCGGTCCAGGATCTCGGCGTGCTCGGTGAAGAGCGTCAGGATCGCCGGGCCGGCCAGGGCATAGGCGATGGCCGTGCCGATGGCGAAGAAGGCGGCCCAGAGTGTCGCGGCCTCGAGCGCGCCGACGAAGGCGCGGCGGTCGCGCCGGCCCCAGGCCGCGCCGGTCAGCGTCTCGGCCGCGTGCGCGAAGGCGTCGAGCGCATAGGACATCAGGGTCTGCAGATGCAGCAGCAGCGCGTTGGCGGCCAGGATCTCGTCGCCCTGCCGGGCGCCCAGCGTGGTGAAGACGCCGAGCGTGATGAGCAGCGCCAGGGTGCGCACGAAAAGGTCGGCGTTCACCCGCACCAGCGCCAGCAGGCGCGCCGGCTCCAGCAGCCGCGCGAAGCCGGGCCAGAGCGTGTGGCGCCTGAGCTTCCACAGGATCACCGGGGCGATGATCAGCAGTGCCGCCACCTCGGCGCAGACCGTGCCCCAGGCGACGCCGGCGATGCCCCAGCCCAGGCCCAGCACGAAGCCCAGGCTGAAGCCGAGGTTCAAGAGGTTGGTGAGGAGGCCGTAGACCAGCACCCAGCGCGTCTGCTGCAGGGCGATGAACCAGCCGACCACGACATAGGCCAGCAGCGAGGCCGGCGCCGAGAGGATGCGGATGTCGAAGTAGATCTCGGCGGCGTGCCGCACGGCGGGGCTGGGCGCCACCAGCGTGAAGGCCAGGCTGCCCACCGGCGACTGCAGCGCGATCAGCAGGCCGCCGAGCAGGAGGGCCAGCAGCGCCGGGCGGCAGAAGCTGGCCGACAGCTCCAGCCGGTCGCCGCTGCCATAGGCCTGGGCGGCGAAGCCGGTGGTGCCCATGCGCAGGAAGCCGAGGCCCCAGTAGAGGAACGAGAAGATCAGCGCGCCGACCGCCACCGCGCCGATCAGCGATGGATCGGGCAGGTGGCCGATGATGGCCGTGTCCACCATGCCCATCAGCGGCGTGGTGACGTTCGCCAGCAGGATCGGCAGGGCCAGCCGCCAGACCGGCCCGTGCCAGGGCCTCATCGAGACCGGCGGCTCGGCCGCGAGGGTCGCGTCCTCGGCCACGAGGCTCAATCGCCGGAGATGAAGAAGATCATCTGCCAGTTGCCGTTGCGCTTCTCGAAGCCGGCGCGATAGTCGAGCATGAAGCGCAGGAACTCCTGGGCGATCCAGCCGCGCTCGCCTTGCGTGGTGTCGACGTTGATCCACTCCCGCCCGCTCGCATCCTGGACGATGCTCTCGCGGTTGGGGTCATAGGGGACCTGCACGACGACCTCGTAGGTCAGGGCACGGATCACCGCGTCGCTGGTCGAGGGGCCGGCGCGCAGCCGCACGTTCTTACCGGCGACCACCGCCGTCGAATAGAAGTCGATGGTGTCGGGCGGCTCGTACCAATAGGTCCAGGGTCCGATGAAGATCCCGTTGTCGAAGCGCCCGCCCTCGGCCAGCGCGCGCTCCAGGTAGGTCCAGTAGAACTGCGGCTCGGTGTCGCCGCCGCCGGTCAGCCAGAGGCGGAAGGTGTCGCGCCCGTTGTCGCCGCCGTAGGACAGCTCGATGTCCTCGGCGGCGGCGGCCACCACGGCGTCGACGTCGCGCTCGCGCACCGCCTGCAGCAGGCGATCGCGGTAGGTCTTGAAGGAGGGGTCGCTGCCGGCCTCGTCGAAGGGGGGCCAGGTCACAGGCTCCGCCAGCGCCGGCAGCGCCGCGAGGCCAAGCAGGAAGGCAAGGACGAGTCTAAGCGTGTGCATGCACGGTTGCTCCCTGTCGTGCCGCGGGCGGCGCCGACTATAGGGCCAGGGACCCTTGACGGGAACCGAGGCCGGAAGGCTATCCGCGCAAGCGAGCGCCCGGGGCGGCGGACCGCTGCGTGCCCGCCCTTCAGGACATGTAGAAGTTCGCGAAGTAGAAGCTGCCGCGATCGACCGCGAGGATGCCGATCCTTCCCTTCAAGCGGATGCCGGCGAAGCTGCCGCAGCGCTGCTCGTTGGTCAGGATGTCGACGCCGGAGCTGTTCACCTGGAGCGCAAGGCGCGTCACCACGTCGTTGCGCAGCCCCTGTGCCGGCATCTCCGCCTGGTTGGTCAGGCCGTTGGCGTTGCTGTAGTCCCAGGTGATCAGGCTGCCGTCCGGCCGCAAGGTGACGGCGAGCAGCCGGGTCTCCCGGGCGTTGCCTTCCAAGTTGAAGGCCAGACCGGCGCTGCTGTAGGCCTCGGTGCCGACCGGAAACACGTCGATCGAGACGCGCGTCACGACCGGCGGCGAGGCAATCGTCAGCGCATAGATGCTGTTGAAGCCCTCGCTGTTGCTCAGAATGTAGAAGCCCTGCGAGACGGTGCCCGTCCAGGGCTTGGTTTCGCCCAGCATGAGCTGGGAATCCAGCGCGCCCATGTTGGCGCCGCTGTCCGCCGCAGCGGGGAGCCCCATGCTGGCGGTGGCGATCCCGGCGAGTGAGCCGACAAGCATGTTGCGACGGTCCATGACGTGCCTCCTCAATGCTGTGCCGTGGCGGGCCGCCCTAACCCACAAGACGGGTCAGGGTATTGGTCGGATGCTATTGCGATCGCGGCCGCCTTGAAAACCGGAAAGACGCGGCTGGTCAGTCGCCGGCCAGGAAATAGGTCATCACCCAGCGGCCGTCGCGCTGCTCGAAGCCGGCGCGAAAGCCGTAGTTCCCGCGCAGGAAATCCTCGCGGATCCAGCCCTTCTGGTCGGCCAGGGTACGCACCTTGTACCAGATGTGCCCGGCCGGATCGCTGGACCAGGTCTCCTCCAGGTCGTCGGCCAGGACGACCTCATAGGACAGCGCCGCGACCACGGGCTGGTCGGTGCCGGGGCCGGCGCGCATCCGCACGTTCGCGCCGACGACATAGCGCACGGCGGTCCAGTCGGTGTCGTCGGGCAGCGGCAGTTCGGCGGCGAACCAGTAGGGCGCGTCGAAGCCGCCCTGCCGGTTGAAGGCGCCGCCGTGCGCCAGCGCATCCTCCAGCTCGGCCCAGAGCAGCGCGCCGTCTTCCGCGGCAAGGCCGCGCCGTAGCTGCTCCACGCCGCTCTCGCTGCCAAACCCGAGCTGCACGTCCGGCGCCGTCGCTGCCAGCAGGCGCTCGAGGTCGCGGCGCCGCGCCGCGTCCAGCAGCGCGTCGCGCAGCTGCTTGAAGGCGGGGTTCTCGGCGGCCTCGTCGAACGGCAGCAGCTGCAGAGCGGCGGCCGGTGCGGGCAGGCCGGCGAACAGCAGCAGGAGGCTGAGCAGAAGGCGAGGCATGGGGGGCCGCTTCGGTCCGGTGGCGTGGCGGACTATAGGCGCGGCGCGCCGCCGCTCGCTAGGGTTGGACCGAAAGGGAGCCATCGCCATGGCCGACGCCTGTGACGTTCTCGTGGTCGGCGCCGGGCTGGCCGGCGCGATGGCCGCGCGGACGCTGGCCCGCCGCGGCCTGGCCGTGCTGGTGCTGGAGGCACGCGAGCGCGCCGGGGGCCGCGCCTTCACCCGGCCCTTCGCCGGTGGCGGCGAAGCGCTGGACTTCGGCGGCGGCTGGGTGCTGCCGGACCAGCCGCTGGTCCACGCCGTCGCAGCCGAGCTGGGCCTGGCCTGGTCCCCGTCGCAGCCGGTCACCGCGCGGCGCTGGCTGCGCCCGGGTGGCCTTGCCTTCGACCGGCCGGCGGCGGACGCCGCGGCCTATGACGCCTGTCTGGCGCGGATCGCCGCCGACGCCGCGCGCTACCAGTCCGGCGCCGCGGGCGATCGGTCCGGCGGTGCGTCGACGGCCCTCAGTTTCGCCGACTACCTCGACCGCATCGCCGCCGATGCCGACGCCCGCGCCCAGTTCGAAGGCTGGTGGTGCCTGTCCGGCAGCGGCGATCCGGCGGTGGTCGGCGCGCTGGAGTTCATCGCCAGCCGCGCCCACGGCGGTGGACGACCCGACGGCCTGCTGGCGGCGATGGCGGAGCGGCCGGTCGCCGGGGCGCAGGCCCTG
>JAKOWB010000429.1 GCA_029781795.1 Pseudomonadota bacterium | reverse complement strand
CTGTCGCTCTACGTCGTCGCCGCCTTCCGCCGCGATTCGCTGCGCTCGTCCGAGGCCGGGCTCAAGTACTTCGTCCTCGGCGCGCTCTCCTCGGGCATGCTGCTCTACGGCGCCTCGATGATCTACGGCTTCACGGGCACGACCGGCTTCGAGGGACTGGCGGCGCACTTCGGCGGCGAAGCCACGCCGTCGGTCGGCGTCGTCGTCGGCCTGGTCTTCCTGCTGGCCGGTCTCTGCTTCAAGTGCTCGGCCGTGCCGTTCCACATGTGGACGCCCGACGTCTACGAAGGCGCGCCGACCGCGGTCACCGCCTTCTTCGCCGCGGCGCCCAAGGTGGCGGCCATCGCCCTGCTGATGCGCGTGCTGCTCGGCCCCTTCGGCGAACTGCTGGCGCAGTGGCAGCAGATCATCTGGGCGGTCGCCGCCGCCTCGATGGTGCTGGGCGCCTTCGCCGCCATCGGCCAGACCAACATCAAGCGCCTGATGGCCTACAGCTCGATCGGCAACGTCGGCTACGCGCTGGTCGGCCTGGCGGCCGGCACCGCGAAGGGCGCCGAATCCGTGATGATCTATCTGGCCATCTACCTGGTCATGACCATTGGCACCTTCGCCTGCATCCTGTCGATGCGGCAGAAGGGTCGCCTGCTGGAGGGCATCGACGACCTGAAGGGCCTGGCCAAGACCCATCCCATGATGGCCCTGGCGCTGGCGGTCTTCATGTTCTCCATGGCCGGCATCCCGCCGCTGGCCGGCTTCTTCGGCAAGTTCTACGTCTTCCTGGCAGCGGTCGAGGCTGGCCTCTACGTGCTGGCCGTGGTGGGCGTGCTCTCCAGCGTCGTCGGCGCCTACTATTACCTGCGCATCGTCAAGATCATGTACTTCGACGAGGCCGAGGAGAAGTTCGACCGGCCGCTGACGCGCGAGGTCGGGCTGGTGCTGACCGTCGCCGGCCTGCTGATCGCGCTCTTCGCCATCGTGCCGAGCCCGCTGTTCGACGGCGCAGCGGCCGCCGCCGCATCGCTGGTCACGCCATGACCGCAGCCCCCGCGGCGCTGTCCGCGGTGGCTTCGGCGCTGCCGCCGGGCTTCCATCTGGTGGCCTTCGAGTCCGTCGGCTCGACCATGGACGAGGCACGGCGCCTGGCGGAGGAGGGCGCGGCCGACGGCACCGCCGTCTGGGCGGGGGAGCAGACCGCCGGCCGCGGTCGCCAGGGGCGCGGCTGGACCAGCCCGCGCGGCAACCTCTATGTCACGCTGCTGCTGCGCCCGCAGGGGTCGGCGCTCGCCGCGGCGCAGCTCGGATTTGCCGCCGGCCTGGCCCTGGCCGAAGCGCTGCAGCCGCTGGTGCCCAACGTTGCCCTGACCCTGAAGTGGCCCAACGACCTGCTGGCCAATGGCGCCAAGGCGGCCGGCATGCTGCTGGAGTCCCGCGCCCAGGGCGACCGCGTCGACTGGCTGCTGATCGGCATGGGCGTCAATCTCGCCGCCGCGCCGGCGCCCGGCGAGACGCCCTACCGCGCCGCCTCGATCGCCGCCGAGGCCGGGCGCGCGGTGACGCCGGAGGAACTGCTGCCGCGCCTGCTGGAGCGCTTTGCCCATTGGCGCGGCCTGCTGGATACACAGGGCTTCGCGCCGCTGCGGCGCGCCTGGGTGGCGCGCGCCGCCGGCCTCGGCGGGCCGATCACCGCGCGCCTGCCGCGGGCCACGCTCAGCGGCCTCTTCTGGGATCTCGACCAGGATGGCGCGCTGGTGCTCCAGGCCGACGACGGCCAGCGCCAGCGCATCACCGCCGCCGACGTCTTTTTCGGCTAGCAGGGGAGGAGGGGAGCCATGCTGCTCGTCGTCGACTCCGGCAATACCAACGTGGTCTTCGCGCTCTACGAGGGGCGGACGATGCGCGGCAAGTGGCGCGCCTCGACCGATCCCAAGCGCACGCCTGACGAATATGCCGTCTGGCTGGCGCAGCTCATGGCGCTGCAGGGCTTCACGCTGAAGGGCGTGACCGGCGCCATCATCTCCAACGTCGTGCCGGCGGCGACCTATGGCCTGGTGAACTTCATCCGCCGCTATGCAAGCTGCGAGCCGGTGATGGCCGAGGAGGCCTGGACCCGGCTCGGCATTCCCATCCGCA
>JAKOWB010000164.1 GCA_029781795.1 Pseudomonadota bacterium | reverse complement strand
TCGACGCGCTGGCCAGCCACGGCATGGACGAGATCGAGATCCCGGCCTTCCTGCGCAAGCAGGCCGACTGATCCGTCGCGCCGTTTCAGGCGGTTGCACCCCGGGGCGCGTGGCGAGCGCCCCGGGCGTCAACCCGGGGCGTGGTGCTGGCGTTCGTGGGCCACACATCACCACACCTCCAGGGAGAGAACATGAATCTGCCGGCTGCCGCGCGTCGCGCGGTCGTGTCCTTCGCTTGCGCCCTCGTTCCGATGACGGCGCTCCACGCGGCAACGCCGTTTCCGTCCGACGTCGCCGGCGGCGCGGACCATCCCATGCTCAAGCGCTTCACCGGTTCGGCGCTGATCGGCTACAAGTCCGCAGCCTGGGACCAGGCCGTGCTGCCGCTGAGCGCGGAAACCGCGCACCAGCAGGCCACCGGGCGCGACCTGCTGAAGGACCGGCTCGACCTGGAAGGCAAGGTCACCCGCCTCGTCTACCTGGCGCCGCTGGGCAAGACGCCGCTGGAGGTCTACCGCAACCACCAGCAGGCGCTGGCCGCCGCCGGCTTCAAGCAGCGATTCGCCTGCGAGCGCGACTGCGCCAACCTCTACTTCGCCTGGGGCAAGACGGTCGACATCGATGCCGGCATGAGCTGGGCCAAGGGCGGCGTTCCCGGCCAGGGCAACTCCAGCTATCCGTTGACCAGCGCCTTGAATTTCGACGGCCGCATGTGGGTCGGCACGCTCGGCAAGGGCGGGCAGGACGTGCACGTGCTGCTGTACACCTCGAGCGCGGCCGACCAGAGCACCAACATCGCGGCCACCTACCTCGAATTCGTCGAGCCCAAGGCCATGCCCACCGGCCAGGTGATGGTCGATGCCAAGGCGCTGCAGGGCGGCCTGGAGGCCGAGGGCAAGGTGGCGCTGTACGGCATCTACTTCGACACCGGCAAGGCCGAGCTCAAGCCCGAGTCCAGGCCCCAGCTCGACGAGATGGGCAAGCTGCTGCAGGCGCAGCCGGCGCTGAAGGTCTACATCGTCGGGCACACCGACAACCAGGGCAGCCTGGAGGCCAACCTGCAGCTCTCGCAGCAGCGTGCGCAGGCGGTGGTGGCGGCGCTCGCCGGCGGCTACAAGATCGACGCCAGGCGCCTGCAGGCGCGCGGCGTGGCGAGCCTCGCGCCGCTGGCGGGCAACGGCAACGACGCAGGCCGCGCGCGCAACCGACGGGTGGAACTGGTTGCTCAGTAGGCTGCGTTCACCCGCTGCAGCCGGATCGGGGACAATCCCGGCCATGCTGCAGCAACGCACCC
>JAKOWB010000160.1 GCA_029781795.1 Pseudomonadota bacterium | reverse complement strand
CCTTCCAGGCCGCCATCCTGAACTACCAGTTCACCGTGCTGCAGGCGCAGCAGGAAGTGGAGAGCGGCCTGGCCGCCTTCCTGCAGGGGCAGGAGGTGATCGAGCGCTACCGGCGGGCGGCCAATGCCGCGCGCCGCACCACCAGCCTCTCCTTCGTGCAGTACCGCGACGGTGCCAGCGACTTCACCAATGTGCTGAACGCCGAACAGTCGCAGCTTCGCGTCGAGGACTCGCTGGCGGTGGCCGAGGGCAACGTGCCGCTGGGCCTGATCTCGGTCTATCGCGCGCTGGGCGGCGGCTGGGAGCTGCGCATCGGCAGGGATTTCGTGTCCGACGAGACCAAGCAGGAGATGGGCGAGCGCACCGACTGGGGCGACCTGCTGGAGCCGGCGCAGCACCAGGAGCCGGCGCGGCCGGATGACGAGTTCTTCCCGCCGATCGACTGGTAGCGAGAGGGCGGCGCGGCATGGAGAGCGGCATGGCACGGGGAGCAAGGCGCAGGTGGCCGCTGCTGGCCGCGCTGGCGCTCGGCCTGGCGCTCGCCGCCTGCGACGAGAAGAACGAGTACCAGCCGCCGCCGCCGCCGGCCGTCACCGTGGCCCCGCCGCTGCAGCGGCCGGTGACCGAGTACCTGGAACTGACCGGCTCGACCGCCGCCTTCCAGAGCGTCGACCTGGTGGCGCGCGTCGAGGGCTACCTGCAGTCGGTCGAGTTCGCCGACGGCGCCGTGGTGCCCGAGGGCAAGCAGCTCTTCGTCATCGAGCCGGCGCCCTACGAGGCCAAGGTGGCGCAGGCCGAGGCGGCGGTGGAGCAGCAGCAGGCGGCGCTGACCCAGGCCCAGCAGGAGTACGAGCGCCAGCAGCGCCTGGCCAAGGACAACGCCACCGCCACCGCCAATGTCGAGCAGGCCAAGGCCAGCCGCGATTCGGCGCAGGCCGCGGTCGACCAGGCCAACGCCGACCTGGTCCAGGCGCAGATCAACCTCGGCTACACCAAGGTGGCCGCGCCCTTCGTCGGCCGCATGGGCCGTCACCTGGTCGACGTCGGCAACCTGGTCGGCTACGGCGCGCCCACCACGCTGGCCAACATCGCGCAGATC
>JAKOWB010000145.1 GCA_029781795.1 Pseudomonadota bacterium | reverse complement strand
TCCGCGACATCGAGGAAACGCGAAGCTTCTATGCCGGCCTGCTGGGCTGCCAGGTCGGGCGGGAGACCAGCCGCTGGATCGACTTCGACTTCTTCGGCCACCAGCTCTCGGCCCACGTACGCCCCGACGAGTTGGGCGGCGCGAAGACCGGCGAGGTCGACGGCGTCGCCGTGCCGGTGCGCCACTTCGGCGCCATCCTGGGCTGGGACGAGTTTCACGCGCTGGCGGCGAGGCTGCGCGCGTCCGGCATCCGCTTCGAGCTGGAGCCGCAGGTGCGCTTCAAGGGCCAGCCGGACGAGCAGGCGACGATGTTCTTCCTCGACCCCGCCGGCAACGCGCTGGAGTTCAAGGCCTTCAAGGACCCGGCCAAGGTCTTCGCCAAGCAATAGCGCGCCGCGCCTATCGCACGATCTCGGTCAGCGCGCGGGCGATGTCGTCGCTGTTGCTGAGGTGGTCGAAGTGGCGCAGGAAGCTGCCGTCCGGGCCCATCAGGTAGATGATGGTGGTGTGGTTCACCTGGTAGCTGCCGTCGGCCGCCGGCTTCGGCGGCTCCCAGACCACGCGCCAGGCCTTCGCCGCGGTTCCGATCTCCTCCAGCGTGCCGGTCAGGCCGACGAAGCGCGGGTTGAAGTTGGCCAGATAGGTCTTGAGCTGCTCGGGCGTGTCGCGCGCCGGATCGACGGTGATGAGGAGCGGCTGCACCTTGGCCGCCACCGCCGGATCGACGCGGTCCAGCGCCTGGCTCATCGCCAGCATGGCCAGCGGGCAGGCGTCGACGCAGTAGGTGAAGCCGAAATAGAGCAGGACGTACTGCCCGGCGAAGTCCTTCTCGGTCCGGCGCTGCCCGTCCTGGTCGAGCAGCGAGAAGCTGCCGCCGAGCTCGGCGCCGCCGGCCGAGACCACGCCGCCGGAGCGGATCTCCTCGTTGCCGCCGTGAAGATACCAGGCGCCGGCGGCGAGGCCGGCGACGACGAGGCCGCCGATCCCGAGGATCGCGAGGGCACGGCGAAGCTGCGGTGTCATGACCCTCTCAATAGCGCAAACCCCGGGCCGCCGCTTGCGTCCCGGGGTCGCGGTCCCTTCAAACCTGCGTCAGGCGATCAGCGCGGCAAGGCGTTGCGCAGGGGCTCGGCCTGGGCGTTGCTGGCCACGCCCTCGTGCACGATCTGCACCGAGGTCAGGTCGCGGCCGTAGTAGTAGCGGTTGCGCTCGGGCTGGTCGTCGAGGATGGCGCCCTCCAGGCTGATGCCGCCGAAGAGGCCCACCGCGCGGCCGAAGGTGTAGATGTCGTTCTCGAAGGCGCCGGCCGTGCCGGCCTCCGCCGTGCGGCCGATCGGCCCCACCGCCATCGAGGCGTCGGCGCCCAGCTTGATGTCGTTCTTCAGCAGGCGGCGCAGCGCATCGTCGTTCATCACGGTGAGCACCACCTCGCTCACCTGGCCGCCGATCTGCAGGCCGATGGAGGCGGCGCCCAGGTAGAAGAAGCAGGGGTAGCTCCAGGAGCCGTCGGCCAGGCGCCCCATGCAGACGCCGGTGCCGCCCTCGCCGCCGACGATGAAGCCGCCCTTCACCAGTTCGGGGAAGATCAGCACGCCGCGCGCCTTCTTGATGTAGTCGTCGAGCCACTTGAAGTCGGGGTCGGAGAGCAGCGAGAGGACCGTCAGGCGACAGTCCTCCACCAGCTCCTCCTCCGGCGTCAGGGCGAAGGCGGGGCGCGCCAGGGTCATGGCAGCGGCCAGGCCGGCCAGGCCGGCGCCACGCGCCAGGAGCTGGCGGCGGTCGAGGGTGGAAAGCTTCGCGGGCATGGGGAAAGCTCCCTTCGCTTGCGCTGTCGGGTTCATCAGTAAGTAGCGGCGGCCCGCGTCGGCGCAAGTCCTGCCTTCAAAACGCCTTTTCACGTGCCGGCCCCGTTCTCCCGCCTCTTGCCAGCGGGCCGGCCGTGGTGGGAGCATCGCTTCTTGAACGTCCGGCCAACGGCGTCGTTCCCTTGCGATTGAGGAGGTCCTTCATGGTGCAGCGCATGCAGCTCGTCGAACCCCGCCGCGCCGACCTCGACCCCGATCCGGGCCGCTCGCCGACCCTGCCGGGCTGGGCCTACACCGATCCGGGGATCTTCGAACGCGAACGCGAGGGCATCTTCTACAAGACCTGGCACTATGCCGGCGGCATCGCCGAGCTGCAGGAGCCGGGCGACTACGTCACCGCCTCGGTGCTGGACCAGGACGTCATCATCATCCGCGACAAGAACGGCGAGCTGCGCGGCCACTACAACGTCTGCCGCCACCGCGCCCACGGCCTCTTGACCGGGCGCGGCCGCGCCAAGGTCATCACCTGCCCCTATCACGCCTGGTCCTACCGGCTTGACGGCACGCTGCGCAGCGCGCGCGGCGCCGAGGCGACGCCCGGCTTCGACATGAGCTGCTTCGCCCTGAAGCCGGTTCGGGTCGAGGTCTTCGCCGACCACTTCGTGTTCTTCAACCTGGACATGGACGCCGTGCCGCTGGGCGAGCAGGCGCCCGACCTGGCCGAGGAGCTGCGCAACGAGGTCGTCGGCTTCAAGGACTTCGTGCCGATCGGCGACGAGTGGCTGCCGAGCGAGCTGAAGGCCAACTGGAAGGTCGTCGTCGACAACTTCCTGGAGTGCTACCACTGCCGCCCGGCGCACCCGGCCTTCGCCGACCTCCTGGAGATGGAGAGCTACAAGATCGCCTTCGGCAAGATCTGGTCGAGCCAGAAGGGCGAGCTCAGGCGCCACGACTCCAAGGCCTATCACGTGCCCAAGGACGCCGCGGTGACGCGGGCGCGCTTCTGGTGGCTCTGGCCCAGCACCACCTTCAACTCCATGCCGGGCGATTCGACGCTCGGCGTCTTCGTGATGAAGCCGGTCGGCGCCGAGCGCACCTGGCAGGGCGGGCGGCTCTACGGCCGGCCCGGCGCGATCCAGGACCCGGCGCGGGCGGAGTACACCCGCACGGTGCTGGCGCCCGAGGACAACACCATCTGCGAATCGGTGCAGCGCGGCCTGCACTCCAAGGGCTACGACGCCGGACGCTTCATCCACGACCCGGCCGGCGGCGAGACCAACGAGGCGGCGGTGCATCACTTCCACCGCCTCGTGGCCGAAGCCGTCGGCATATAGCCGCTTCCCCTACGGACGCAGGGTCTCCAGCAGCGCCTGGAGACCCTCGCGGTAGGTCGGATAGAGCAGGCGGTAGCCGAGCTCCTCCTTGATCCGCTGGTTGCGCACCCGGCGGTTCTCCGCCCAGAAGGAGAGCTGCATCGGGCTCATGGTCAGGCGGGCTTCCTCGAAGGGCAGCTCCGGCGGCGGGTCGAGGCCGAGCAGCCGGCTGGCATAGGCCAGGACCTCGGCCGGCGCCGCCGGCTCGTCGTCGGCGACGTTGTAGATGCGCCAGGGCCGCGGCCGGGCCAGCGAGGCCGTCAGCACGCCGGCGATATCGTCGACGTGGATGCGGCTGAACAGCTGTCCCGGCTTGACGATGCGCCGCGCCTTGCCCGACAGGCGCTCCAGCAGGGCATTGCGGCGCGGCCCATAGATTCCGGCCAGGCGGAAGATCTGCAGCGGCAGGCCGCCGACGCGGTGCAGGTCCCACCAGGCGCGCTCGGCCGCGGCGCGCCGTTGGCTGCGCTGGCTGCTCGGCCGCGGCAAGGTCTCCTCGTCGACCCAGTCGCCGCCGCGGTCGCCATAGACCCCGGTGGTGGAGAGGTAGCCTGCCCAACTCACGCCCGAAAGCGCTGCGATATCCTCGGCATGATGATCGATCACCGCATCGCCGTACTCGTCGGGCGGCACGCTGGAGAGGATATGCGTGGCGCCGGCCAGGGCCGCACGTGCATCCGGCAGCGGCCGGCCGCGGTCGAAGAAATGCATCTCGTAGCCGGCGACCGAGAGGCGATAGGCCTTGTCCTCGTCGCGCGTGGTGGCGGCGACGCGCCAGCCCTGGCGCAGCAGCGGCTCGGCGAAGGCGCGCGCGCTGTAGCCCAGGCCGAACACGAAGAGGCGGCCGGGAACGGCAGGAGACGTGGGCTGGGACGGGGCTTGGCTCATGCGGCTCCGGCGGTGCGGCGGACGGGTGGCGAAGGGCCGCGCCCGGGCTGCGCGGCTTGCGGCCCCCGGGCGCGGCGGCGATGGTAGTGGCCTTGACGCGGCTTCGACAAGCCTGGCCCCTGCTGCTCCTGCCGCTGCTGGCGGGTCCAGCCCAGGTGGGCATGGCGTGGGCCGATGCCGCCTGGGATTCCAATCGCCATTCCGAATGCCTGCAGCAGGCTGCGAGCGATCCGGCCGCGGCCCTCGAATCGGCGCTGACCTGGGATGCCGAGGGCGGCGGCGCGGCGGCGCAGCACTGCCAAGCCGTCGCGCTGACCGGCCTCGGCGAGTACGGCAAGGCGGCCGCGCTGCTGGAGGACCTGGTCAACCGCCTGCCGGAGCAGAGCGACGACGGCCGGGCCGCGCTGCTGGCCGAGGCGGGCAACGCCTGGATCCTGGCCAACGACCTGCCGCATGCCGTCGCCGCCTTCGACGCCGCCATCCGGCTGGTGCCGGGGGACGCCGGGCTGCACATCGACCGCGCCCTGGCGCTGGCGCTGGCCGGCGACTACTGGGCGGCGATCGACGACCTGAACGCGGCCGAGGACCTGGCGCCCGACCGGGCCGACCTGCTGATCTTCCGCGCCACGGCCTATCGCTACCTCGAGGTCTACGACCTCGCCGCGGCCGACCTGGAGCGGGCGCTGAAGCTGGATCCGCTGAACCCGGAGGCCTTCCTGGAGCGCGGCATGCTGCGGCGCCTCACCGGCGACGCCGACGGGGCCCGCGCCGACTGGCTGCGGGTGCTGGACCTCGACCCCGAAGGCCCCTCGGGCGACGCGGCGCGGCCCAACCTGGAACTGCTGGACGTGAAGCAGGACTAGTCAGCCCTTTGCCAGGCCGAGCAGGTCCCAGACGCCGGCCAGCACGTCCGGCACCAGCACGGCCAGCACCGCCAGCGTGGCCAGCACGGCGATGGCCAGGATCAGGCCGGCCAGCACGATCACCCCGTCGCCGCCCAGCACGCCGAGCGCCATGAGGAAGACCGCCAGGGTCGGCGGGAAGTTCATCAGCGGGATCGGCAGCGAGAGGACGATGGCGCAGAGGACGCCGAAGATGCCGATCAGGTTGAGCGCCACCCCGTGGGTCAGCAGCGTGAGGCGCGGCTTGATGATGCGCTCGACCCGGTGCACCAGCTCCAGCCGCTTCATCATGCCCTGCGCCAGCGTCGTGTGGTCCAGCGCGCGCCGGCCGAGCCACCGTGGCAGGGTCATCTTGCGGCGGCCCAGCGCCATCTGTGCCGAGAGCAGCAGCAGCGGCAGGCCGATCACCGTGGAGACGCCCGGCACGATCGAAAAGATCATCGACAGCAGGCCGAGGAAGAGCATGAGGAAGGCCGGCCCGCGGTGCCCCGCCCGGTGCATCAGCTCGTCGAGCGTCAGCTTCCCGTCCGGCGGCGGCGTCTGCACCAGCCCGTTCAGGAGATCGGAAACCGCGCCCTGCTGGTCCTGACCCTCCGCCATCGGGCGCCAGGAATACCCCGGCGGGCGGGCGGGCGGAAGCGGCAGGGTGACGCCGGGAGTCTGTGGATGGCGCTGCCGCCCTAGAAATCCAGGTCGGCGTAGTGCTTGGGCGGCGGCGCGCCCGGCAGGTAGTCGGCCAGCAGCGGGCGGACCGAGGGGCGCGACTTGACGCGGGCATACCAGTCCTTGGCCGGCTCGTGGTCGGACCAGGGCACGTCGCCCAGGTAGTCGACGGCCGAGAGGTGCGCCGCCGCCGCCACGTCGGCCAGCGAGAACTCGTCGCCGCCCAGCCAGCGCCGCCGCTCGGCCAGCCAGCCGACGTAGTCCAGGTGGTAGTGGATGTTGCTGTGGCCGGCGCGGATCGCCTGGCTGTTCGGCTCGCCCATGCCGAGGAAGCGCTTCAGGATCTTCTCGCTGACCAGGTTCTGCGTTACCTCGCGGCCGAACTTCTCGTCGAACCAGACGGCCAGGCGCCGGGTCTCGGCCCGGTCGATGGCACTGCGGCCCAGCAGCTCCGGGCCGCTTTCGTAGGCTTCGCAGAGGTACTCCTGGATCACCCGATGGTCGGGGATGACCGTGCCGTCGCCCTCGATCAGCACCGGCACCTCGCCGGCGGGGTTGAGCTTCAGGAAGCCCTCGCGCCGCTCCCAGATCTTCTCCGCCTTGACCTCGAAGTCGAGCGACTTCTCCTTCAGGAGGATGCGGATCTTGCGGCAGGCCGGATCGAGCGGCAGGTGGTAGAGGACGCGCATAGCAGGGTGCGACTATAGTGGCCGCCCCGGCGCGCCGGAACAGACCTTCGCGCCAGGGTGGAACGAGGCTGCCTGGAACGAGGCACGGCGGGCGCTGGAGGCCCGGGACCGATGGAGATCGACCGCATCCCGGCCGGCGTGGCGCCGCCCGACGACATCAACGTGGTGGTGGAGATCCCGCAGGGCGGCGTGCCGGTGAAGTACGAGTTCGACAAGGCCTCGGGCGCCTTGATGGTCGACCGCTTCCTGCACACGGCCATGTATTATCCGGGTAATTACGGCTTCGTGCCCCACACCCTGTCGGGCGACGGCGACCCCTGCGACGTGATCGTGGTGGGCCAGGTGCCGGTGGTCCCCGGCTGCGTCATCCGCTGCCGCCCGATCGGCGCCATCCTGATGCAGGACGAGGCCGGCCCGGACGAGAAGATCGTCGCCGTCCCGGTCGACAAGCTGCACCCCTTCTACAGCGGCGTCGCCAGCTACAGCGACCTGCCCCCCATCCTGACCGAGCAGATCGCCCACTTCTTCCAGCACTACAAGGACCTGGAAAAGGGCAAGTGGGTCACCATCACCCGCTGGATCGGCCCGGAGGAAGCCAAGGCGCTGATCGTGGAGGGGATGGAGCGGGCCAGGGCGGCGGGCTAGGCCCGCCGCTCCTCCGCCTCCGCCGTCTTCCGGCTCACCGGCTCGGCCAGGCGGGTCAGCATCTCCTTGGGCACGACCTGCCAGAGGTGGCGGCGGGTGACGTGCCAGTCGACCAGCAGGCGCTCGGCGTACTTGGACTGGGTCTCGCGCCAGTGGCGCTCCACCAGGTCCTTCACCACCGTTTCCCAATAGGGCATCTCCAGGCGCTGGAAGATGACGCTGTCGGGGTTGACGCGGGCCGGCAGCTTGCCCTCAGGGTCGTAGACGAAGGCCATGCCGCCGGTCATGCCGGCGGCGAAGTTCTCGCCCGTTTCGCCGAGAATGACGGCGGTGCCGCCGGTCATGTACTCGCAGCCGTTGGAGCCGCAGCCCTCGACCACCGCGGTGGCGCCGGAGTTGCGCACGGCGAAGCGCTCGCCGGCCTGGCCGGCGGCGAAGAGGTAGCCGTCAGTGGCGCCGTAGAGCACGGTGTTGCCGATGATGGTGTTGAGCTGCGTCGGCAGGTTGGACTTGGTCAGCGGCCGCACCACGATGGTACCGCCCGACAGGCCCTTGCCGACGTAGTCGTTGGCATCGCCGAAGACCTCCAGCTTCACGCCCTTGACCGCGAAGGCGCCGAGCGACTGCCCGGCCGAGCCGCGCAGGCGCACGGTGAGGTGCCCCGGCGCCAGCCCGGTCATGCCGAACTTGCGGGTGATCATGGCCGAGAGGCGGGTGCCGATGGCGCGCTGCGTGTTCTGGATGTTGTACTGCAGCTGCATCTTCTCGCCGACGGCGAAGAGCGGCCCGGCGTCCTTCAGGATCTGCGCGTCCAGCGTGTCCGGCACCTCGTTGCGGCCGACCAGGGTGCAGAAGGGCTTGTTGCCGCCCGAGTCCGCCTTGATCAGCAGCGGGTTGAGGTCGAGGTCGTCGAGGTGCGAGGCGCCGCGCGAGACCTGCGCCAGCAGGTCGGTACGGCCGATCGCCTCCTCCAGCGAGCGCAGGCCGAGGCCGGCCAGGATCTCGCGCACCTCCTCGGCGATGAAGGAGAAGAGGTTCACCACCTTCTCCGGCGTGCCGGTGAACTTCTTGCGCAGCGCCTCGTCCTGCACGCAGACGCCGACCGGGCAGGTGTTGGAGTGGCACTGCCGGACCATGATGCAGCCCATCGCGACCAGCGAGGCGGTGCCGATGCCGAACTCGTCGGCGCCGAGCATCGCCGCGATCACCACGTCGCGACCGGTGCGGATGCCGCCGTCGGTGCGCAGCTTGACGCGGTGGCGCAGGCGGTTGAGCGTCAGCACCTGGTTGGCCTCTGACAGGCCCATCTCCCACGGCACGCCGGCGTACTTGATCGAGGACTGCGGCGCGGCGCCGGTGCCGCCGACATGGCCCGAGATCAGGATCGCGTCGGCCTTGGCCT
>JAKOWB010000117.1 GCA_029781795.1 Pseudomonadota bacterium | reverse complement strand
GCGACGGCGGAAATGGCGGCAATGGCGGCGATGGTGGCAAGGGCACCTCGACAAGCGGCGTCACCGGTGTCGGTGGCGCCGGCGCGGCGGCGGGCGCCGGCGGCGCGGGTGGCAACGGCGGCGGCGGCGGCAGCGGCGGCCTTAGCCTGGCCGGCGGTGCCGGCGGCAACGGCGGTCAGGGCGGCATGGGCGGCGGCAGCGCCAATGGTATCGAAACAGCCTTCATGGCCGGGGTGCTCGTCGGCAGCAATGCCAGCGGGATCACGCTCGGCGAGCTGTCATTCACCGACCTGGTCCTGAATGCCATTGCCATCAGCAGGAACGGCGGCGAGCAGGGCAACGGCGGGGCCGGCGGCAGCGGCGGCAGCGGAAGCGCCGGCGCGGGTGGCAGCGGCGGCGCTGCCGGCAGCGGTGGCGCGGGCGGCGACGGCGGCACCGGCGGCATGGGCGACACGTCCGGCGCGGCCGGCAGCGGCAGCAGTCCGGGCGGCGGTGGCCTGCCAGGCCTGATCGGCACCGCGCTCGGCGGTGGCACGGGCGGGGCCGGCGGCAACGGCGGCGATGCCGGCGACGGCGGCACCGGCGGCGACGCCACCGCGACCCTCATCGGGGCCGGGCTCTACGCGGATGCCAACGCCGCCGTCTCGGTCAACAGCCTCACGGTCACCGATCTGACCGTGCTGACCATCGCCGCGGGCGGTCCGGGCGGCACGGCCCTGTTCAAGGGCGGCATCGGCGGCAACGGCGGCACGGCCAACGGATCCGGCGGCCAGGGCGGCAGCGGTGGCGACGGCGGCAACGCCGGCAGCATTACCTCCGGCAACGCGGTGCTGAACCTGCAGGTCTGGGGCCTCTTCGCCGTCACCCCGGCCACGGTGAGCGCCGGCAGCGTCGCCTTCGGCGTGCCCGGCACCTTCGTCGTTCATTCGGTCGACGCCGGCGCCAACAGCAACGTCACGGCGACCGGCGCCGCGCCCGGTACGGGCGGCGCCGCGGCGGGCGGCACGGCGGGCAGCGGCGGGACCGCCGGCAGTGGCGGCACGACGACGGACGGAACCGGGTCCGAGGTCTTCGACTCCGGCCTCAGCAACCTGCCCTAACGCGCGACGCACCGGGGCGCAGCGTCCTGGCCGATCGCCGCGGCCAGGACGCGGACGGAGGACGGGTAAACCTGTGGCCGGGCGCGAGCCTGGCCGGGCCATTGGTTCGGACCGTGGCCGCCATCCGGCACCGCACAGGCCGGTCGGCTCTCATTTACATAATACATTGCATATTGCGAGATACCTTGAGACGATCACGACAGGCGTCGGCGGGGCATCAGAACCCTGTCTGGAGACTGAAACTGGCAGGGAGACTGCGATGGCCTCCGGGACGGGCGTGCACGCCACGGCGCGGCATCGGCTCCTGTCCCGCCTGCTCGCCAGTTGCTCCAGCCTGGCGCTCGCCGCCGCGCCGCTGTCGGCGGCCGAACGCCCCTACTCTCCTTGGCTGGAATTCGGCGCCGCGACCGACTTCCAAGGCGGCGGCGGCGGGCTGCAGCTTTGGGCGCCCCTGCTGCAGGGCGATCGCCAGGTGCTCTACGGCTCGCTCGGCGGCAATGGCATCCTGGAGGGCCGGGCCGGCTACGACCTGGGCCTCGGCTGGCGCCAGCACGACGGCAGCTGGGGCTGGGGCCTCAATGCCACGGTCGGCCAGGGCTTCAGCGAGGCCGGCAACAATGCCATCCGCGGCACGCTGGGCGCCGAGTTCTTCACCGACCGCTTCGACGCCAGCCTCTACGGCACCCTGGTCGACCGCCGCGAGCAGGGCTCCAGCGCGGTAGCGGCCGGCACACCCTCGTCGAGCCTGCTGCTCGACGACCACCGCCTGACCATGGAGACCATCTACGCCGAGGGCAGCCTCGAGCGGGCGATGAACGGCCTCTCGGGCGAGGTCGGCGGACATATCTTCGGCAGCGACCTGGGCCTGCCACCGGCGCTCGACCTGCGCCTCTCGTTCGGCGGCTTCTACTACTTCGCCGACAACGCGGGCAACGCGACGAGCGGCGCCGGCGGCGCGCCGCTGCCCGACGTCGCCTACGAGGATCTCTACGGCGGCAAGGCGGCGGCCGAACTCAGGCTCTACGACCCCTTCGGCCTGGGGCGCGATTCCAGCGTCTTCGTTGGGCTGGGCGGGCGCTACGACAACCAGGACCAGCTCAGCGGCGTACTGACCCTCGGCTTCCGCGTCGCCTTCGGCGGCAAGACCGGCGCCCTGCCGGACGGCCTGCACGACCGCATGACCGACCCGATCCGCCGCGACCCGGTGCAGTTCGGCCAGCGCGACCTGCCGGCCACCAGCCTCGAGGAAGACGTCTACAGCGCCTTCTCG
>JAKOWB010000101.1 GCA_029781795.1 Pseudomonadota bacterium | reverse complement strand
GGCTTCCTGCGCGAGGCGTTCGGCGCTGGTCCGGGCGATGCGGGAATTGTGTGACCGCGGCCGCAGCGCGTCGGGCGGCACCAGCTTCAGGAAGCCCTGCTCCGCCTGCTTCAGCAGCGGCAGGGCCTCGGCCGGCTTGTCGCGGTTGAGCAGGTCGAGCGCCCGCATGTCGGCGACCATCGGCCGTGCCAGCGGGTCGATCTGGTTGCGCTGCGACGCCAGCTTGTCGGCCCGGGCGAACAGCCGGTCAGCCTCGGCGTAGCGGCCCTGGTTGGAAATCTGCAGCGCCTCACGCGCCAGCGGCACGGCAAGCGCCGGATTGTCGGCGCCGACGATCCGCTCCTGGATCGAGATCGCGGCCCGGTAGGCGCTTTCGGCCGCGGCGTAGTTGCCACGGCGATTCTCCATCGCGCCGCGCTGCATCTGCCGCTGCACTTCGGCGATGGCGCCGGCGCCCTGGATGTTGACCGCCTGCGCGGCGGAACGCTGCGCTTCCACGCCCGAATCGAGCGCCGCAGCCGGGCTGGCGGACACCTTGCCGGCGACCACGCCGATGGCCTTGGGCAGCACCGATTCCACCGGCCGCACGCCGTCGGCGACGAACATCTTGCCGTCGATGTTGGCGGCCAGGACCACCTGCTGCCAGCCGCCCTGGCGGCGTGTGCAGGCCAGGGTCGCACCCTGTGCGCCCAGTACCGTGGTGGCGGTCGGCGAACCGCACAGGAAGCGGCTGTCGAAGCTGCTGCGCCACGGGCTGGAGCCCAGGAACGCCATCGGGTCGGTCGCCGTCGTCTGGGTATCGACGCGGCCCGCCGGTTCCAGGTAGCTGCCGCAGAAGATTTCCGCGTTGTTGGCGCCCTGCTGCAGCGAGCAGGCTTCGTTCGCGGTGTTCTTGCCCAGATCGAGCGCCTGGCCGCTGCGCGCGCTGCCGACATACACGTCAGCCGGCGGCTTCGAGCAGGAAACCAGCGCCAGGGCGGCCGCGGCGATCAGGCCGAGAGGGCGCGACCAGCGAATCATGTTCTGTAATCCCTCTTGGCGACGTCTGGGAGCAGGTCTT
>JAKOWB010000090.1 GCA_029781795.1 Pseudomonadota bacterium | reverse complement strand
AACGTGATCGACCGCATCGACGAGTTCGGGCTCGCCGCCTGGATCGCATTGATGGTGGTCTCTTTCGCCCTGTTCTGGCCGGCCGGCCTCGCCGTCCTGGCCTTTCTGATATGGAGTGGACGCATGGGATGCAGCAAGGGACGCGGCTTCGGTCGCTGGCACGAGAACTGGCACCGCCGCCGCGCGGAGTGGCGCGCCGGCAGCCGCGGCAGCGGCAGCGGCAACAGCGCCTTCGACGAGTACCGGACGGAGACCATCCGCCGCCTGGAGGACGAGGAGAAGGAGTTCCACGACTTCCTCGGCCGCCTGCGCCAGGCCAAGGACCGCGCCGAGTTCGACCAGTTCATGGCCGACCGCCGCCGCCGCGCCGACGAGGGGACCAGCGCGCCGGAGCCCGGCCAGGCGTAAGCCCCCATCCCTCCCCGCGTGAATCGGGGCGCGATCCTCACGCCGAGGGTCGCGCCCCTTCTTCTTGCCCAAGCTTCCCGCTCAACCTGCGCTAGACTGCGCCGTCCATCAGCCGGAGAGGTCGCCACCATGCCCGTGCTCACGCCCGCCGAGGTCGAGGCCTTTCGCCGCGACGGCTGGCTGCTGCTGAAGGACGCGGTGACGCCGGCCCAGCTCGCCGCCCTGCAGACCGACTTCGCCGCCTGGGTGGCCGAGAGCCGGCAGCACGACAGGCCCTATGGCCAGATCATCGACGGCCGGCCGCGCTTCGACCTGGAGGCCGGGCACAGCGCGGCGCACCCGGCGCTGCGCCGGGTCAACGCGCCGACCGACGTCTCGCCGATCCACCACGAGGTCATGGCCGACAGCCGCATGACCGACGCGGTGGCCGAGCTGATCGGCCCGAACGTCAAGTTCCACCACTCCAAGACCAACTCCAAGCTCCCGGGCACGGCGACCAAGGTGCGCTGGCACCAGGACTTCCCCTTCACCCCGCACAGCAACGACGACATCGTGACCGCCCTGCTCTTCCTCGACGAGGTGACACCGGAAAATGGGCCGCTGCAGGTCGCCTCGGGCACGCACAAGGGGCCGATCCACGGCCTCTGGCACGGCGGGCGTTTCACCGGGGCGATGGACGAGGCAAGCGAGGCCGCGCTGATGGCGCGGGCCGAGACCTGCGTCGGCCCGGCCGGCGCCGCCTGCCTGATGCACACGCGGCTGGCGCATGGTTCAGCGGCCAACCTGTCCCGTCTGCCGCGCACGCTCTTCATCTGCGTCTACAGTGCCGAGGACGCGGTGCCCCTGGTGCCGAGCCCGGTGCCGAGCCGGGACGAGGGTTTGGTGGTGCGCGGGCAGCGGACCGGCCGCGCCCGCTCCATCGCCTTCGAGCTGACCTTGCCACAGAAGCCGGCCACCGCCTCTTTCTTCAATCAGCAGGCGCCCGGCGGTGAGAAGGCGGGCGGTGAGAAGGCCGTGAGCTACGACGGCTGATGGCCGGCTTCAGCCTGCGCCAGCTCGGCTACTTCGTCGCCGCGGCCGAGAGCGGCAGCCTCGCCGCCGCGGCGCGGCGCCTCAACGTCGCGCAGCCTTCGATCTCCAGCGCCATCCGCGCGCTGGAGGCGCGGTTCGGCCTGCAGCTCCTGGTGCGCCACCACGCCAGCGGCGTCACCCTGACGCCGGCCGGCCAGCGGCTGCTGCGCCAGGCCGGCGACCTGCTGCAACAGGCCAACGCGCTGGAGCAGTCGGCCCGGGCGGAGAACGACGTGGTGGCCGGGCGGCTGGAGATCGGCTGCTACTCCACCATCGCGCCGCTGTTCCTGCCGCGCCTGCTGGCCGGCTTCCGCGGCCGCTTTCCGGAGATCCAGGTGACGCTGCGCGACGGCCTGCAGGACCAGTTGGTCCGCGCGCTGGAGGATGGCGCCTATGACCTGCTCATCACCTATGACCTGGAGCTGCCCGAGAGCCTGGCGCGCGTGCCGCTGCTGGCGGGCCTCAAGC
Organism: Pseudomonadota bacterium; assembly: GCA_029781795.1. Taxonomy (GTDB): domain Bacteria; phylum Pseudomonadota; class Alphaproteobacteria; order Kiloniellales; family JACOMY01; genus JAKOWB01. Next base: position 38,717 of record JAKOWB010000090.1, on the reverse strand, counting down.
CGCACGCCCTGCTGCCGGCGGGGCACCGGCTGGCGCGGCGGCGCAAGCTGCGCCTGGCCGAGCTGATCGCCGAGCCGCTGATCCTGCTCGACGTCGCGCCGAGCGGCCGCTACTTCCGCGGCCTGCTGGCGGCGCAGGGACTGACGCCCCGGGTGGCCTTTGCCTCGCCCTCGCTGGAGCTGGTGCGCGGCCTGGTGGGCCAGGGCCTCGGCTGGTCGATCCTCGTAACCCGCCCGGCGGCGCCGCTGACCTATGACGGCAACCCGCTGGTCGCGGTGGCGCTGGCCGACGATCTCGCGCCCTCGGTCCTGGTCGCCTGCTGGCGCCAGGGCGAACGCCAGACCACGCCGGCGCGCCTCTTCGTCGAGCACTGCAAGGCCGCGCTGAAGGGCTAGCGTCGCCTACTTCGGCTCGGCGCGCAGGGGATTGGCCTCGAGTTCCTCGTCGCAGGAGCTGCCGTAGATGTCGAAGCCGCTGGGGTAGCCCGGCTTGTCGAAGACGATGCGGATCTTGCCCCAGGTGCCGGTGCTCCAGCCGTTCGGCGTGGTCTTCTCGGCGCCGCAGTCGTTGCGTCCCTGGACATAGAACATACCGTCGTGCGTGCCGCGGTGGTCATAGTTGCCGCCCAGCCCCTCGACATAGATCTCCAGCACCTGGCTCTCGTTGCCGTTGACCGCGGTGAAGGCAAGGTGCGCGACCTCGCCGATGTCCTCGACATAGACGATGTCGCCGGCCGGCGTGGTCCAGACCTCGTCGGCGAGGGCCGGCAGAGCGGTCGACAGCAGCAGCGCGGCGGCAAGCAGGCTTCGCATCGGCGGATCCCCCAATTCCAAAGTGCGATCCGCAGCAAAGCGCCGCCGGCGGCGCAGCGCCAGCAAAAACGCTTTCACACGAAGGGCAGCAGCTCGGCGATCTCGCGGCGGAAGTCGGGGCGATCGTCAGGGCGCGGCGGCAGGTCCAGCTCCTCGCTGTAGCGGCGGCCGGCATAGGTCGCCATGGCGATGGTGCCGGGCGCCAGCGCATCGCCGATTGCGGTGACGCTGGCGAGGCCGGCGTCCTGCCACTCCGCCCGGCGCTGCGCCAGCTCCAGCCCGAGTGCCTCGTTCGGCAGGCGCGCCGTCACCAGCACCAGGGCCGGCGCGGCGCGGCGGCTGCGCCGGCCGGTATAGGCGCAGGCGACCTCGGCCTCCGCGCCGTCCCAGGCTGTCAGCGCCTCGGCCGTGCGGAGCGTCACGCCCAGCTCCAGCAGGCGGCGCTGGATCGCCGCCTGCTCCATGGTGGCGCGGGTCCAGGTCGAGACCTCGGGCGCCGGTGTCATCAGGGTCACCTGCCGGCCGGCCTTCACCAGCAGTTCGGCCAGCACGCCGCCCATGTAGTAGTGGTCGTCGTCGTAGAGCAGCACCTCGGCCGCGTCGGGCAGGCGACTGGCCATCAGGTCGTCGGGCGTAAAGACCGCCTTCGCCACCGGGATCGGCCGCGTGTGGAAGCGCGCCACGCCGTCGCGCCGCCAGGTGGCGCCGGTCGCCAGCACGGCGCGCTGGAATCCCATGCCCAGCACATCGTCGGCGGCCAGCAGGCTCTCGCGGTAGATCTCGACGTTGCCGAGCTTCTCCAACTGCAGCAGGCGCCAGTCGCGCACCCGCGCCCAGGCCGAGAGGCCGGGCAGTTTCGCTTCCAGCATGACGCGCCCGCCCAGATCGCGCCGCGCCTCGGCGAGCGCCACCTCGTAGCCGCGCTTGCCCAGCGCCTGCGCGCACTCCAGTCCGGCGGGGCCAGCGCCGACCACCAGGATGCGCGCCGCGGACTGCCGGGGCCGGTGCCGCTCCGGATGCCAGCCCTTGCGCCACTCCTCGCCCATGCTGGGGTTCTGCGTGCAGCGGATCGGCGACTGGGTGAAGTCGCCGGAGACGCAGATGTTGCAGCCGATGCACTCGCGGATGTCGTCGAGGCGCCCCTCCTCGATCTTTCGCGGCAGGAAGGGGTCGGCGATGGAAGGGCGCGCCGCGCCGATGAAGTCCAGCACGCCCTGGCGCACCAGGCGCGCCATGGTGTCGGGCGTGGTGAAGCGGCCGACGCCGACCACCGGTTTGGTGGTGATCTGCTTGATCCCGGCCAGGAAGGGCTCCTGCGCGCCCTCCGGCCCGAAGCGCGAGGTCTTGGAATCCTCCTCCCATGAGCCCAGCGCCAGGTCCCAGAGGTCGGGCAGCTCGGCCATGAGGCCGATGACGTCGCGCGCTTCCTCGATGGTGAAGCCGGGCTCGCCCACCAGCTCGTCCAGGGTCAGGCGCACGGCGACGGCGGCGTCGGGACCGGCGGCCTCCTTCGTGTCCTCGGTGATCTCGCGCAGCAGGCGGGCACGGTTCGCCAGGCTGCCACCGTATTCGTCCGTCCGGTCGTTGTAGCGCCGCGACAGGAAGTGGTGCATGCAGCCGAAGCCGTGCGCGGCATAGACGTAGATGATGTCGAAGCCGGCCCGGCGCGCGCGTTCCACCGCGACGCGGTGCCAGCGGCGCAGGTCGGCGATGTCGGCCAGGTCCATGCGCCGCGCCTGCACCGGATCGGCGTAGAAGGTGGCGATCGGCAGGTGCGCCGGCCCCATGGGCACGGCGCGGCTCATCAGGTTCGGCCCGTTCATGCCGTTGTAGCAGAGCTCGATGGCCGCCAGCCCGCCGCCGTCGTGGATCGCGTCGGCGATGTGCGCCAGCATGGGGATGTCCTTCTCCTCCCACAGGCGCAACTCGATGAAGGGCGTGATCTCCGAGGTGTGGTGGATCTCCACCTGCTCGGTGGAGACCACGGCCCAGCCGCCCTCGGCCTTGATCCGGCGCAGCATGGCCAGCGCGCTGGGATCGCGGTAGCCGAAGCCGTTGCAGTGCGGCACCTGGTAGAAGCGGTTGCGCGCGGTCAGCGGCCCGATGCGCACCGGCTCGAACAGGATGTCGTAGCGCGGATCGCGTGCCATGCCCTACCCTTGCTCTTTGCTTGTCCGACAAGGCCCGCATGATGCCCGTCACGCCGAAGACCCGGCAACTGCTCGAACGCCTCATCGCCTTTCCCACGGTCAGCCGCGACAGCAACCTGGCGCTGATCGACTTCCTGCGGGCCGAGCTGGCCGCCGCCGGCATCGAAAGCCGCCTGGTGCCGAGCGAGGCCGGCGACAAGGCCAACCTCTATGCCGTCGTCGGCCCCGCCGAAGTGCCTGGCGTCATGCTCTCGGGCCACAGCGACGTGGTGCCGGTGGAGGGCCAGGCCTGGAGCAGCGATCCCTTCACCCTGCTGGAGCGGGACGGCCGCTTCGTCGGCCGCGGCACGGCCGACATGAAGGGCTTCATCGCCGCCGCCGTGGCCTGCGCGCAGCAGGCGGCGCGGCGGCCGCTGAAGAAGCCGCTGCACCTCGCCTTCAGCTATGACGAGGAGGTCGGCTGCCTCGGCGTGCGGCGCCTCATCGAGATGCTGCGGGGCGTGGCGGTGAAGCCGGCCTTCTGCATCATCGGCGAGCCGACCTCGCTCGGCGTCGCCATCGGCCACAAGGGCAAGCTTTTCGGCAGGGCCACCTGTCATGGCCGCGAGTGCCACTCCAGCCTCGCGCCCGACGGCCTCAATGCCATCCACCTGGCGGCCGAGCTGGTCACCGCCATGGCCGGCCTGCAGGAGGAGCTGGCGGCCGGCGCGCGCGACGAGGCCTACGACGTGCCCTACACCACGCTGCACGTCGGCCTGATCCGTGGCGGCGAGGCGCTGAACATCGTGCCGAACCGCGCCACCCTGGACTTCGAGATCCGCCACCTGCCGGAGGACCCGCCGGAGGCGCTGCTGGCCCGCCTCGGCCGCATCGGCGATGCCATCGCCGCCAAGCGCCGCGACCGCTTCCCCGAGGCGCGGATCGCATTCGAGGAGACCAATTCCTACCCCGCGCTGGCCACCCCGGCCGAGGCCGAGGTGGTGGCCTTCGTGAAGTCTCTCACCGGCGGCAACAGCCACGGCAAGATCGCCTTCGGCACCGAGGGCGGGCTGTTCCAGCAGCGCCTGGGCCTGCCCACCGTGGTCTGCGGTCCCGGCTCGATCCAGCAGGCGCACAAGCCCGACGAATGGCTGGCGGTCGAGCAGCTCGCCCGCTGCGAGGCCATGCTGGACCGGCTGGTGGAGCGGCTCTGCGAGTAGGTGCTTGAGCCCTCCCCTGTACGGGGGAGGGAGTACCAAACAAAAACCTTCTTTAATCCCATCTAAAAGATATTTTCCCTATCCTGCGGACCTTGCCATCATGGCCGCTTCCCACCGCCTACTCCCGGGAGCGACAGGCATGATCCGAACCGGCCAGCAGTACCTCGAGTCCATCCGCGACGGGCGGCTGGTCTGGGTCAACGGCGAGCGCGTCAAGGACGTGCCGAGCCATCCCATGTTCAAGCCGCTGGTCGACATCCGGGCGCGCATCTACGACATGCAGCACGACCCCAAGACCCGCGCCGCCATGACCTGGAGCGACGGCGGACAGGACTTCTCGGTCGGCCTGAAGCTGCCCTACACGCAGGAGGACTGGCAGGCCAAGCGGCAGTCCACCGACGCCGTCTTCAACGACATCAAGGGCGTGGTGACCCGCGTCGGCGACGAGACGGTCGGCGAGATGTGGTCGCTCTACGACGGCCAGGACGTGCTGAACGAGGTCGACCCGCAGTTCAGCGCCAACATCCGCAACCACATCGCCCGGGTGATCGAGCAGGACCCCTTCCACGTCTCGGCCAACACCGATCCCAAGGGCGACCGCTCCAAGCGCCCGCAGGACCAGGACCCGGACATGCTGCTGCACGTGGTCAAGGAGACCTCGGCCGGCATCGTGGTGCGCGGCGCCAAGTACGAGACCGCGGCGGCCTATGCCAACCAGGCCTTCACCAAGCCGACCATCGCCAACTGGGGCGACGAGAAGCTCAGCGACTACGCCGTCGGCTTCATCTGCGACCTGGGCTCGCCCGGCATCAAGATGATCTGCCGCACCGGCTTCGCCGGCCGCGCGCCGCTGGACGACTATCCGCTGGCCAACCGCTTCGACGAGGTCGACACGCTGGTCATCTTCGACGACGTGCTGATCCCCTGGGAGAACGTGCTGTTCTACCGCCACACCAAGGCGGCCATGTTCATCCGCATGACGCTGCATCGCTATTCGGCCTTCGCCTTCGTGCAGCGCATCCTGAAGTTCGCCGACATGATGATCGGCGCGGCGCTGTTCAACGCGCGGCAGACCGGCCTGGACAAGCAGCAGGCGGTGCAGGAGAAGCTGGCGGAGCTCGCCTGCTACCGCGAGGGCATCAACGCGCACCTGACGGCGGCCATCGCCACGGCGACCAAGTCGCCCGGCGGCCTGCTGATGCCGAACCAGTCGCTGCTGATGACCGGCCGCGTGCTGGCCTGCTCGCAGCTCAACGCCAAGATGCACATCGCGCGCGAGCTCTGCGGCGGGCAGATCTGCGTCACCCCCGACGCCGCCGCCTTCCGCGACCCCGAGACCAAGCCCTGGCTCGACAAGTTCTATACCGTCAACGAGGACTGGGTGGCCGAGGACCGGCGCAAGCTGCTGGCCTATGCGCGGGACCTCCTCAACAGCGACTACGCCGGCCATCGCCTGACCTTCCAGCTCTTCGCCCAGTCGCCGCCCTTCGCGCACCTGGCGGCGGTCTATCGCAACTTCGACTGGAACCAGGCCCTCGGCTTCGTCAAGGAGAGCGCCGGCCTGTCGGACGGCGTGCTGGGCAAGAAGCAGCCGGGCAAGGCCGCGTAGGAGGCAGAGCGATGCTGAAGGTCAATCCCGTCCACAAGCGCATCCGTCCCTTCAACACCAAGATCACCTATCCCGAGCAGAAGCTGGACAACGACCTCTGCCAGGCGGTGGTCGCCAGGGGGACGCTGGTCTTCCTGCGCGGCCAGGTCTCGCAGGACCTGGAGACTCGAGCCTCGCTGCACACCGGCGACGCGGCGCAGCAGACCGAGAAGACCATGGCCAACATCAAGATGCTGCTGGACGAGGCGGGCAGCGACCTCACGCACATCTGCCGCATCGTCGTGTACCTGACCGACATCCGCCACCGCGAGGCGGTCTACCAGACCATGGGGCGCTGGCTGAAGGGCGTCTTCCCGGTTTCCACCGGCCTCGTCATCACCGCCCTGGCGCGGCCGGAGTGGCTGGTGGAGATCGAGGCCACTGCGGTGATCCCGGAGTGACGCCACCATGACCTTCTCGATCCTCGGGCGCTGCGCCACCACCGGCATGGTGGGCGTCGCCATCACCACCTCCTCCATCTGCGTCGGCAGCCGCTGCCCGCACGTCCGCCCCGGCGTCGGCGCGGTAGCGACGCAGAACGTCACCCTGCCCTCCATCGGCCCGCGCGTGCTGGACCGCCTGTCGGGCGGGCAGCCGCCGGACCAGGCGCTGGCGGGCGTGCTGGCCGGCCAGGGCGTCAATCCCGACTACCGCCAGGTCATCGTGCTGGACAAGGAGGGGCGGAGCGCCCTGCACAGCGGCGCCAAGACCCTCGGCACCAATGCCGTGACGCCGGGCCGCGACTGCATCGCCGCCGGCAACCTGCTGAAGTCGACCGCCTTGCCCGGTGTGATGGTTGCCGCCTTCGAGCGCAGCCACGGACATCTTGCCGAACGCCTGCTGAGCGCGCTGGAGGCCGGGCTCTACGAGGCCGGCGGCGAGATGGGGCCGGTGCATTCCGCCGCCCTGCTGGTGGCCGACAAGCAGCCCTGGCCGCTGGTCGACCTGCGCGTCGACTGGGACGAGCTCGACCCCATAAAGGCGCTGCGCGGCCTCTGGACCGCCTACCAGCCGCAGATGGCCGACTACGTCACCCGTGCGCTGGACCCGGCCTCGGCCCCCGCCTACGGCGTGCCGGGCGACGAGTAGTCAGGCCTTCGCCAGCGCCTGCTCCAGGTCGGCCAGCAGGTCGTCGGGGTGCTCCAGGCCGACCGAGAGGCGCAGCAGCGCGGGCGGCGAGACGCCGTGCACGCCCTCCACCGTGTGGCGGTGCTCGATCAGGCTCTCGACCGAGCCCAGCGAGGTCGCGCGGTGGAACAGCTCGGTCGCGGTGCAGACCCGGAGCGCCGCCTCGCCGCCGCCCTTCACAAGGATCGAGAGCATGCCGCCGAAGCCGCCCTGCATCTGGCGCCGGGCGACCTCGTGGCCGGGATGCGACGGCAGGCCGGGATAGAGCACGCGCTCGACCTTGGGATGGCTGGCAAGGTGGGTGGCGAGCGTCAGCGCCGTCTCACTCGCCTGGCGCACGCGCGGATAGAGCGTCCGCATGCCGCGCAGCAGCAGCCAGGCCTCGAAGGGACCCAGCGAGGCGCCGACCGAGGTGCGGTTGAAGAGGATGCGCTCCCACCACTCGTCGGCCTTGGCCACGGCCAGCGCCCCGGCCAGCACGTCGCTGTGGCCGTTGAGGTACTTGGTGGCCGAGTGCATGACCAGGTCGCAACCGAGCGACAAGGGACGCGTCAGCACCGGCGTGGCGACGGTGGAATCGAGGCAGACCCGCGCGCCGGCCGCCTTGCCGAGCTTGGCGATGGCGGCGATGTCCAGCACTTGCCACAGCGGGTTGGTCGGGCTCTCGAACCAGACGATCTCGGTCGGCTTGGCCAGAGCGCGCTCCAGCGCCGCCAGGTCCGTCATGTCGACCAGCACGAGGTCGAGGTTCCACTGCCGGCTGAAGTCCTTCAGCCAGGCGAGGAAGCCCCAGTACATCGTGTCGTGCACGACGATGCGCTGGCCGGGCCTGAGGGTCATCACCACAGCCGCTGCGGCGGCGAGGCCCGAGGCCAGGACAGCGGCGGCCGCCGCGCCCTCCAGCTTGGCGATAAGCCCCTCGGCCTGCTGCCAGTTCGCCGTGCCGTAGCGCGAATAGCTGGTCGCGGCGCGCAGCGAGTAGTCGTCGTTGCGGGCGAAGGTGGTGGAGGCGACCAGCGGCGGCACGATGGCGCCGGTCGCCGGGTCGAGGAAGTGGTCGGCCTGCGCGGCCAGGGTCTCGGGGCGGGGGTCGGGACGGTTCTTCATGGCGCCGCAGGATGGACGCCCGCCGCCCCGCTGCAAAGGGCCAAGGCGTAAGGGGACAAGTGGCGCCGGCCCGGCCGGCGCCACCGCGTCACCGCTTCTGGAACTGCGTCGCGCCGAACAGCGTCTCCTTGGCCTTGTCGTCGAAGGCCGCGGGGCGCTGGCTGGTCAGCACCTGCACGCCGCGCTGCACCGCCGGGCGGGCGTCGATCTCGTCGAACCAGCGCTTGAAGTTCGGCAGCTCGTCGCGATTCACGCCCTGGCGGTCGGGATAGCGGGTCCAGGCCCAGGAGGCGATGTCGGCGATGGAGTAGTCCTCGCCGCCGAGGTAGCGGCTCTCGCCGAGGCGCTTGTCGAGGATGCGGTAGAGGCGGTTCGACTCGTTGGTGTAGCGGTCGATGGCGTAGGGAATCTTCTCCGGCGCGTAGAGGCGGAAATGGTGCGCCTGGCCCAGCATGGGGCCGAGGCCGCCCATCTGCCACATGAGCCACTGGATCGTGGTGTAGCGCGTCGCCGGGTCCTTGGAGAGCAGCTTGCCGGTCTTTTCCGCCAGATAGATGAGGATGGCGCCGGACTCGAAGAGCGACAGCGGCTTGCCGCCCGGCCCCTCGCTGTCGACGATCGCCGGGATGCGGTTGTTCGGGCTGATCTTCAGAAAATGCGGCTGGAACTGCTCGCCCTTGCCGATATCGATGGCATGGACCTTGTAGGGCAGGCCCAGTTCCTCAAGGGCAATATGCACCTTGTGGCCGTTGGGCGTCGCCCAGGTATAGACGTCGATCATCGCAAGGGGTCTCCTTTGGCGGGCGGTTGCGACATAGTTGCGAGAGGCCCCCCTTGCTGACAACCCCGTTGGGCTGGCACAGGTCTCTGTCTCGATCGCCCCTCTCTGAGGACCCCTGCATGACCATCGTCCGCGTCGCCTGCTATCGCCAGGAGCAGCCCTTCCGCGACGGGCCCTATGCCGTCTCCGGCGGCCGCGTCTCGCTGGGCTTCGACAGCCTGGTCGTGCGCCTGACGGCCGAGGACGGCACCGAAGGATGGGGCGAGATGAGCCCGCTCGGCACCACCTACGACCCGGCCTTCGCCGGCGGCGCACGGGCCGCGGCGCTGGAGCTGGCGCCGGCCCTTGTCGGCCTGCCGGCGGACCAGCCGCTGGCGCTGAAGCGCGCGCTCGACAAGGCGCTGAAGGGCCACCCCTATGCCAAGGCGGCCTTCGACATGGCTGGCTGGGACCTGGCGGCGCGCATCGCCCGCCGGCCACTGGCCGAGTATCTCGGCGGGCGCTACGGCGAGGGCACCCAGCTCTATCGCTCGCTGTCGCAGGAGGGGCCCGAGGCCATGGCCAGGCGCGCGCAGAAGTACTGGGCCGAGGGCTATCGCCGCCTGCAGGTGAAGGTCGGCGGCGACCCCTTGGAGGACGAGGCGCGGCTGCGCGCGGTCGTCGCCGCGCTGCCCCGGGGCGCGGTGCTCTTCTGCGACGCCAACGGCGGCTACGCGGTCAGCGACGCGCGGCGCTTCCTCGGCCGCACCGCCGACCTGGACTACGTCTTCGAGCAGCCCTGCGCAACCTATCGCGAATCGGTCTCGCTGCGCGGCCACTGCCCGCACCCGCTGGTGCTGGACGAGAACATCGAGACCCTGGAGACCGTGGTAAACGCGGCGCTGGACGGCGTCGACGGTATCACCATCAAGATCGCCCGCGTCGGCGGCGTCACCCCGGCGCGCCTGCTGCGCGACGCGGCGGTGGACCTCGGCCTCAAGGTCACGGTGGAGGACACCGGCGGCAGCGACCTCGACACCGCCGCCATGGCGCACCTCTCGATCTCCACCCCGGCGGAGCGGCGCCAGCACACGGTCGACTTCCACAACTGGGTCACGGTCAGCAACGGCACCGGCCTGCCGGGCACCGAGGGCGGCCTGCTGCGCGCCCCGGCCGGCCCGGGCCTGGGCATCGATGTCGATCTGGCCAGCCTGGGCGAGCCGATCTTCGAGACCGGCTGAGGCCACGCTCGCCGCATTTCCGACGTATAGTGGGTGTCCCCTCTCCGGATTCTAGGGAGGTCCCATGCCCCTGACCCGCCGCGCCCTGCTGGCGCTCGCCGCGACCGCCGCCGCGATTCCGCGCGGCGCCGAGGCCTTCGACACCACCTTCGGCAAGCCGGAGAACAGCCCGACGGCCGAACCGCCCGACGGCGAGATCGTCGACTTCATGCGCCTGCGCCTGGACGACAACTCCAGCTTCGCGGCGCGCTCGGGCCTGGTGGTGACCGACGCCGGCGCCTGGTTCGGCAGCTTCAAGGGCCAGACCGTGGTCCGCGACGAGAACAAGATCGGCATCGTCAAGGACATCCCGCTGATCGGCGGCCTGTTCAGCGATCGCCTGCGCGCCAAGGACTTCGACCCGGCCCTTCGCATCGGCAGCGTCTTCCGCGTCGAGGAGACGCTGGTGGTCGACCTGCACCTGACCCGCGTCACGGTGGACGTGCTGGCGACCACGCTGCTGGCCGGCAGCGGCCGGCCGCAGGAGAGCCTCGCCATGCCCGCCGGTGGTGGCGAGAAGCAGGTGCCCAAGAGCCTGGTCGTCGCCAACCAGATGGTCAGCTACCATACCCCGGCGGCTGTGCTGTCCGGGGTCGACCCGGCCAAGCCGCCGGCCGCCCTGGCCGCCCTGGCCGAGCCCGGCCGGGCGGAGTTGATCGGCGATGCCTTCCGCCATGCGGAAGGCCATCTGCTGACCCTCGTCCGCCCCTCTATCCTGACCGGCTGGAGCTGATCTAGGCTCCCCCGCGCAACGAGTGACCGGGCCCGGGACGGCGGCCCAAGCGCGGGAGTCTCCTCATGTACAAGCTCTATGGCCGGCCGGGATCCGGCTCGGTGGCGCCCCAGATCCTGCTCGAGGAGCTGGGCCTGACCCACGAAGTGCACTGGGTCGACCCCACGGTCGCGCAGGGTGCCGAGTACCGCCGCCTCAATCCCACCGGCAAGGTCCCGGCCCTGGTGTTGCCGGACGGCACGGCCATGTTCGAGTCGGTCGCCATGGTCGTCCACCTGACCGACTGCCACCCCAGCACCCTGGCGCCCCGCCCCGGCACCCCGGCGCATGCCAAGTACCTGCAGTGGATGGTCTACCTCTCGTCGACGCTGTACGAGACCTACCTGCGCTACTACTATTCGGACCGCTACTCCTCCGGCGGCATGAACGACGCGCCGCGGGTGAAGGAGAAGGCGGCGGGCGACCTGGTGACCGCCTTCGGCGTCTTGGAGGACGGCCTGCACCCCTATCTGCTGGGGGCGGAGATCTCGGCCGCCGATCTCTACCTCTTCATGCTCTCGACCTGGTTTCACCCCTCGGCCGACGCGCTTTACCGCCAGTTCCCGCGGCTCTCGGCCTTGGCGAAGACGGCGGCGGCCCGCCCGGCCGTGGCCAAGGTCATGGCGGCCAATGCCTGAGGCAGGCTTCCGCCTCTACGGCTTCCCGCGCTGGGGCTCGCTGGCGCCGCAGCTCGTGCTGGAGGAACTGGGCGTTCCCTACGACATGGTCTGGATGACGCGCGAGGCGATGAAGGCGCCGGCCTATCGCGCGATCAATCCGCTGGGCTACGTGCCGGCGCTGCAGCTTCCGGACGGGCGAACGATCATCGAGTCCTCGGCCATCGTGCAGTACCTGACCAACGCGCACCCCGGTCGCCTGGCGCCGCTGCCCGGCACGCCGGACGACGCGCTCTACTGCCAGTGGCTGGCCTTCATGAACGCCGAGGTCTATGCCACCATCAACTGCTACGAACATTTCCTCGACGGCGCGGCGGAAACCAAGTCGGCGCAGGGCAAGGCCGAGGCCAAGGTGACCGAGCTTTTCGGCATCCTGGACGATGTGCTGGCCGCCGGCGGCCCTTGGCTGCTGGGGCAGGCCTACAGCGCCGCCGACCCCTACCTCTTCATGCTGACGCAGTGGCATCGCCCCTCGAAGGAGGCGCTCTACGCCCGCTACCCGCGCATCGCCGCGCTCTGCCAGGCGGTGAAGGCGAGGCCGAAGCTGCAGGCCGCCCTGCAGGCGAACGGCGTCTAGTCAGCGCCAGCCAGGCTAGGCCCCTGCCAGCCTAGGCCAGGGACGGCAGGCGGCTCTTGTCGACCTTGCCGTTGGCATTGCGGGGCAGTGCCTCGACCGTCACTACGCGGGCCGGCACCTTGAAGGGCGCCAGCTCGGCGCGGCAGTGCCGGATGAGGTCGCGCTGGTCGAGTTGGCCGCGGGCCTCGACGAAGGCCACGACCTCCTGTCCCAGCGTCGCGTGCGGCAGGCCGACCACCGCGGCATCGAAAACCCCAGGATGGCGGCGCAGGGCCAGCTCCACCTCCTGCGCATGCACCATCACGCCACCGCGCTTGATCAGGTCGGCGGCGCGGCCCTCGAGGTGCAGTATGCCGCGGCCGTCCAGCCGCCCGCGGTCGCCGGGGTAGTACCAGCCGCCGCGGTAGCCCTCGCGCCGATCGTCGCTGTCGCCGACCGCCAGGGTACTGATCGCCGGACCGCGCAGGCGGATGTCGCCGGTCTGGCCTTCCGGCAGCGGCGCACCCTGATCGTCGACGATCTGCACTTCGATGCCGACGACCGGCCGGCCCACGGCGGTCGGCTCGGCGCCGTCCGCGGCCTCGGAAATGATCGCGATGGGTCCGGTCCCCGTGCTGCCGTAGTAGTCGATGACCCGCGGGCAGATCGTCTCGCGAACGCGCTGGCGCTCCTCGGGCTGCAGCTTCGCCGCGCCGGTGACGAAGACGCGCAGGCCACCGAGCAGGGCGCTGCCGCCTTCGGCGATCTCCAGCAGGCCGCGCACCGCATTGGGCGAAACGGCCGTCGCCGTGATGCCGCGGGCCAGGGCGAAGTCCACCAGCTCCGCCGGCTTGGCGAGCGACGAGAAGAGCACCAGCGTCGCGCCCAGCAGGATCAGGCAGATGGCGTGCTCGCGACCGGCCGGATAGGCGAGCGGCCAGACCGCGAGGAAGCGGTCGTCGCGGGCGAAGATCCCCTCGAGGGTACGGGCCGCGAAGCGCAGGTAGAGCTGCTCGTGCGTCACCACCATGGCCTTGGGTTGGCCGGTGGTGCCGGACGTCAGGCTGTAGCCCATCGGCTGGTCCGCCAGTTCGGCCGGCGGTGCTGTATCCGCGTCGTGCTGTGCCAGGTCGCCGAGACGCTGGAGGCCAGGCCAGTCGAGGGGAGCCTGGCTGTCGTCCAGCACCAGCCGGGGCGCGAAGCGTGCCAGCAGCCGGTCGTACTCACCGCGCGTGCCGCGCCAGTCCACCGGCAGGATGATCGCGCCAAGCCGCATGACGGCGAAGAGGGCCGCGATGTGCTGCGGCGTATCGTGCAGGCGCAGGCCGACAAGATCGCCCGGACCGACGCCGGCCGCGCGCAGGCCGCCGGCAATGCGCGCGGCCAGGGCCTCCAGCTCGCCGTAGGTCAAGGCCTCGCGCTGGCTCTCGACGGCGCTCTTGTCAGGCTGGTAGCGAGCGAGACGCGCCAGCCGATCGTAAAGGTTCATTGCCCGTGCCTCCCGCCGTGGAGGGTTCGTCGGGCCGCGCCAGGAAACGGCCGATCAGGTGCGCGACCCTGCTGATCTGCTCCATCAACAGGCCCTTGTGGGTGGCCTCGACCTCGACGAAACGGCCATTGCGGAGCAGGCGCGGATAACCCCGGCGCGGATCGAGCAGCACCCGCCGCTCGGGCGAGGTGATGAACAGCGTCGGACAGGCCAGGGGACGTGGCCGGTAGCGTGCCGTCGCGAGGTCGATGGCGCGGCGGACCGCGCGGCGCCGCTCGTCGCCGGTCAAAGTCGCCGGCAGGGACCGCAGCAGGCGCCGCGCCCTGCGGCCGAGCCGGAGCCGGCGACGGAGGAGGTCGAGGCGCGACTGGTAGAGGAAAGGCGCCCTCTCCTCGATTTCGGGGTCGATCAGGACCAGCGCCACCTGCTGGCCCCGGCGCAAGAGCTGCCGCGCCATCTCGTAGGCGACGCTCGCCCCGGCGCAGTGGCCCAGCAGATGGCAGGGACCATCGGGCGGCGCTTCAGCCGCGATGGCGGCGAGGTATCGGCGCGCCATGGCCTCGACCGTCACCAAGGGGCGTTCGCCGTCCTCCAGGCCGATCGCCCGCAGGCCGTAGACCGGCTGGCCGGCGCCCAGCGCCGTGGCAAGGCGTTGCGCTGTCGGCGACGCGCCGTCGCTGCCATGCAGGCAATAGAGCGGCGGTCCCTTGCCAGTCTCGCGTACGGTGAAGAGCGGCCAGTCCCGTCGCTTGTCCGCCGCGCCGATGACGGCAGCCAGGGCCGCCGGCGTCGGCGCCTCGACCAGCACCGAGGCCGAGAGGACAAGGCCGAAGCGGCGCTCGACCGCCGCCATGAGCTCGTCGGCGAGCAGCGATTCTCCGCCCAGCCTGAAGAAGTCGTCATTGGGGCCAACGCTGTCGAGTTCGAAGAGCGCCGCGAACAGTGCCGCAACGCCTTCAATACGCAATGAAGCCGAGCCACCCGCCGGGGTCGTGCCTGACGCTCTCACGCCCATGCCGAATTCAATCTCCAGCCCCTCTGCGTGAATTGATCCCGCATGCAGGTGTATCGGTCAAGCAATCATCCCCTCGCCGTCCTGCGGCCCATCCGGCCCCATGTCTCGAGCATCTGTGGCGTTGGCGCCACGCTGCCCGGCGACTCGCCATCGTCATCCGTCTCGGTCGTAGACGATCGCCAGTCCACAGCGTAGACGAGTGCGCCTTCTTCGCTGCGGGACAGGCGCGCGGCGATCCTCCATGACCAAGGACTTGAATGACGGAAGCGGTGAAGGGTCCCGCGGGCGCAAGGCTGTGGGGCCGGATGAACAAGGTTCCGGCTGGTGAAGCCGAGCATCGCTACCACATCGTCGTGGAGCGATGGTCGGCGCCGGGCGGACGGGCGCGGGGACGTCCGGCCGTTCTCTGCGTCAGCCTGTGCTTCAGGGGCGATGGCCTGGACCCCGACAAGCTGACGAAGCTTCTGCGGGTCGAGCCCACCGAGAGCTTCAGGAAGGGCGACAGCGTCACGCGCAGAGGCGGCACCCCGGTGGTGCACGAGACCGGCTACTGGCGCCTCGGCTCAGACGCACACGACAGCGCCCTGTCTGAACAGGTCACAGAGATCCTCAGCGAGATCGACGCGGAGGCTTTGCGTTCCCTGCCCCCATCGGACGACCTCGAGGTCTACCTGGACGTCTTCGTGTCACCGTCAAAAGATGACGTCCTGGCCTTGGACCTAGATGGCGCAGCAGTCATGGCGCTCGAGCACGCGGGGATTCCCCTGCGAATTCTCGTCTATCCGGGCGAGTGGGCGGGGATGGACGAGCCTTCGACCCCTGCGCCATGAGCGGCGCCGCTATCGGCTGACCTTCAGCCGCCGCCCCAGGGCGACGCAGGCGACCACGGCCAGGGCGAAGCCCAGGGTGTCCCAGCCGATGGCCTCGTCGTTCAGCAGGGCGGCGAAGCCGATGGAGAAGAAGGCCTGCAGGAGCTGCACCTGCCCGACGCGGGCGATGCCGCCCAGGGCCAGGCCGCGGTACCAGGCGAAGAAGCCGAGCCACTGGCTGCCGAGCGCGACGTAGGCGAAGGCGGCCCAGGCCTGCCAGGGCAGGCTGGCGAACTCCAGGCGGCCGGCGTGCTCGATCACCGGCCAGAGCAGGAAGGGCACCGAGAGCACCAGCGCCCACGAGATCACCTGCCAACCACCGAGCGTGCGCGAGAGCCGCGCGCCCTCGGCGTAGCCGATCGCCGCCGAGACGACGGCAGCCAGCAGCGCCAGGTCAGGCCAGGAGAGACCGCCGCCGCCCTCGCGCAGGGCGAAGACCACGACCAGCGCAGAGCCGCAGAGCCCGACGACCCAGAACAGAATCGAGGGCCGCTCGCCCGCCAGGATCGCGCCGAACGCGGCGGTCGCCAGCGGCAGCACGCCCAGCACAACGGCGCCGTGCGCCGCCGGCACCTTGGTCATGGCCCAGGAGGCGAGCAGCGGAAAGCCCAGCACAACGCCCAGCGCCACCACGGCGAGGCTGGCCCACTCCCGCCCCTTCGGCCGGCGCTGGCGCGTCGCCAACAGCACCAGGCCAGCGGCGGCGGCGGCCACCACGGCGCGCCCCAGGCCGACTGTCACCGGGTCGAGCCAGGTCACCGCCAGCCGCGTCACCGGCAGCGTCAGGCTGAAAATCACCACGCCGAGGAGGCCGAGTAGCAGGCCCTTGCTGTCATCCGACATGGCGCGAAGTGAAACGGCCGGCTCGCGGTGCCGTCCAGCGAAAGCTTGTCGGGTGACATGATCCCCCCCTGTCCGGACGTTGCACGAGCGGGCGGCAAGAGCCGCCTTGGCAAGCGGCGCGCGGACAGGCAATCCTCCCGGCTGGAACAGGGGGATATGCATGATGCCGGCTGCGGCGCCCGCATGGATTTCGTTTCGCCGGCTGGTCCGCGCCCTGGAGCGCCATCGGCCCGGCCGCGCCTTCCTGTTGCGCGACACACTGCTGGCTGCCTTGCGCGGCGACACGGCGCTGGACGGGCTGCCGCGCCTGGACCTTGGCCTTTGCGCCGAGGACTACGATCCTGCGCTGGTGCCGTTCCTGGGGACCGCCGGTTTCGCGCTGGTGGGACAGCGCGGCACGCTCGCCGACGGCCTCTGCCTGGAGTTCTTCGACAGCCGCACCCCGGTCACCCTCAGCTTCGTCCGGCGCGCGGGCGAGCGCATCCGGCTGAACGGCGAGCAACCTGCCATCGCGCTGGCCGCGATGGAGGTGGCCGGCCTTACCGTGCTGCGACCAGATCCGCCGGAGGCGCACCTCGGGCCCGGCTGGCAGACCCGGCCGCTGCCCGCGGTGCCCGCGCCGGACGAGGCGCTGCCGCGCCATCGCGGCGTGGTCTATGCCGATGGCAGCTTCGACCTGCTGCACCCCAACCACGTCGCCTTTCTGGAGGCCTCGCGTGCGCTCGGCGACTACCTGGTGGTCGGCGTCATCAGCGACGAAAACGTGCGCGGCTACAAACGCCTGCCGGTGATGCGGCAAGAGGACCGGCTGCGCATGGTCTCCGCCCTTGCCACGGTGGACGAGGCCTTCCTGCTCGACGCGCCGCTGGTGGCAGCGACCCTGGAGAAGATCATCCAGACCTACCGCTGTTCGAAGGTGGTCTATAGCGGCGGCGGCTGGGAGGACTACTACGCGCCGGCCGAGCGCCGCGGCCTCATGGTGCGGCCTTCCTATCTCGCCGGGCACAACACCACGGCGGTGATCCGCGCCATCTTCGCGCGCGACGACCTGCGTGCGCTGGCGGAGAGCCAGACGTGACAGCGGTCGCCCGGTGAGTCTGGATGGTCAGGCAGCGCCTCAGCCGGCATCTGCGTGAACGCTACGATCTCGGCGTCGCTTACGATCCGGTCCGCTCGCACGCCGACCTGCTGATCCGCTACCTCTGGGCCCGCCTGTTCCAGCGCCGCCCGGGCGACGACGAGCGGAGCAGGCGCCGACAGGAGCGGGCAGCATGCATCGCCTTCCTGGCGCGTCGCCTGGCGCGCAAGCTGCGCCTGGGCCCGATTCCCATCCGCATCGTCTTCCTGGCCGGAGATCCGGTCGACTGGGGCTCGCTGCACACGCTCTTCCTGGCGTGCCGCGCCGACCCGGCCTTCAAGGTCCTGGTGCTCAACGTCGGCTTCGGCGGCTGGATGGGCCTGTCCTCGGACTGCCGGGCCTTCTTCGCCGCCCGTGGCATCCGCTCGATCGACGGCATCGCCGCGCCGGTGGCGCTCGACCGCCTCAATGCCGACCTCTTCGTCACCTCCAGTCCCTACGACGAATTCCGCCCCCCGTGCTACAGGGTCGCGGAACTGCGACGCTTCGGCCGGCTGGCCTACATCACCTACGGCGCCGACTTCGCCGACCGCTCCGGTCGGCTGGCGAAGCAGACCTTCGGCCTGGAGGCCCAGCGGCGCGCCTGGCGCGTCTTTTCCCGCTCGCCGCAGACAGCGCCACAGTACCGGGCCGAGGGCGGCGTGCCGGCCCGGCGCGTCGTCGGCCTCGGGCTGCCGCTGATCGACCTCCACCATACGGCGCGTCCGGCGGACAGCCTGCCCCCGGACGTGCTGCGGGCAAGCGCGGGGAAGTACAAAATCCTCTACACGCCGCACCACTCGCTGGAGGGCTGGAGCACCTTCCTGCGGCATGGCGATGCCGTGCGGCGGCTGCTGGCCGACATGCCCGACTGCTACCTGGTGTTCCGGCCGCATCCGGGACTGCTGCCCCGCCTGCTGCACGACAAGGTCATGTCGGAGAGCGAGTTCCGCGGCTTTTTCGGCCAGGAGCGCTGTCATCTCGACGA
Organism: Pseudomonadota bacterium; assembly: GCA_029781795.1. GTDB lineage: Bacteria > Pseudomonadota > Alphaproteobacteria > Kiloniellales > JACOMY01 > JAKOWB01. Next base: position 20,307 of record JAKOWB010000090.1, on the reverse strand, counting down.
GAGCGAGGCCTACTACGGTCTCTTCCGCTGGTCCGACCTCCTGATCAGCGACGCCTCCAGCTTCCTGGTGCAGTACGCCGCGGTGGGCAAGCCGGTCATCTATACCCTGCGCGAGGACGGCTGGGGCGGGCTTGACGATGCGCTCCGCCCTGAGGTGCTGCAGGGCTACTACCTGGCCCGCGAATCGGCTGAGATAGCGCCGCTGGTGCAACGCCTGAAGGCCGGCGAGGACCCGCTGGCCGCACAGCGCCGGGCCTGCCAGGAGAGAATGGTCCACGGCATCCATGAGGGCGGCGCCGGCCAGCGTATCGCCACCTACATCAAGGCGCGCCTCGCCTAGCCTCCCACGTGGGAGCGGCAAGGCGCCGCTTTACCGACGCAACGCCGCCGGCATAGTTAAAGCCATGCACCGCCGTCATTTCCTCGCCGCCGCCGCGGCCGTCACGGTCCTGCCCCTCGCCCGCCCGAGCGCCGCGCTGCTGGACGGCGAGCCGCGGCGCATCGACATCCTGCCCAGCCAGGCCCAGCTCCTGGCGGAGGGCCCGGTCACGAAGATCTGGGGCTACGACGGCCTGACCCCCGGGCCGGTGCTGCGCATCCGCCAGCGCGACCGCCTGGTGGTCGAGGCGGTGAACGGCCTGGCCGAGCCGACGACGATCCACTGGCACGGCCTGCGCCTGCCCAACGCCATGGACGGCGTGCCGGGCCTGACGCAGAACGCCATCCAGCCGGGCGAGACCTTCCGCTACGAGTTCGCCCCGCCCGATGCCGGCACCTTCTGGTACCATCCGCACTTCAAGACCAGCGAGCAGATGGGGCGCGGCCTCTTCGGCGCGCTGATCGTCGAGGAACCGGACCCGCCGGCCGTCGACCGCGAACTGCTGTGGGTCCTGTCCGACTGGCGCCTGGACGCCGAGGGCCAGATCGCGCCCGACTTCGCCGAGCCCTTCGACCAGGCGCACGACGGCCGCATCGGCCCGGTCATCACCCTGAACGGACAGGAACCCGGCGAGGTCGCGGTGACCGCCGGCGAGCGCCTGCGCCTGCGTCTGGTCAACGCGGCCGAGGCGCGGATCTTCGTGCTCGCCTTCGACGGCCACGCGCCCCTGGTCATCGCCCGCGACGGCCAGCCCTGCCAGCCGCATGCGCCCGACGGTGGGCTGGTCTGGCTGGGGCCCGGCATGCGCGCCGACCTGATCCTCGACGCCGCCGGCAAGCCCGGCGAACGCTTCCAGGTGGTCGACCACCGCAACGACAAGCATCCCCGGCCGCTGCTGACCCTGGCCTACGGCCAGGGCGGCATCCTGCGCGAGTCGCCGCTGGACGCCCCCATGGCGCTGACGGCGAACCCCCTGCCCCGGCCCGACCTGGCCAATGCCGCCCCGCTCGAGCTGGTCTTCGCCGGCGGCATGGGCATGGCGATGCACGGCATGAGCGGCGACGGCGGCCATACCATGGGCCTGCCCTGGACGGTGAACGGCCTGGCCATGGACCACGACCCGGCCGGCATGAACCACACGGCGCCGCTGTTCAACCTGGCCCTGGGACGGACCTACCGCCTGGCCATGACCAACCAGAGCGACTGGTGGCACCCGATCCACCTGCACGGCATGCACATGCTGGCCCTGGACCCCACTGGCCAGCCGGACCCGCGCGGCCTCTGGCTCGACACGGTCCTGCTGCCACCGCAGGGCCGGGCCGAGGTGGCGCTGGTGGCCGACAACCCCGGGCGCTGGATGCTCCACTGCCACGTGATCCAGCACCAGGAGGCCGGGATGGCGGCCGTGCTGGCGGTGGCCTGAGGGCGCCCCGGGGGACCTCCATCGGTCCGGGTTGAAAGCGGGGGTCCCGGCCGCTAGTCTCCGGCCACTTTTCGGGCCGGCCGCCGCCAGAGTCGGGGGCCTCCCTGGCCCGCCCCCAGACGGGAGTCTCCGTTGAAAGCCCGCGTCCATGTCCACCTGAAGACCGGCGTCCTGGATGTCCAGGGCGTCGCCATCAAGCATGCCCTCGGCACCCTGGGCTTCGGCGGCGTCGGCGACGTGCGCGCCGGCAAGCTGATCGAGCTGACGCTGGAGGAAAGCGACCCGGCCAAGGCGCGCGCCAGCGTCGAGGCCATGTGCAAGAAGCTCCTGGTCAACGACGTGATCGAGAGCTACGCCATCGACCTGGTCGCCTGAGAGGAGACCCGCCGCCATGCAGGCCGCCGTCATCGTCTTCCCCGGCTCGAACTGCGACCGCGACGTGGCGGTGACGCTGGAGCAGGTATCCGGCCGCAAGCCGCACATGGTCTGGCACAAGGAGACCGAGTTCCCGAAGGTCGACCTGATCGTGCTGCCGGGCGGCTTCTCCTATGGCGACTACCTGCGCTGCGGCGCCATGGCGGCGCACTCCCCCGCCATGCGCGAGACGGCGGCGCGCGCCGAGAAGGGCGTGCCGGTGCTCGGCATCTGCAACGGCTTCCAGATCCTGACCGAGGCCAAGCTGCTGCCGGGCGCGCTGCTGCCGAACAAGACGCTGACCTACATCTGCAAGGACGTGAACCTGCGGGTCGAGACCAGCCAGTCGCTCTTCACCAACGCCTACGAGGAGGGGCAGACCCTGCGCATTCCCGTGGCGCACCACGACGGCTGCTACTCCATCGACGACGAGGGGCGCCGCCGGCTGGAGGACAACGGCCAGATCGCCTTCCGCTACTGCGCGCCGGACGGCGCGGTCACACCCGAGGCCAACCCCAACGGCTCGCTCAGCAACATCGCCGGCGTGTTCAACCGCACCAAGACCGTGCTGGGCCTGATGCCGCACCCCGAACGCCTGGCCGACCGGCAGCTCGGCGGCACCGACGGGCGCGGCCTCTTCGAATCGATCTGCGGGGCGCTGGTCTGATGCGCCGCCTCTTCGCGCTGCTCTTCTCGCTGCTGCTGCCGGCGAGCGTCTCGGCACAGACCGTCGAGGAGCGCTATGCCGCCGCGCGCGACCTCTTCGACAAGCTGGTCTACCTGGAGCAGCGCTTCGACAAGGGGATGGCGGACCTCTACGCCGACAACGCGCGCATCATCATCATCGAGGTGCGCGGCGACAACCGCGTGAAGACCGAGATGACCGGCGAGGAGCTGAAGACCTTCATCAACTCCTACCTGCCGAACGCCGCCGCGGTGGGCGAGTGGTTCGTCTATTCGAACGTCTCGATCACGCCCGAGGGCGACCGCATGCGCATCCTCGCCAGCCGCACCTCGCAGAAGACCGGCGACGTCTTCCCCTACCAGATCCTCGTGGGTCCCGGCCCTGGCGGCCGCTACCTGATCTGGGAGGAACAATCGATCGTCGCCCCGAAGTAAGGCCCCATCTTGCAGCCAGAACCCGCCATCACCGACCAGGTCGTCGCCGACCATGGCCTCTCGCCCGAGGAGTTCGGGCTTGCCGTGCAGATCCTCGGCCGCCGGCCGAACCTGCTGGAACTCGGCATCTTCTCGGTCATGTGGTCCGAGCACTGCTCGTACAAATCCTCGAAGAAGTGGCTGAAGACCCTGCCGACCAAGGCGCCCTGGGTGATCCAGGGCCCGGGCGAGAATGCCGGCGTCATCGACATCGGCGAGGGCCTGGCGGCGATCTTCAAGATCGAGAGCCACAACCACCCCAGCTTCATCGAGCCCTACCAGGGCGCGGCGACCGGCGTGGGCGGCATCCTGCGCGACGTCTTCACCATGGGCGCGCGGCCGATCGCCAACCTCAACGCCCTGCGCTTCGGCGCGCCGGACCACCCCAAGACGCGCCACCTGGTGGCCGGCGTGGTGCACGGCATCGGCGGCTACGGCAACTGCGTCGGCGTGCCGACCGTGGCGGGCGAGGTCAACTTCCACCCGGCCTACAACGGCAACATCCTGGTCAATGCCATGACCGTCGGCCTGGCGCGGCAGGACAGGATCTTCTACGCGCGCGCCGCCGGCGTCGGGAACAAGGTGGTCTACCTCGGCTCCAAGACCGGGCGCGACGGCATCCACGGCGCCACCATGGCCTCGGCCGAGTTCGACGAGAAGAGCGAGGAGAAGCGCCCGACCGTGCAGGTCGGCGATCCCTTCGTCGAGAAGCTGCTGATCGAGGCCTGCCTGGAGCTGATGGCCACCGACGCCATCCAGTCGATCCAGGACATGGGTGCCGCCGGCCTCACCTCCTCCTCGTTCGAGATGGCCTCCAAGGGCGGCTGCGGCGTCGAGCTCTGGCTCGACCAGGTGCCCTGCCGCGAGAGCGGCATGACGCCCTACGAGATGATGCTGTCGGAGAGCCAGGAGCGCATGCTGATGATCCTGCAGCCGGGCCGCGAGGACCTGGCGCGCAGGATCTTCGAGAAGTGGGACCTGGACTTCGCCATCATCGGCGAACTGACCGACACCGGCCGCATGGTGATGAAGATGCACGGCCAGGTCGTCGGCGACCTGCCGATCGACCCGCTGGCCCAGGCCTCGCCCGAGTACGACCGCCCTTGGACGCCCTCGCCCAAGCTGCCGGCGCTGGATGCCGCCAGCGTGCCGGCGGTCGAGCCGGCCGAGGCGCTGAAGCGCCTGATGGCCAGTCCCGACCTCTGTTCGCGCCGCTGGATCTGGGAACAGTACGACCACATGGTCATGGCCGACACGGTGCAGCGCCCCGGCGGCGACGCCGCGGTGGTGCGCATCCACGGCACCAACCGGGCGCTGGCCATGACGGTCGACTGCACGCCGCGCTATGTCCAGGCCGACCCCTTCGAGGGCGGCAAGCAGGCGGTGGCCGAGACCTGGCGCAACATCACCGCGACCGGCGGCCGGCCGCTGGCGGTGACCAACAACCTCAACTTCGGCAATCCGCAGCGCCCCGCCATCATGGGCCAGTTCGTCGAGGCCGTGCAGGGCATGGGCGAGGCCTGCCGGGCACTCGACTATCCGGTCATCTCGGGCAACGTCTCGCTCTACAACGAGACCTCGGGCCAAGCCATCCTGCCGACCCCGACCATCGGCGGCGTCGGCCTGCTGGACGACCTCGGCGGGCACATGACCCTTGCCGTCAAGGCGGCTGGCGAGACGCTGGTCCTGCTGGGCGAGACCAAGGGCCACCTGGGCCAGAGCCTCTATCTGCGCGAGCTGCAGGGCCGCGAGGAAGGCGCCCCGCCACCGGTCGACCTGGCCGCCGAGCGCCGCGCCGGCGACCTGGTGCGGGCCCTGATCGGCGAGAAAAAGATCAATGCCTGCCATGACTTGTCGGACGGCGGCCTGGCCGTCGCGGCGGCCGAAATGGCGCTGGCCGGCGACATCGGCGTGACGCTGGAGGCGCCGGCGCCCCTGCCCTGCCCGCTGCACGCCTGGCTGTTCGGCGAGGACCAGGGGCGCTACCTTGTGTGCAGCGCGGCGCCCGAGGCGCTGCTGGCCGCCGCCGAGGCGGCCGGTGTGCCGGCGGCCGTGGTGGGGCGGACGGGCGGCGCGACGTTGACCTTGCCGGGTGGCGGGACCATATCGCTGGCCGAGCTTCGGCAGGCGCACGAGGGCTGGCTGCCCGGCTACATGACGGGGCACTAGGAGGGTTCTGGCATGGCGATGAACGCGGGCGAGATCGAGGCCATGATTCGCAAGGCGCTGCCCGACGCGCAGGTCACCATCGAGGATCTGCGCGGCGACGGCGACCACTACGCCGCCTATGTCACCTCCGCCAGTTTCAAGGGCAAGAGCCGGGTGCAGCAGCACCAGATGGTCTATGAGGCCCTGAAGGGCCGCATGGGCAACGAACTCCACGCCTTGGCGCTGCAGACCTCGGCGCCGAAGGACTAACCAGAGGGACAGGCAAGATGGACAACGCGGTCTTCGAACGCATCCGCCAGGAAATCAACGGCAACGACGTGGTGCTCTACATGAAGGGCACCCCGGTCTTCCCGCAGTGCGGCTTCTCCGCCGCGGTGGTGCAGGTGCTGAACCACGTCGGCGTCAAGTTCAAGGGCATCGACGTGCTGCAGGACCCCGGCCTGCGCCAGGGCATCAAGGACTTCGCCCAGTGGCCGACCATCCCGCAGCTCTATGTGAAGGGCGAGTTCGTCGGCGGCTGCGACATCGTCCGTGAGATGTTCCAGTCGGGCGAGCTCGGCGAGCTGATGGCTGCCAAGGGCGTGCCGGTCCAGGCCAAGGCCTGACCCCCGCACCTGTCCGACTGCGTCGGCTCCGGCCGGCAAGGAACGATCCCAGCGCCGCGCCGGGCCCGCCCGCGCGGCGCTGGCCTTTTTCAGCCGAGGCAGGTTGCGGCGTTATTCAGGCTTGCCTAGCCTCCCAGCCGGAACGGAGCGAAGGGGGCGCGGGCGATGGTGATGCATGTCCTGCAGCGGCTGCTGCCCGGCGCCCGGCCGCGACTGAAGACAACCTCCAGCATCCGTCAGCCGATCACCTTCTTCTGCTATACCGAAACCGAGGACCAGAACATCGGCCCGCTGCGGCGCGAGGCCGAGCGGCGCGGCATCGCCACCCGCATCACCCGCGACATGGCGGAGGCGGCGCGCATCGGCGTCTATTGCTCGCACCACCCCGATCCCAGGGCCGCGGACTTCTCGGTCGCGCTGCTGCATGACGTCGGCCAGGAATACTGGCCGGACGAGCAGACTCTGGAGCAGAACTTCTGGCGCGAATCGCCCTGGGACGGTTTCGACATCGGCGTGTTGCCGGGGCCGGTCTGGAGCCGCTGCTGGCAACGCTGCGCCGCCCTGCCCATCACCCGGCCGCGCATCGGCGTGTTCGAGCTGGGCTGGCCCAAGGCGGACCATGTGTTCAACCAGCGTGCGGACTTCGCCCGTACCGTCGCGGCGCTGCGCCAGGCGACCGGGATCCAGCAACGGCCCTCGGTTCTGCTGGCGCCGTCGTGGGACACCGAGGACAGCGGCCGCTTCCACGACTTCGTCGGCGCCCTGGGCGAGCTGCCGGTCAACCTGCTGGTCAAGTACTGGCCGGAGCACGAGCTGATCCGCCACGAGATGATCCAGCCCTATCGCGGCGCGCGGCGCAACGTCACCATCGTCGATCCCAAGACCAACATCTTGGATTGCCTGGGTCTGGTCGACATCATCGTCTCGGACGAGTCGAACTGCCTGGCCGAGGCGCTGCTGTTCGAGGTGCCGGGCATCGCGGTCACCGACTGGACGATTCCCGCCCTGCCCCACATGGGCCTGCCCGAGCGCCCCTGCGAGCCGCCCTACTATGCCGAGAAGGTGCCGCTCGCCGGGCTGCGGCCGGCGGTCGAACGGATGCTGGCGGACCCGCGGCGCTACCGCCGCCGTGCCCGGCGCCACCGCAAGGAGCAGTTCAGCCACCTCGGCCGCAGCAGCGCGCTGATCCTCGATGTCATGGAAGCGGCGCTGGCGGGCCTGCCCTTCCCGGTGCCGCGGATCGCACCGCCGGCGTGACGGCCGGAACGGGCCTCAGTCCGGGATCTCGTCCACCAGCGCGCGGTGATACACATAGACCGTGTACTCGTAGAGCCCGTAGTCGTGGCGCACCGTGAAGGCGCGGCTGATGTTGTCGGAGACGAAGCGCGCCACGGTGTCGAGCGGCAGGTGGAAGAGGTCGTCGCGCTCCCAATCCAGGTACTTGGTCATGACATTGAAGGCGAAGCCGACGCGCGCGATCTTGGCGACGCGCAGCAGCAAGGCTTGGCAATAGCGCCACATCGACTCGTGATCCATGCCGCCGCGATAGGTGAAGATGCCGTTCATGACCACGTAGTCGAAGGACGACAGCCTGACCTCCGGGTCCAGCAGGTCGGCCTTGTGGAAGGTCACGCCGGGGTGCTTGCTGCGCGATAGATCGAGAAAGCGGTCGGAGAGGTCGAGGCCGCTGTAGTCGATGCCCCGGATGCCGTTGGTCTTGATGTAGTCCAGCAGATGCGCGGCGCCACAACCAAAATCGAGCAGCGAAACCGGTCCCTGCATACCCGGCCGGATCACCTCCAGCATGATGTGGTAGCGCAAGGTGGCGTACTCTTGCCGTTTGGTCCAACCGACGCCGAGGTAGCTGTCGCCATGGCGTTCTAGGAAGGCTTCCACGTCCCGGACAATGCTCAGGTATGGCTTCTCGTTCATGAGCCGGCCTCGTGCCTCGGCGCGAACTCGCCGCGGCGATAGAGCGGAAAGTAGTCCGCCTCGCCTGCCGGCGCGGCGGCGCAGAGCGCCTGGTAGCGCCGCCGATCGAGCACCTTGCCGCAGATCAAGGTCATGCGCGCCTCGTGCGCCCAGCCGCGCTTGAAGCGCTCCAGTCCATCGGCCTCGCTGGCCGCGCCAAGGCCGGCCCCGCCGCCGAGGTCGAGCCAGCGCACGCCCTCCTGGCGAAACTCCTGCATGGCCTGCCGGAAGGAGGCGTAGGAGGCGCTGAGCCGCCGGCCGGCTTCATTCATCGCGCCCAGGTGATAGAAGGCCACATCGCCCTGGCGGTACCAGAGATGCAGGCCGACCAGGTCGTCCGCCGCCGTCGCGGTGAACAGCGCGAGACCGGGCACGGCGAACTGCCGACGGAAACTCTCGCGCGAGAAGGCCCTGATGCCGTCAACGCCGTGGCGGCGCATCAGGCCGCCGTAAAGGTCCGTCCAGGCATCGAGCCACCGCTCCGGCGCGGCACTGCGCTCGACCGAAACCGAGCGCTCGGCCTTGGCGAGATGGCGGCGGTGGTGCCGCGGCAGCCGGTCACGATCGAGCCTGGAGAGGTCGACCAGGTGGTGGCGCTTGAAGGGCCGCAGGTGATCGAACCAATTCGAGAAGGTTTCGCTTTCAACCGGCGCGAAGGGGTCGGGAACCAGGACGACCGACACCAGCCGGCCGCACAGTTCCTCCAGATCGGCATTGAGGCCCATCCAATCCTGGCAGGCGAACAAGGGATAGCATCCCATCGCGTCGAGCCCGGCGGCGCGGTCCAGGGAGCGTTCGAGCAGCCAGCCGCGGGACCGCGGCAGAGCGAGCGGCCGGCCAAACTCGCTGAGGGAAGCGGCATAGGCCGCATGTGCGTAGCCTGCGATCACGCGCCCTCATATCTTTGTATGCGATCCGCTGCAAGTCGGCGACCTCAAGGAGTACTGAGCGCCTGTCATTTTATTTATATTTTCAAGGTGTTATTTAAAATTGAATAACTGCGTAGCGCGAAACATCTCATTATGTTAATCATTCCGCTCACATATCGGAATATGGCATTGGGCGTGGTTGCGGCGAACGTCGATGGCAACAGGCAAGGCCTTATCCAAGGCTGGTCTCGCAGACTTGGCCGTGCTCGGTGGCCCGGCCCTGTTCACCGGCGACCTTCACGTGGGGCGACCGAACATCGGCGAGCGCGCGCACCTGATGGCCCGCATCGAGGCGATGCTGGACAGCCGCTGGCTGACCAACGACGGACCTCTGGTCGCTGAGTTCGAGGCCGCGGTCGCTTCGCGCCACGCTGTCCGCCACTGCGTCGCGACGAACAACGCGACCGCCGGCCTGCAGATCGCCATAAAGGCGCTCGGCATGACCGGCGAAGTGATCCTGCCCAGCTTCACCTTCGTCGCCACGGCGCACTCGCTGCGCTGGCTCGACCTGACGCCGATCTTCTGCGATGTCGACCCGGCCACGCACCTGATGGATCCGGCGGAGGTGGAGCGCCTCATCACGCCCCGCACGGGCGGCATCCTGGGCGTCCATCTCTGGGGCCAGGCCTGCGCGCCCGAGGCGCTGTCGGACCTTGCGCGCCAACACCGCCTTCCCCTGCTGTTCGATGCCGCCCATGCCCTGGGCTGTAGCCACCGCGGCCAGCCGATCGGCGGCGCCGGCGACGCCGAGGTGCTGAGCTTCCACGCCACCAAGGTGGCCAACGCCTTCGAAGGCGGCGCCATCCTCACCAACGACGGCACGCTGGCCGACCGTCTGCGCCGGATGCGCAACTTCGGCTTCCGTGGCACCGACCATGTCGACATCCTGGGCATCAACGCCAAGATGCCCGAGGTCTGCGCCGCCATGGGCCTGACTTCGCTGGAAGCGCTCGACGAGTTCATCTCCGTCAACCGTCGCAACTTCGCGGCCTACCGCCAGGGCCTCGCCGGCCTGCCCGGCATCAGGCTGCACGAGGCCCCGGCCGGGGACGAGGTCAACCACCACTACGTAATCCTCGAGGTGGACGAGCAGGCGGCCGGCGTATCGCGCGACGAACTCGTGCGCTGGCTGCGGGCCGAAGGTGTGCTGGCGCGGCGCTACTTCCATCCCGGCTGCCACCGCATGGCCCCTTACCGCGCCGAGGACCCGCTGGCGGCCGCGCGCCTGCCCGTGACCGACCGCCTGTCCGCGCAGGTCCTGGCCTTGCCGACCGGCACCGCGATGACGGCGGCGGCGGTCGAGGAACTCTGCCGATTGCTCGGCTTCCTCGCGGCGAACGCGGCACCGATCCGCCGACGCTTGATCGATCTTACCTCGCCAAAGGCTGCATGACGGACGGCATCGTCGCCAGCATCGTGGTTGTGACCTACAACCACGAACGTTTCCTGGCGCAGGCGTTGGACAGCATCCTGCGGCAGGAGGTGGCTGTCCCGTTCGAGATCATCATCAGCGAGGACTGCTCGACCGATCGCACGCGCGAGATCGCGCTGGACTACAGCGCGCGCCATCCGGACCGCATCAGGGTGCTGCTGTCCGACCGGAACCTGAACACCAATCATGTCTGCACCCGGGCGCTGGCGATCGCACGTGGACGCTATCTTGCCAGCGTCGACGGCGACGACCTCTGGTCCTCTCCCGACAAGCTGCGCCGGCAGATCGACTTTCTCGAGGCGCACCCGGACTGCGCCGCCTGCTTTCACGATGTAGCGACGATCGACGAACACGGCACGAAGCTGGCGACAAGCTTCGTCCCGGCCGGCCATCCGCGCATCATCGACCAGCGGGACATCCTGCGCATCCACTATGTCGCGGGCGGCCTGGCCCTGTTCCGCCGCGAGGCCCTGCTGCCCCTTCCCGACTGGTACGACGCCATGCCGATCGGCGACTGGCCGATGCTGATCCATGCGACCGGGCACGGCAGGCTTGGCTACATCGACGCGGTCCTGGGCGCCTACCGCCGGCACAGCGGCGGGATATGGAGTTCAAAGCCCGACGAGTACCGCGGCCGTGTCGCCCTCGAGATGCTCGACATCCTGGCCCGGCGGGCGGAACCCGCCCTGGCCGAGCTTGCGTCGCGGCAGCGGCGCGAGACGACGATGCATCTTGCCCTTGCCCTGACGGATGAGGACAACCAGCCGGCGGTCGAAGCGGTGCTGCGGGCGGGCTGGCAGCGCGGCGACGTCTCCTTCAGCGGGCAGGCCAACCAGGCGGCGGAGAGCGGCTATCAGGTCGCCGTGACGCTGCACCAGGCGAGCGCCGACGCACTGCGGTCGCGCTGGCCCGAGCGGATCCGCTGGCGCCACTTCGGCTTCATCGAGGAGGTCCGCTGCGACGCGACCGGCAGCGTGATGACGCTGCGCGGCTGGGCGCCCTGGCGTGACGACGAGCCGGTAGCGCCGCTGCTGGTGATCAGCGACGAGCCCGGCATCGAGGTCGCGGCGATCCGGCTGGAGCGGCCGGACATCGCCCGGGACATCAATCCGGCCTGGCGCAACGGCGGCTTCTGGCTGCGCGTGCGCGGCCAGGGCCCGCTGCGCCGCCCGCTTCTCCTGGCCGCCAAGGACCAGCATGGCCGGCAGCAGCTGCTCGGTCCGGAGCAGCCCCTGGCCGGCGCGGCGGCGGCGCGAAACGACAACGGGCCCGACCAAGCGGCCGGGCCCGTCGAAAAGCGCTGCTGAGTGGCGTCGCGCCTTAGCGCGAGTAGAACTCGACCACCAGGTTCGGCTCCATCTGCACCGGATAGGGCACGTCGCCCAGCTTCGGCTGGCGGATGTAGCGCGCCTTGCGCTCGCCGATGTTGACCTCGATGTAGTCCGGCACCTCGCGCTCGCTGCTGTCGATGGCCGACAGCACCAGCGGCAGGTCGCGGCTCTTGGCGCGGATCTGGATCTCGTCGCCGTCCTTGACCTGGTAGGAGGAGATGGTGACGCGCTTGCCGTTCACCGTGACGTGGCCGTGGTTGACGAACTGGCGCGCGGCGAAGACCGTCGGCACGAACTTGGCGCGGTAGACCACCGCGTCCAGCCGGCGCTCCAGCAGGCCGACCAGGTTCTCGCCGGTGTCGCCCTTGCGGCGGGCGGCTTCCTGGTAGTACTTGCGGAACTGGCGCTCGCCGATGGAGCCGTAGTAGCCCTTCAGCTTCTGCTTCGCCATGAGCTGGGTGCCGAAGTCGGTCGGCTTCTTGCGGCGCTGGCCGTGCTGGCCCGGGCCGTACTGGCGCTTGTTCAGCGGCGACTTGGGACGGCCCCAGAGATTGACGCCGAGACGGCGGTCGATCTTGTACTTCGAGTTCTCGCGCTTCGACATGGAAGCGTCGCTCCTTCTTGCTTGCGGCGGTGCTTGGCACTCGCCTGGTTGTCCCGGTAGGTCCGCCCTCAAAGCAGACGGGGCGCAGACAACAGTGGTCTACGCCCACGTTCCCGGAAGTGCGGCGGGACTATAGTCAGGCCGGCCGGATTGTCAAATTCTTGCCCTCCCCCTCTACGGGGGAGGGTTGGGTGGGGGTGCTTTCTTATGCGATTTCAGATAGTTGAATAAGAAACGACCCCACCCCGACCCTCCCCCGCAAAGGGGGAGGGGGTCAAACTCAGAACACCGCGAACTCGGCGTGGGTCGGCTTCCGGCCGAGGCCGTTGATCTTGACGATGTCCTGCGGACAGGCCGAGAAGGCGACGACGCAGGTCATCTCGGCGCGGAAGACGACGTAGTCGCCGGGCCGGGTGGGCGATTCCTCGAAGGACAAGGCATTGCCGTTCCAGGGGATGTTCATGAAGAGGTTCAGCGGGCTCGGCGTCTCCGGCGCGGTCAGGCCCAGTTCCCACAGGGCGGCGTGCAGGTTGTCCTGGCAGTTGTCGTGGTACTCGGATACCCCCAGCAGCTCGTAGCGCGAGGGATCGCAGGCGGCGATCAGCATGTCGTGGATGCCGGGCGAGGTGTCCTCGACCATGGTCAGGATCGGCCGGCGCTGGTTGGTGAACAGCACGTCGCCCGGCTGCGGGATCATCTTCAGCATGAAGGCGCGCGTGTGCTCGTTGGACTGGAATTCCGACAGGTTGTTGGCGTTGAAGGCCCAGGTGTCGACCACCTGCTGGCCGGTCGGGTTGATCACCTTGATGTGCTGTCCCTTGCCCAGGCGCACGGCCTTGCCCTTGCGGGCGGGAATGGTGATACGCGGGGCAGCCTTGTCGTCCATGGGATAGCCTTTCCTGTCCGGTTCCGCGAAGGATGCTCCGGGCCGGCGCCAGCCCTGTCAATGCGCGAGCAGGTCGCCGCCGCCCTGAGGAAACGACAATGCGCCCGCACACCAAGGGTTTGCTCATCACCGCCGCCGGCTCGCTGGTCTTCACGCCGGACGGGCTGCTGATCCGCCTGGCGGACGTCGAGCCCTTCACCTATGCGGCGATCCGCGGCCTGATGATCGCCGGCGGCCTGGCGCTGATCCTGATCCTGCTGCAGGGCGCCGCGACCTTCTGGGCCGGGCTGCGCCGCATCGGCCGCTGGGGCGTGGTGGCGGCGACGTTCAACGGCCTGGGCGGCATCTCCTTCATCTTCGCCTTCGCCCATACCTCGGTCGCCAACGTGCTGCTCTACATCGCCGCCGAGCCCTTCCTGGTGGCCATCGCCGCCCGCATCCTGGTGGGCGAAGGCATCAGCCGCGCGCTGCTGGTCGCCATGATCGGCGGCTTCCTCGGTATCGGCGTGGTGGTCTGGGGCGGCATCGGCCAGCCGACCCTGATCGGCGACGGCGCGGCGCTGCTGACCGCGCTGCTCTTCGCCATCTACTTCGCCATCCTGCGCAAGCACCGCGGCATCGACATGGTGCCGGGCGTGGTGGTGGCCGGCCTGGTCAACTGCGCCTGCGCCATCCCCCTGATGATCTGGCTGGCCGACGGCTTCGCGCCGCTCGTGGCCATGGACTGGGGCACCTGGGGCTGGACACTGCTGAACGGCCTGCTGCTGCCGCTGGGCACGGCGCTGACCGCCATCGGCCCGCGCTACCTGCCGGCGGCCGAGGTCAGCCTGCTGATCCTGCTGGAGGTCGTGCTGGGTCCCCTGGTGGTCTGGGCCGGCGTCGGCGAGGTGCCGCCCGACACCACGCTGATCGGTGGCGCCCTGGTGCTGGGCTCGCTGCTGGGCCACACGCTCTGGACGCTGCGGCGGCCGCCGGGCCTCACCCCCGCTGCTTTGGACTCCGCAACGCCTTGACCACGCCGTGCAGGGTGTTGAGTTCCTGCGCCGTCGGCTCCAGGCGGCCGAACAGGGCCTCGAGGTTCTGGATCATCCCGGCCCGCTTCTCCGGCGGATAGAGGAAGCCGCCGTCGTCCAGGTGCCGCACCAGGCGGGCCATGAAGTTCGCCATCTCGCCCTGGCTCGCCGCCGGTGCGTGGTTGGTCTCCAGCGCGCGCGGCGGCGTCGCGTCGCCGGCCATCCACCACTCGTAGCCGACCAGCAGCACGGCCTGCGCCAGGTTGAGCGAGGGATGCGCGGGGTTCAGCGGCACGGTGACGATGGCCTGGGCCGGCGCCAGGTCCTCGTTCTCCAGCCCCGTGCGCTCGGGCCCGAAGAGCACACCGGCCGCTCCCTCATAGGCGCGCAGCTCGGCCGCTGCCTGGCGCGGCGTCACCACCCACTTCACCAGGCCGCGGTCGCGCCAGGTCGTGGCATAGACCCGCGTCAGGTCGGCGGTGGCCGCGGCGACGTCGGGAAAGACGCGCGCCGCCTCCAGGATCACCGCGGCCTTGCCGGCGGCCGGCAGGGCATGCTCGTTCGGCCAGGGCTCGCGCGGCGCCACCAGGCGCAGGTCGCCAAGGCCGGTATTCATCATGGCGCGCGCCGCCGCGCCGATGTTCACCCCAAGCTGCGGACGGACCAGGATGACGGCGGGCGCCGGCATGGCCATCACGCCTGCCCGGCCGGGGTGGCGCCGTCGTGGTAGAGCTTCCAGGCCAGCGAGTCCGACAGGGCGTTGAACGAGGCGTCGATGATGTTGGGCGAGACGCCGATGGTGGTCCAGCGCCGGCCGGTGGCGTCGGCGCTCTCGATCGACACGCGGGTCACCGCCTCGGTGCCGGCCTCTGGCGTCAGGATGCGCACCTTGAAGTCGACCAGGCGCAGATCGGCGAGCTGCGGATAGCGCGGCAGCAGCGCCTTGCGCAGCGCCAGGTCCAGCGCGTTCACCGGGCCGTTGCCGGTCGCCACGGTCATCAGGTGCTCGCCGCCGACCTCGACCGTCACCGTGGCCTCGGATTCGGTCACCAGGTCGCCGCGCGCGTTCCAGCGGCGGTCGTCCATGACGCGGAAGCGTGCCAGCGAGAAGTACTCCGGCACCTGTCCCAGGGCGCGGCGGGCCAGCAGCTCGAACGAGGCCTCGGCCCCGTCGTAGGCATAGCCCTCGAACTCCCGCGCCTTCACCCGGTCGACCAGGGTCAGGACCTTGGGGTCGTCGGGCTGCAACTCGATGCCGAGCTCGCGGAAGCGGGCCAGGAAGTTGGCGCGCCCGGCCTGGTCGCTGACCACGATGTGGCGCCGGTTGCCGACCAGCGCGGGCTCGATGTGCTCATAGGTGCGCGGGTCCTTCTCCACCGCCGAGACGTGCAGGCCGCCCTTGTGGGCGAAGGCGCTCTCGCCGACGTAGGGCTGGTTCTTCTGCGGCGCGCGGTTGAGGCGCTCGTAGAGCAGGTGCGAGAGCTGGGTCAGGTGCGCCAGCGCCTCGTCGCTGATGCCGGTCTCGAAGTCGGTCTTCAGCTTCAGCGAGGGGATCAGCGAGATCAGGTTGGCGTTGCCGCAGCGCTCGCCGAGGCCGTTCAGCGTGCCCTGGATCTGCCGCGCCCCGGCGCGCACCGCGGCCAGGGAGTTGGCCACCGCGTTCTCGGTGTCGTTGTGGCAGTGGATGCCGAGCCGCGTGCCGGGGATGTGCGCCGCCAGCTCGCCGACGATGCGCTCGACCTCGTGCGGCAGGGTGCCGCCGTTGGTGTCGCAGAGCACGATCCAGCGCGCCCCCGCCGCCGCCGCGGCCTTGACGCAGTCCAGCGCATAGCCCGGGTTGGCCTTCCAGCCGTCGAAGAAGTGCTCGGCGTCGAAGTGCACCTCCTGCTTGCGCGCCTTCGCGTGCGCGATGGACTCGGCGATCATCTCGATATTGTCGGCGCGCGGAATGCCCAGCGCCACGTCGACGTGGAAATCCCAGGTCTTGCCGACCAGGCAGGCGGCCGGCGCCTTGGCCTGCAGCACGGCCGTCAGGCCGGGGTCGTTGGCGGTGGAGCGACCGGGCCGCCGGGTCATGCCGAAGGCGACCAGGGTGGCACGCTTCAGTGCCGGGGGCTTGGCGAAGAAGGCGTCGTCGGTCGGGTTGGCGCCGGGCCAGCCGCCCTCGACATAGTCGATGCCGAAGCGGTCCAGCGCCTCGGCCAGCGCCACCTTGTCGGAGACGGAGAAATCCACGCCCTGCGTCTGCGCCCCGTCGCGCAGGGTGGAATCGAAGAGATAGACGCGCTTGTCGGACACCGCTGGCCCCTCCTTGCCGGCGACAGACAGCACGCGAGCGGCAGCGCGGTCAATCCAATGTCCGGCGTCTATTCCCGGGGCAGCAGGGCCAGGGCGCGGCCGTAGAGCTGCTCGATCCTGGGCGCGTCGATGCCGGCCGGGTTGTTCCAGACGACCGCCAGGCAGAGCCTGTGGCCGGCATGGTCGAGGAAGCCGCCGACCAGCGCCTCGGCCCCGGGAACGGAGCCGCCCTTGAAGCCCAGCGCCTGCCACTCCCCGGGGTCGGCGCCGGCCGTCTCGATCGACAGCACCGGCAGGCCGACCACCTGGTCCATCAGGCCGCAGAGATCCCGCGCCGAGAGATGCCAGCCGAAGTCCGGCCCGGTACTGGCGGCGATGAGGTCCGGCAGGCTCGGCGCTTTGGCGCCCAGGCCGGCCAGGATGGCGCGCCGGCCCGCCTCGTCCGCCGCCAGGTAGGCGGCGCGCTGCGCCGCCAGCGCCTGGCCGGCCAGCAGGAAGTATTGGCGCGTGGTCAGCAGCGGACGCGCCGCTTCCGGCAGCAGTGGCTCGATCCTCGACTTGCCGAGGCGATAGATCAGCGCGTCGGTCGCCGTGTTGTCGGAGATCGAGATCATCAGGCTGGCCAACGACTGCAGGGTCATGGGCGTGCCGACCGGCCAGGACTGCAGCACTCCGGTGGGCAGCGAGCGGAAGCGCTCCTCCAGCGGCATGACCTCGTCCCAGCGGGCGCGGCCGGCCTCGATCTCCTGCTTCAGCGCCAGCAGCACGGCGAGCTTGAAGGCCGAGCCGACGGCCAGCGAGGCTTCGGCATTGCGTTCGGCCAGCACGGCGCCGTCGCGGATGACCAGCAGGCTGGACTCGCCTGGCAGGTTCGCCAGTTCCGTGACGATGTCAGACAGGCTGCCGCCGCGCGGCACCGGCGTGCCGACCCAGAGCGCGATGAAGCGCTCGTGGTCGTCCAGCGCCGCCTTGGCCGGCAGGAAGGCGCGCTCCAGTTCCACCGAAAAGCCGTCCTTGCCGAGCTTCACCTCCCTGAGGCCGCCATAGGCGGAAACCAGCTGGTCGCGCAGCGCCTGGAGCTGGTCCAGCGGCGCGGCCTTCAGCAGGTTGGGCGCGAACCAGTCGGCCGACAGCGTTGGCTCGGTGAAGAAGCGCTTCAGGGCCTTCTGCTCGCGCGTCTCGTCCGGCGCATCGGCGTAGGCAGGCACGCTCGCTAGGCCGCAGAACAGCACGAGAAAGACAAGCAGGTGACGCATGACAGGACCTCGGCGCTGGTGTGCCGGGGCGGCATTGGACCCGAAGGCCGTGGCCGTGGCTAGTCTCTCGCTCATGCTCGACGGCCTCGCCTTCATCCCCTCGCTCGACCACCTGCTGCCCTTCATGGCGGCCGCCCTGGCATTGAACCTGACGCCGGGCGCCGACATGACCTATGTCATCACGCGCGCGCTCTCGCAGGGGCGCGGCGCCGGCATCGCCTCGGCCTTCGGCATCTTCGGCGGCTCGGCCGTGCACACGCTGCTGGCGGCGGTGGGGATCGCCGCGCTGCTGGCGGCCTCCGAGCTCGGCTTCCAGATCCTGAAGTGGGTCGGCGCGGCCTACCTGCTCTACCTCGCGGTCAGGATCTTCCTGGCCAAGGTCGGTCCCGACGACCTCGCCGCCGCCCGCCCCGCCGGCCTCTGGCGCATCTGGGCCGAAGGCGTGCTGGTCAATGTGCTGAACCCCAAGGTGGCCCTCTTCATCCTCGCCTTCCTGCCGCAGTTCACCGAGCCGGCGAAAGGCGCGGTCTGGGCGCAGATCCTGGTGCTGGGGACGCTGTTCAACATCTCCGGCACCATCGTGAACTGCGGCGTCGCTGTGATCGCCGGGGGCCTGGCCGAACGGCTCCGCCGCCAGCCGCGCATCAAGCTCTGGATGAACCGCGTGACGGCGACGGTGCTGGGCGCGCTTGCCCTGCGCCTGGCCTTCAGCGAGCGGCGCTGATCAGCCCTCGGAGGCGCGGGCCGGCGGGCGAATCAGGTCGCGGTCGCGCCGCTTCGCGTCGGTGTAGCTGGCCCGCCGGGCATAGGTCAGCTCGCCACGGTGCGGACCCATGATGCGCCCGCCGACCAGCAGATGGGTGCCGGCCAGCAGCAGGTCGATGCGGCGGCGGTCGCCCTCGCTGTGGTACTCGACGAAGACCACGGCGGTTTCCGCCAGCAGCGGCGCGAGGGCCTCCAGGATCGGCACCTCGCTGCCTTCGGTGTCCAGCTTCAGGCAGTCCATGCCGTTCAGCTTCAGGTCGAACAGCGCCTGGGCGGCATGGCGCAGCGTCACCTCGGGACCCTGCGCGGTGTTGTAGGCCGACTGGCCCAGCGAGTTGGTCACGGCGTCCTGCGCGCCGATGAAGAGACGGCGCTTCAGGTCGCGGTCGAAGAGCCCATAGGGCTCGACCTTCACGCGCGGCAGGTCCTTGAGGTTGGCCCGCAGCAGCGGCTGGCACTCGGGCGCCGGCTCGAAGGCAAAGACCCTGGCCTCCGGAAAAGTCAGCGCGAAATAGAGCGCCGCGGCGCCGACGTTGGCGCCGACGTCGACGATGACCTTGGGCGCGGGGATACCCTCGGGCCAGCGATAGATCTGCCCGGCCAGGATCTCGCCGTTCACCGTGCGGCCGAGGTTGGTGTCGAAGCATTGGAAGGGCAGCGTGCGCTCGCCGACCGTGACCTTCAGGGTCCGCACCGCCGCCTGACTGCCCTGTGCCTCAGCCATGATCCACCGTCCCCCTGCCCCCAGGGTCAGACATTACCCGGGCGGCTGAGCGGCTCCAACTGCCCCGGCGACTTGCCCGGTGCAGCCAAGCCCTGTAGCAAGAGGCCATGACACTGATTACCGAGGCGGCCGCCTTCGCCGCCCTCTGCGAGCGCCTGCGGGGCGCGCCCTACATCGCGCTCGATACCGAGTTCATGCGCGACCAGACCTACTGGCCGATTCTCTGCCTGCTGCAGATCGCCGGGCCGGACGAGGCCGCCGTGGTCGACGCGCTCTCGGTCGACCTCTCGGCCCTCGCCCCCCTGCTGCAGGCGCCGGAGACGGTGAAGGTCTTCCACGCCGGCCGGCAGGACCTGGAGATCTTCCTGAAGCGCTTCGGCTCGCTGCCGCATCCCATCTTCGACACCCAGGTCGCCGCCATGGTCTGCGGCTACGGCGAGCAGGTCGCCTATGACACCCTGGCGCGCAAGCTGGCCGGCGCGAACCTCGACAAGTCCTCGCGCTTCACCGACTGGTCGCGGCGGCCGCTGACCGAGCGGCAGCTCACCTACGCGTTGGGCGACGTCACGCACCTTCGGCCGATCTACCGGCAGCTCAAGGACCAGTTGGCCCGCAACGGCCGGGCCGAATGGATCGCCGAGGAGATGGCGATCCTGGAGAGTCCGGAGACCTATGACCTCTCGCCCGCGCGTGCCTGGGAGCGGCTGAAGACCCGCTCGGGCGACCGCAAGCTGCTGGGCAACCTGCGCGCGCTGGCCGAGTGGCGCGAGACCGAGGCGCAGCGTCGCGACGTGCCGCGCGGCCGCATCCTGAAGGACGAGCAGCTCTTCGAGATCGCCGCCCACGCGCCGAAGACGCCGGAGGAACTGGGCCGCAGCCGGGGCCTCAGCGGCGACTACGCGCGCGGCCGCATGGGCCAGGGCATCCTGGCGGCCCTGCAGGCCGCCAGG
>JAKOWB010000086.1 GCA_029781795.1 Pseudomonadota bacterium | reverse complement strand
CGGCCACCACCTGCAGCAGCAGGGTCGACTTGCCGACGCCGGGGTCGCCGCCGATCAGCACGGCCGAGCCCGGCACCAGCCCGCCGCCCAGCACGCGGTCGAACTCGGCGATGCCGGAGACGAGGCGCGGCGGCGGCTGCCCGGCGCCCTTCAGCGAGACGATCTCGAGCTGCCCGGCCGGCGCCGCGCCGCGGGCGGGGCCGGTCTTGCGCGCCAGGCCGCCCGGCGCCGCGGCGCGCCCGACCTCCTCGACGATGGTGTTCCACTCGCCGCAGGCCTCGCAGCGGCCGGCCCACTTGCCGTAGGCGGCGCCGCAGTTCTGGCAGACGAAGCGGGCGAGGGGCTTGGCCAAGGACGGCTCCGACTCGGGGTGCGCCGCGATTCTATCGCGATTCGGTGGCCCTCAGGCGCGCAGAGCGCGCGGCCTCAGCCGAAGTGGTCCTGCAGCTGCATCTGGATCGGGCCGTCGGCGCGGCCGTTGATGAACTGCTCGACGTAGGGGTTGCCGCTGCGGTCGATGTCGCGGGTCGCACCATCCCAGATCAGCTTGCCCTGGTAGAGCATGGCCATGCGCTTGGAGATGCGGCGGGCCGAAGCCATGTCGTGCGTGATCGAGAGCGCCGTGGCGCCCAGCTTCTCGACGCAGGCGACGATCAGGTTGTCGATGACGTGGCCCATGATGGGGTCGAGGCCGGTCGTCGGCTCGTCGAAGAAGATCACCTCGGGCTCGGTGGCGATGGCACGGGCGAGGCCCACGCGCTTCTTCATGCCGCCGGAGAGCTCGGCCGGATAGAGCTCGGCGACCTCGGCCCCCAGGCCGACCTGGGCGAGCTTGGTCAGGGCGATCTGCTTCGCATCGCCGGCGGCCATGCCCTCGCCGTTCATCAGGCCGAAGGCGACGTTGCGCCAGACCGGCAGGGAGTCGAAGAGCGCGGCGTACTGGAACAGCATGCCGAACTTGCGGCGGATCTCGTCCAGGCGGCGGCCGTGCGCGCCCACCACCTCATCGCCGTCGACCTCGATCGAGCCGCCGTCGGGGTGCAGCAGGCCGAGGATGCACTTCAGCAGCACCGACTTGCCGCTGCCCGACCCGCCGATGATGACGACGCTGTCGCCCGGCCAGACGTCGAGGTCGAGGCCGTCCAGCACCACCTTGCGGCCGAAGGACTTCTTCAGGCCGCGGATGCGGATCTTCGGGGCCTTGCCGGCGCTGGTGTCGGGCTGGTTCATCGGGCGAAGAACAGCTCGGTGATGAAGTAGTTGAAGCAGAGCAGCAGGATCGAGGCGGAGACCACGGCGTTGGTCGTGGCGCTGCCCACGCCCTGCGCGCCGCCGCGGCTCTGGTAGCCGTGGTAGCAGCCCATCAGCGTCACCAGGAAGCCGAAGACCGCGGCCTTGACCACGCCGGAGAAGACGTCCTGGAAGACCAGCTGGTCGACGGTGTTCTGCAGGTAGGTGGCGGCGTTGAAGTCGAGCTTGTAGACGCTGACCAGGAAGCCGCCGAAGACACCGATGATGTCGGCCACCAGGACCAGCAGCGGCATCATGGTGACGCCGGCCAGGATGCGCGGCGCCACCAGGTACTTGAAGGAGTTGGTGGCCAGCGTGTCGAGCGCGTCGATCTGTTCGGTCACCCGCATGGTGCCGATCTCGGCCGCCATGGCGGCGCCGATGCGGCCCGCCACCATCAGGCCGGCCATGACGGGGCCCAGCTCGCGGGTGATGGAGACGATGACGACCTGCGGGATGGCGCTTTCGGCCGAGAAGCGGGCGAAGCCGGTGTAGCTCTGCAGCGCCAGCACCATGCCGGTGAAGATGGCGGTGAGGCCGACCACGGGCAGCGAGTAGTACCCGATGTCCAGCATCTGCCGGCCGATGAGGCGCGGGTACCAGGGCGGCGTCACGCAGTGGCGGAGCGCCGTGCCGGCGAAGATCACCAGGCGACCAGCGGCGGCCAGGAAGGCCAGGAAGGTCCGCCCCAGCGGCTGCAGGATCGGCATGAGTCAGGCGCCGCCGTAGCGGCGCTCGTAGCGCCGGCCGAGACCGGTGAGCAGCTCGTAGCCGATGGTGCCGGCGTCCCGCGCCAGGGCGTCGACGTCCTGGTCCGGTCCCAGCACATCCAGCAACGCGCCGGGCACGGCCTTGGCTTCGGGCAGCGCCGTCACGTCCACCACGGTCAGGTCCATCGACACGCGCCCCACGATCGGCAGCGGCACGCCATCGAGGAACAGGCGGCCACGATTGGATAGCGCGCGGTGGAACCCGTCGGCGTAACCCAGGCCCAGCGTCGCCAGGCGCGTCGGCCCCCCCACGCGATGGCAGGCACCATAGCCAACGGTGGTGGGCGAATCAACGCGGCGCACCTGGAGAATCCTGGCCCTCAGAGTCACCACCGGCCGCAGGGGATTGGGACCCGGGCCGGGATTGCCGCCATAGAGCGCATAGCCCGGCCGCACCTCCTCGAAGTGCCAGTCCGGCCCCAGGAAGATGCCGGACGATGCGGAGAGCGAGCGCGCCACGCCCGGAAAGTGCCGCGCGGCGGCAAGGAAGCGTGCGCGCTGCGCCTCGTTCAACGGGTGGCCCGGCTCGTCGCCGCAGGCGAGGTGGCTCATCACCGTCTCGAGCCGCAGCCCGGCCAGGCGCTCCGGCGCGGCCAGCAGCAGCGCCAGCTCCCCAGGCGGCAGGCCGAGCCGCGACATCCCGGTGTCGAGATGCAGCACCGCGGGCAGGGCGCGGCCGGCGGCGCGCGCGGCCGCCTGCCAGAGCGCGATCTGCTCCAGCGAGTTCAGCACCGGCACCAGATCCTCGGCGACGAAGTCGCGCTCCTCGCCCGGCAGGCAGCCGTTCAGCACCTGCAGGCGTGCCGCCGGCAGCAGCGGGCGCAGCGCCAGCGCTTCCTCCAGCTGCGCGACACAGAAGGTTGTGGCGCCGGCCGCGGCGAGCGCCGGGGCCACCCTGGCCGCGCCCAGGCCGTAGGCGTCCGCCTTCACCGCCGGTGCGACGCGGGCCCCGCCCACCCGCCCGGCGAGCAGGCGGTAGTTGGCGGCGATGGCAGCAAGGTCGATCTCGAGGATCGCGGCCGGCGTCCGCACCCGTCAATCCCGGGTCGGCGGCAGGTGGTCGCCCGCCAGGTAGTCGCTGAACTGCGTGAACTCGCCGTTGAAGTGCAGCGTCGCCGTGCCGATCGGACCGTGGCGCTGCTTGCCGACGATGACCTCGGCGAGATTGGCGACCTGGTTCAGCCGCTCCTCGTAGTTCGCCTGGCGCTCGTTGAACTTCTCGGCGGATTCGCTGTCGCGCTGCGTCGGCTTCTCGCGTGCCAGGTAGTACTCCTCGCGGAAGATGAAGAGCACCACGTCGGCGTCCTGCTCGATCGAGCCCGACTCGCGCAGGTCGGAGAGCTGCGGGCGCTTGTCGTCGCGCTGTTCGGTCTGGCGCGAGAGCTGCGAGAGCGCGAGCACCGGCACGTCGAGTTCCTTGGCCACGGCCTTGAGGCCGCGAGTGATCTCCGACACCTCCTGCACGCGGCTGTCGCCGGTCTTGCCCGAACCCTGCATGAGCTGCAGGTAGTCGATCACGATCAGCGACAGCCCGGCCTTGCGCTTCAGGCGCCGCGCGCGCGTGCGCAGGCCCGAGACGGTCAGCGCCGGCGTGTCGTCGATGTACAGCGGATGGGCGGCGAGGGTCTTGTTCGCCTCGAAGACGCGGTTGAACTCCTCCTCGCTGATCTCGCCGCGGCGCATCTTGGAAGAGGAGACATGCGCCTGCTCCGACAGGATGCGGGTGGCGAGCTGCTCGGCCGACATCTCCAGCGAGAAGAAGGCGACCGGCTGCGGTTCGGTGATCTCGCTGCCGTCGGCGGCGCGCTGCCAGCGCTGCGAGGAGCAGACGTTGTAGGCGATGTTGGTGGCGAGCGAGGATTTTCCCATGGCCGGCCGGCCGGCCAGGATCACCAGGTCGCTGTTCTGCAGGCCGCCGAGAAGCTGGTCCAGGTCCTTGAAGCCGGTGGCCACGCCGGCGACGCCGCTGTCGCGCTTCAGCGCCGCCTCGGTCATGGCGATGGCTTCGGCCAGTGTTTCCTTGAAGGACTTGAAGTCGCGGCCGGTGGTGCCGGTCTCGGCCAGGCTGAAGAGGCGCTGCTCGGTCTGCTCGATCTGCGCCATGGCGTCGCTCTCGAGGTCGTGCTCGAAGGCGTCGTTCACCACCTCCTGGCCCAGGTCGATGAGCTGGCGGCGCAGGTAGAGGTCATGGATGGTTCGGCCATAGTCGCCGGCGTTGATGATGGCGACCGACAGCGCCTGCAGCCGCGCCAGGTACTGCGCGCCGCCCACTTCGGCCAGGCCCTCGTCGCGGTCGAAGTAGTTCTTCAGCGTCACCGCATTGGCGTTCTGCCCGCGCTCGATCAGGCGCTGGGCGGCGTCGTAGATGCGCCCGTGCGCGGCGTCGGCGAAATGCTCGGCGCGCAGGAAGTCGGAGACCCGCTCGAAGGCGCTGTTGTTCGCCAGGATGGCGCCGAGCAGGGCCTGCTCTGCCTCCAGGTTGACCGGCGGATCGCGGTCCGGCGGCTGCGTGGTCTCGCGGAGCGGGGTGACGGTGGCGGCGGCGCGTTTCGGTTCCATCGGGGGACCTTAGGGGGTGGCACGGCGTGCGCGTGGCATGGCGTTGCGGTGGAGGCGTGGAAACCGGGGAAAACCCGCCGCCCGTCCGGCCGGCCCTCCGCTTGACGAGTGTAGTGCGATTCGCGCCCCTGCGTGTCCTCCAAAGCAAACGGCCCGGTCGTCGCCGACCGGGCCGCTGCGCAACGCTCACGCTACCAGGGTTCAGGCCTTCTCGGCCTCGCCCTCGCCCTCGACCTTGGCGGTCTCGGCGGCGGCCTTCTCGGCCACCGCGGCGGCCTCGTCCAGGGCGGCCTGGATCGCGGCTTCCTCGGCGGCGCGCTGGCTCTCCAGCGTGACGGCCTGGCCGGTCTTGGACTGCGTCTCCGCCTCCTCCGGCGAGCGCGCGACGTTGACCGTCACGGTGACGCTCACCTCGGGGTGCAGGCGGACGCGGACCTTGTGCAGGCCGACGGTCTTGATCGGGCGGTCCAGGACGATCTGGTTGCGCTCGACCGTGACCTTACCGGCCCCCAGGGAGTCGGCGATGTCGCGCGAGGAGACCGAGCCGTAGAGCTGGCCGCTCTCGCCCGCCTGGCGCACCACCACGACCGACATGCCGTCGATCTTGCCGGCCACCTTCTCCGCGTCGCTCTTGCGCGCCAGGTTGGCGGCCTCGAGCTGCGCGCGCTGCGTCTCGAAGAAGGCCATGTTCGCCTTGGTGGCGCGCAGTGCCTTCTTCTTCGGCAGCAGGAAGTTGCGGGCAAAGCCGGGACGGACGCGCACGACGTCGCCCATCTGGCCCAGGCGCTCGATACGCTCGAGCAGGATGACTTCAACCATGGCTGCTCCTCCCTACTTCAGCACGTAGGGCATCAGCGCCAGGAAGCGGGCGCGCTTGATGGCACGGGCCAGTTCGCGCTGCTTCTTGGCGGAGACCGCCGTGATGCGGGACGGCACGATCTTGCCGCGCTCCGAGACGAAGCGGGACAGCAGGCGCACGTCCTTGTAGTCGATCTTCGGCGCCTTGGGGCCGGAGAAGGGGCAGGACTTGCGGCGGCGGAAGAAGGGCTTCCGGACGGCCGCGTTCTTGCTGACGATCTCGATCGACATCAGTTGCCTCCCTCGTAGCCGCCGCGCTCGCGGCGTTCGCCCCGGTCACCGCGGTCGCCGCGGTCACCACGGTCGCGGTCGCCGAAGCGCCCGCCGCCGCCCGGACCACGGCGGTCGCCGCGATCGCCGAAGCGGTCGCCGCGCTCGTCGCGGTCGCGCTTGGCCAGGATCGCCGAGGGGCTCGGGTCCAAAGCCTCGACGCGCACCGTCAGGTAGCGCAGCACGTCCTCGTTGATGCGCATCTGGCGCTCCATCTCGGCGACCGCCGGCGGCGGCGCCTCGAGGTTCATCAGGACGTAGTGGCCCTTGCGGTTCTTCTTGATCCGGTAGGACAGGTTGCGGAGGCCCCAGTATTCCTTCTTGGCGACGTCGCCGCCGTT
>JAKOWB010000057.1 GCA_029781795.1 Pseudomonadota bacterium | reverse complement strand
GATCGACGACCCCGCGCCTGCCATCACCGCCGGCGGCAGCCACGTCGGCTGCGTCGCGGCCTTCTTGCAGCACTACTACAGCCAGGGCGGCCAGGATCAGAGCCCGGCCGACCCGCTCGGCGCCGTGACCACGAAGGCCCGCAGCGGCGTCGTCACCGTCCAGGTCCGCGGCGAAACCTACGCCCTGGCCGACATCGGCATGCGGATGCTGACCCCCGAGGAGTGCGCCGGCGCCCAGGGCTTCAAGCCTGGCGCGCTGCCGGCCGAGATCGAGATCGGCGGGCGGCGCCGGCGGCTGACGAAGACCGAGCGCTACGCCCTTGTCGGCAACTCGGTCCCGCCGCGGTGGGCCGAACTACTGGCCCGCCTGAACGTCCGGCGCGA
Source organism: Pseudomonadota bacterium (assembly GCA_029781795.1). Taxonomy (GTDB): domain Bacteria; phylum Pseudomonadota; class Alphaproteobacteria; order Kiloniellales; family JACOMY01; genus JAKOWB01. Next base: position 56,729 of record JAKOWB010000057.1, on the reverse strand, counting down.
ACTGAGCATGGAGGCAGCGGAGTGACGACGATCCCTCTTTCCGACCAGATCGCCGAGGTGGAGCGGGAGCTCGGCTTCCGCCGCCGGGTCTATGACCGGCGCGTCGCTGAGGGCCGGATGACCCGCGCGGCTGCCGATCTGCACCTCCGTCGCATGGAGGCGGTGCAGGAGACGCTGCGCGCCCTGGAGGCGGCCCAGGTGCCGAAGCTGCTGTGACCGCGCCCGTCCGCCTCACCATGGAGGACGTCGCCGCCGCCCTCCGCATGCCGTTATCCACGCTTTACGAGCACGTCCGGCGCCTGGAGGCGGCTTTCCCCAACGTCCAGTGGTATCGCAAGATCGGCCGTCGCCGGCTCTTCACCGAGCAGCAGTTCGAGCGCCTGGAGTACCAGCTATGCGAGGCATCCGCCTCTACCCGCCAGGAACCCGAAAGGGAAACCGAACCTACTACGCCAGGATCTCCGCCGGTGGTCGTCGCCTTGAAGCCAACCTCTTCACGGCGGACCGCCGGGTGGCTGAGCGACGCGCGAAGGAACTGGCAGAACGATACCGTGGTCAGCCTGGCGCAGAGCCCGCGCGGCCGCGCACGTTCGGGGACGTAGCCGACCACTACCTGGCTGCCCAGGGCAGCCCCGCCCGCACCGCCGGCTTCCTGGCGAAGCTGAAGGCCGACCAGATCGGCGACATGGCGATCGGCGCCATTGTCAGCGGCGACGTCGCCGCGGCGGCCCACCGCCTCTACCCCGGCACCAGCAACGCGACGAAGAACCGGGCGGCCATCGTGCCGGCCGCCGCCGTGCTGCACTACGCCGCCGAGCAGGGCTGGTGCGGCTGGGTGAAGGTGCGGAAGCTGGAGGAGGTCGCGCCGCAGACCCGCCGGCCGGCCGAGGGCGTGCCCGAGCTGCTGATGGAGCACGCGACCGGCCCGCTGAAGGTGCTGCTGACGCTGCTCTTCCTGCAGGGCTGGCGGCTGGGCGAGGCCCTGGACCTGACGCCGAAGGCCGACCGGGTGAACCTGGCCCGGCGCGAGCTGCTGGCCTGGGTGGGCAAGGTTGGCCGCTGGAAGGCGGTGCCGATGCACGACCAGGTCTTCGTCACCCTGGCAAACTACATGCCGACGTTGCCGAAGGGCGCCCGCAAGCTCTTCCCCTGGGCCACCCGCTGGGGCGTTTACCGCCAGCTCCGCGAGCTGCTGGCGCTGCTGGCCGAGAAAGGGCACCGGATCGACTTCACCCCGCACATGGCCCGCCACTGGTTCGGCAGCGAGCTGGGCGACCGCAAGGTGCCCGACCGCGACATCATGGACGCCGGCACCTGGACCAGCCCGAAGAGCGTCGAGCGCTACAACAAGGCGCGCGAGGCCAGGGCGCGGGACACCCTGCGGACGCTCGATTTCGGGGGTGGAGTGGGGGAAGCCCAGCCAAAGCGCAGGCGCACCAAGGGCTTGTAACCGCCTTGGTAAGGACGGGGTCGGAGGTTCAATTCCTCTCGGCAGCACCAGCGCCCGAGCCAGCCGCCAGTCCCTCCCCCTCAGGCGCTTGAAGGCCCTCGTGGCAGCGGTTACCGTGGCCGCGAGCCTTGCAAGATCGGTAGTTTCCACATGACCGCCAGAGGGGCAGAGAAGCCGGCCGGTCGCCGCGCTGGGACTGCCCCGCAGCAGGCCCAGCCGACTTCGCGCCGCGAGATCCTGGACGTCGCCGCGCGCTGCCTGCGTCAACGTGGCTACCGCGCGACCACGCTGCGCGACATCGCGGCGATGGTCGGGATCAAGGCCGGCAGCGTCTACTACCACTTCGCCTCGAAGGAGGAGATCGTCGCCGCGGTGATGAACGACGGCGTCGACAACGTCTTCGACGCGGTGACCGGGGCGCTGGCCGCACTGCCCGCCGGCGCCACGCCGCGCCAGCGGCTGGAGGCGGCGATCTCGGCCCACCTCAACGCGCTGCTGGCCTTCAGCGACTACACGTCCGCCGGGCTCAAGGCCTTTGCCGATGCGCCGGAAGCCGTGCGGCAGTCGGCCAAGCCGCACCGGCGCCGCTACGAGGCGGTCTGGATGACCCTGATCGAGGAGCTGGCGCAGGCCGGCGCGACGCCGCCGGGCGTTTCGGCCGAGACGCTGCAGCTCGCGCTGCTGGGCATGATGAACTGGTCGCCGGAGTGGTACCGCCCCGGCCGGCATTCCATCGAGCGGCTGGCGCGGGAGTTCACCAGCCTCTTCCTGCGCGCATCCTAGGCGCCAGCCACCGGACGCTTCAGCATCAGGGCCAGGCGCACGCAGTTCGCCACCTCGACACCGTGCTGGTTGAAGGCCTGGTGGCGAAAGGTGACGAGGCCCGCCGTGGGTCGCGAGCGGCTCTCGCGCAGCGCCTGCACCCTGGTCACCACGCGGATCGAATCGCCGGGGAAGACCGGCGCCGGGAAGTTCACCTCGCTCATGCCCAGGTTGGCGATGGTGGTGCGCAGCGTGGTGTCGTGCACCGAGATGCCGATCATCAGCCCCAGGGTGAAGAGCGAGTTGACCAGCGGCCGGCCGTATTCTGTTCCCGCCGCGTAGTTCGCGTCGATGTGCAGCGGCTGCGGGTTCAGCGTCATGTTGGAGAAGAGCATGTTGTCGGCCTCGGTCACCGAGCGGGTGATCGGGTGCTCGAAGGTCTGGCCGACGTGGAACTCCTCGTACCAAAGCCCTGGCATGGCCTGCCTCTCAGTCCTGCGGTTCGATCGCGACCAGCAGCGCGCCGGCCGGCACGGTCTTGCCGGGCTCGGCGCCGATAGCGGCGACGCGCCCGGCCACCCCGGCCTTGAGGTCGGTGAAGAGCTTCATGGATTCCAGCACGGCGACGGTCTGGCCGGCCTCGACCTGGTCGCCGACCGCGACGGCGATCTGCGCCACCAGTCCCGGCATGGGCGCCACCACGTCGGCGCCGGCATGACCGCCGCCGGCCGCCGCCGTGGCCAGCGCCGCCTCGGCGGCGGGCGAGACCTCGAAGAGCGCCTCCACCGTGCGTGCGCGGATGGCAACCTGCGACCCCCTGATGCCGACGGGACAACGCAGGGCCGTGCCGTCCAGCACCAGGTCAAGCGCGCCGCCGGCATCCGCCGCCTGCAAGGTGACCGATCCCTCGGCATCGCTGAGCGTGAAGTCCTCGCCGGCGGCCTGCACCTTCACCAAGGTCGTAGTGCCGTCGCGTGCGACCGTGAAAGTGCCGCAGGCCGGGCGGCCGCTGGCGGCGAGGACGCGAAAGCCGTGAAGGCTGTGCCAGGGAGAGGCGCTCGGCCGGGACGCCTTGCCCAGCCAGGCGGCCAGCGCGGCGAGACGGCGGGCCAGGCGGAGGTCGGCGGCGTCCGGTGCCCAGCCTGCGGGCCAGCTCTCGGCGATGAGACGCGTGGTGGCGCGGCCGGCGGCGAAGGCCGGCGTGGCCAGGGCGTCCAACAGGAAGCCGCGCGTGGTCGCCGGCCCCAGCACCGCCAGGCGATCCAGGCCGGCACGCAGGCGGGCCAAGGCCTCGCCCCGATCCGCCCCCTTGGCGACGACCTTGGCCAGCAGGCTGTCGTAGTTCAGGCCGACGACGCTGCCGGTGGCGACGCCACTGTCGATGCGCAGCTCCCCCGGCGGGGACCAGAGCAGGATGGAGCCCGCGTCCGGCCGGAAGCCCTGATCGGCGCGCTCGGCCGTCACCCGCGCCTGGATGGCATGCCCGCGCGCCTGAAGGTCGCCCTGCCGGAAGGGCAGCGCCTCGCCGGCGGCGACGCGAAGCTGCCACTCGACGAGGTCGAGGCCGGTGATCTCCTCCGTCACGGTATGCTCGACCTGCAGGCGGGTGTTCATCTCCAGGAAGAAGACCTCCTCGGTCTCGGCCTCGACGATGAACTCCAGCGTGCCGGCCGAGTCATAGCCGATGGCGGCGGCGAGGCTGAGCGCATGGGCGTGCAGCGCCGCGCGCGTGGCCGCCGAGAGGTTCGGCGCCGGCGCCTCCTCCAGGAGTTTCTGGTTGTTGCGCTGGACCGAGCAGTCGCGCTCGAAGAGATGCACCAGATTGCCGTGGCGGTCGCCCAGCACCTGCACCTCGACGTGGCGCGGCCGGGCGATGAGCTTCTCGATCAGGAGGCGGCCGTCGCCAAAGGCGCTTTCCGCCTCGCGACGGGCGGTGGCGAGGGTGGACTTGAGCTCCGCTTTGTCGAAGGCGGCGCGCATGCCCTTGCCGCCACCGCCGGCCGAGGCCTTGATCATCACCGGCAGGCCCAGGCGCAGGGCCTCGGCGGCCAGGCGCTCGTCGCCCTGGTCGGCGCCGTCATAGCCTGGAATCACCGGGACGCCGGCCGCGACCGCCAGGCGCTTGGCCTCGATCTTCGAGCCCATGGCGCGGATCGCCCCGGCGTGCGGCCCGACCCAGGCGATGCCGCCAGCGGCGCAGAGCTCCGGCAGGTCCGGCTGCTCCGACAGGAAGCCGTAGCCGGGATGGATCGCCGCCGCCCCCGCCGCCTTGGCCGCGGCCACGATCTTCGCCGCGTCGAGATAGCTCTCGCGCGCCGGCGCCGGGCCGATCGGCAGGGCAAGGTCGGCGGCGCGGACGTGCAGCGCGTCGCGGTCGGCCTCGGAATAGACCGCGATGGTGCGCAGGCCGAGCGCCCGGGCGGTGCGGATGATGCGGCAGGCGATCTCGCCGCGATTGGCGATGAGGAGTGAGGAAAACATCCGGGCGCTCACATGCGATAGACCGGGCGCGGCGCGGGATCGCGCGGCTCGCCGGCGGCCAGCGCCAGGCAGAGGCCCAGCACGTCGCGCGTCTGCGCCGGCTCGATGATGCCGTCGTCCCACAGGCGCGCGGTGGCGAAATAGGGATCGCTCTGCTCCTCGAACTGCGCGCGGGTCTTGCGGTCGAGCGCGGCGATGGCCTCCTCGTCCGCCGCGCCCTTCAGGCTCTGGCGGCGCAGCTCGGTCACCACGGTCGCCGCGACCTCGGGGCTCATGGTCGCAATGCGGGCGTTCGGCCAGGCGAAGAGGAAGCGGGGCCGGAAGCCGCGGCCGCACATGCCGTAGTTTCCGGCGCCGTAGGAGCCGCCGACGATCACGGTGTACTTCGGCACCCGCGCGTTGGAGACGGCATAGACCAGCTTGGCCGAGTGCTTGGCGATGCCGGCGCGCTCGGCCTCGGTCCCCACCATGAAGCCGGTGATGTTCTGCAGGAAGAGCAGCGGAATGTGGCGCTGGTCGCAGAGTTCGATGAAGTGTGCGCCCTTGACGGAGGACTCCGAGAACAGCACGCCGTTGTTGGCCAGGATGCCGACCGGGTGGCCGTGGATGCGGGCAAAGCCACAGACCAGCGAGGCACCGTAGGCCGGCTTGAACTCCTGGAAGGCGCTGGCGTCGACCATGCGGGCGATCACCTGGCGCACGTCATAGGGCTTCTTCAGGTCGGTCGGCACGATGTCGGTCAGTTCCGCCGGGTCGGCCGCCGGTGGGGCTGGCGCGAAGGGCGGCGGGGCAATACGGCGCAGGTCGCCAAAGCCGCGCACGATCTCGCGCAGGCGGCCGATGGCCTCGGTCTCGTCCGCTGCGACGTGGTCGGAGACGCCGGAGACCGTGGTGTGCATGTCGGCGCCGCCCAGCACCTCGCCCTCGACGATCTCGTTGATCGCCGCCTTGACGATCGGCGGCCCGCCCAGGTGGATGCGACCGGTGCCGCGCACCATCACCACCTCGTCCGACAGCGCCGGGATGTAGGCGCCGCCCGCGGTGCAGCCGCCGAACACGGCCGAGATCTGCGGGATGCCGGCGGCCGAGAGGCGGCACTGGTTGTAGAAGGAACCGCCGAAGTGGTCGCGGTCGGGGAAGACGCGGTCCTGCTCGGGCAGGAAGGCGCCGCCGCAGTCGACCAGGTAGAGGCAGGGCAGCCTGTGCTCGCCGGCGATCTCCTGCGCGCGCAGGTGCTTCTTCACCGTCTCGGCGAAGAAGGAGCCGCCCTTCACCGTGGCGTCGTTGGCGATCACCATGCAGGGGGTGTCCTGCACGAGGCCGATGCCGGTAACGATGCCGGCCGACATGACGTCGCCGCCATAGAGGCCATGCGCCGCCAGCGGCGAGAGCTCGAGGAAGGGGCTGCCGGGGTCGAGCAGCAGGTCGATGCGGTCGCGCACCGGGATCTTGCCGCGCGCCCGGTGCCGCGCCACCAGCGCCGCGCCGCCGCCGGCCAGCATGGCCTGGTGATGCCCGCGCAGCGTCTCGATCAGGGCCGCGAAGGACGGCGACCTGCTGCCCGTCATGCCACCTCTCCTCCTGGTGCCGGAAATGCCTGCCGAATTGACTTGAGAGACTAGCTAACTAACGTATGTTCGATTGTCCAGGACAACGAGAGTTCGCGGGGCCGCGGACCGCAGGGAGAGAACGATGCCTGACAGCAGAGCGCCGGCCGGCGGCACCTCGGTCTTCTTCTCGGCCGAGCACGAGATGCTGCGCGACCAGGTGCGCCGCTTCGTCGAGGAGGAGATCAAGCCGCACGGCGACGCCTGGGAGAAGGCCGGGCTGGTGCCACGCGCGGTGCTGCGCCGCATGGGCGAGCTCGGCTTCTTCGGCATCCGCTACCCCGAGGCCTATGGCGGCTCGGCCATGGACACGCTGGCGACCGTGGTGCTGGCCGAGGAACTGGGACGTTCGACCTACTCCGGCGTCGCCATCACCGCGCTGGTCCACACCGACATGGCCTCGGTCCATCTCCACAACGCGGGCAGCGTGGAGCAGAAGGCGCGCTGGATGCCCAAGGTGATCGCCGGCGAGACGATCTGCGCCGTCGCCGTCACCGAGCCGGGCGCCGGCTCGGACGTGAAAAGCATCCGCACCACCGCCCGCCGTAGCAACGAGGGCTGGGTGCTGAACGGCACCAAGATGTTCATCACCAACGGCGTGCATGGCGACCTCTACTGCGTCGCCGCCAAGACCGGGCCGCTGGACGGCGGCGCCAAGGCCGTGACCATGTTCCTGGTCGAGAAGGGCACGCCGGGCTTCCGCGTCGGGCGCGCGCTCGACAAGCACGGCTGGCGCTCCTCCGACACGGCCGAGCTGGTGTTCGAGGACTGCCGCCTGCCGGCCGACGCCATTCTTGGCGAGGAGGGCCGCGGCTTCTACGCCATCATGAAGAACTTCCAGAACGAGCGCATCGTGATCGGCGCCATGGCGATGGGCGAGGCGCAGGCCGCGCTCGACCTGACGCTGGAACAGGTCAAGACGCGCCAGGCCTTCGGCGCCCCGCTCTGGCAGAAGCAGGCGATCCGCCAGCGCCTGGCGATGCGCGCGGCCGAGGTCGAGGCTGGGCGCCAACTCGTCTACGCCACCGCCTGGCGCGACGCGCAGGGACAGGACGTGACGCGCGAGGTCTCGATGCTGAAGGCCTATTGCGGCGAGCTGGTGAACAAGGTGATGTACGACTGCGTGCAGTTCCACGGCGGCATGGGCTTCATGCGCGAAAGCGCCATCGAGCGCATGGCGCGCGACGCGCGGGTCCAGGCCATCGGCGGCGGCGCGACCGAGGTCATGCTGGAAGAAGTCGCCAAGCGCCTGTGAGGCAGACCATGGACAGCGGCGTGCAGCAGCGCAAGGTAACGCTGGACGACAAGTACGCGCTGGACCGGGGCCGCATCTACCTGACCGGCGTGCAGGCGCTGGTGCGCCTGCCGCTGGTGCAGCGGCGGCTGGACCGCGCGGCGGGGCGCAACACGGCCGGCTTCATCTCCGGCTATCGCGGCTCGCCGCTCGGTACCTACGACCGGGAGCTCTGGTCGGCCAAGGCGCACCTGGCGCGGGAGGACATCGTCTTCCAGCCCGGACTCAACGAGGACCTGGCGGCGACCAGCGTCTGGGGCACGCAGCAGATCGGCCTCTCGCCCGGCGCCACGCGCGACGGCGTCTTCGCCCTCTGGTACGCCAAGAGCCCGGGCGTCGACCGCTCCGGCGACGTGCTGAAGCACGCCAATGCCGCCGGCACGGCGCGGCACGGCGGCGTGCTGGCCATCGCCGGCGACGATCATGCCTGCAAGTCGGCCAGCCTGCCCTCGCAGTCGGACTATGCCTTTCTCGACGCCTCGATTCCGGTGCTGCAGCCGGCCGACGTGGCCGAGGTCCTGCGCTTCGGCCTGATCGGCTGGGCCCTGTCGCGCGCCACCGGCCTCTGGGTCGGCATGAAGGCGCTGGCCGATACGATGGATTCCGCCGCCTCGCTCGACTTGGCCGAGACCCTGCCCGCCATCGTGCGGCCTGACGGGCTCCCGGACGACGTCTCGATCCGCTGGCCGGACTCGCCGCTGGAGCAGGAGCGCCGTCTCTTCGACCTGCGCCTGCCGGCGGCCGTTGCCTTCGGCCGCGCCAATGGCCTCAACCGTGTTATCGCCGACCCCGGCGCCGGGCGCCGCCGCCTGGTCATCCTGGCGGTCGGCAAGTCGCGGCCGGACGTGGAGCAGGCCCTGGGGCTGCTCGGCCTGGAGCCGAGCGGCCTGGCCGAGCGCGGCGTCGGCCTCGCCGCCATCGGCATGCCCTGGCCGCTGGATGCCGACTTCGTGCGCCAGCTCGCGGCCGGCGCCGAGGAGCTGCTGGTGGTGGAGGAGAAGCGCCCGCTGGTCGAGGACCAGGTGGCGCGCACGCTGCTGACCCTGGATCCCGCCAGCCGGCCGCGCCTGCTCGGCAAGCTCGACGCCACGGGCCAGCCATTGCTCTCGCCGCGCGCCGCCTTCGCCACCGACCACCTCGCGCGGCTGATCGGCGGACGGCTGAGCGCGCTGGGCCTCGGCGGCGACCTGTCGGAACGGCTGGCGGCGCTGGCGCCGGGCGCGGCCGGCGAGGCCTCGCTGGCCAGGCGCCTGCCCTACTTCTGCTCCGGCTGCCCGCACAACCGCTCGACCCTGGTGCCCGAGGGCAGCCGCGCGCTGGCCGGCATCGGCTGCCACTACATGGCGCAGTGGATGGACCGCGATACCACCACCTTCACCCAGATGGGCGGCGAAGGGGCGAGCTGGATCGGCCAGGCGCACTTCACCGAAACGAAGCACGTCTTCGTCAACCTGGGCGACGGCACCTATGCGCACTCCGGCCTGCTCGCCGTGCGCGCAGCCATCGCCGCCGGCGTTACCATCACCTACAAGCTGCTTTACAACGATGCCGTCGCCATGACCGGCGGCCAGGCGGCAGAGGGCGGCTTCACCGTGGCGCAGATCGCCCGGCAACTCGCCGCCGAGGGCGCGGCGCGCATCCGCATCGTCGCAGAGGAGCCTGAGCGTCACATTGGTAGCGGGCTACCGCCCGGCGTCACGGTCGCTCCACGCGCCGAACTGGAGGCGGTGCAGCGCGAACTGCGCGCGATTCCCGGTGTCACGGTGCTGATCTATGACCAGGTCTGCGCTGCCGAGAAGCGGCGACGCCGCAAGCGCGGGCTGCTGCCCGACGCCGGCAGGCGCGTGGTGATCAACCCTGCGGTCTGCGAGGGCTGCGGCGACTGCGGCGCCAAGTCGAACTGCGTGTCGATCGTGCCGCTGGAGACCGAGTTCGGCCGCAAGCGGCGCATCGACCAGACGAGCTGCAACCAGGACCAGACCTGCGTCGAGGGCTTCTGCCCCAGCTTCATCACGGTCGAGGGCGGCTTGCCGCGCCGGCCGGCAGCCGCAGAGCGCCAGCCGCCGCGCGTGCCGGCGCCGGAGATCGACTTCGGCCGCACGGCGCGGCTGGTGATCGGCGGCATCGGCGGCACCGGCATCGTCACGGTGGGCGCCATCCTCGGTATGGCGGCGCACCTGGATGGGCGCGGCGTCACGGTAATGGACCAGATCGGCCTGGCACAGAAGGGCGGCGAGGTGACGACGCACCTGCGCATCGCGCCCGACCCGGACGCGCGCGGGCCGGTGCGCCTGGCACGCGGCGAGGCCGACACGCTGATCGGCTGCGACCTCGCCGTAGCCGCGGGGCCGGAGGTCCTGCAGCTTCTCGGCAAGGACGCGGTGGCGCTGGTCAACGACCACGTCGTGATGACCGGCGACTTCACCGGCAAGCCCGACCTCTATCTACCCGACCGGCAGATGAAGCAGCGCATCGCCGCGCAGGCCGATGCGACCTTTGCCGATCTTTCGGCCCTGGCCGAGTCGCTGCTGGGCGACGCGGTGGGCGCCAACACCCTGGCCATGGGCCTGGCCTGGCAGCGCGGGCGCCTGCCGCTGACCGAGGCCGCGATCCTGACGGCGATCGAGATGAACGGCACCGCCGTCGCCATGAACAAGGCCGCCTTCGCCTGGGGTCGCGCGCTGGCGCACGATCCCGCATTGGTCGCCGCCCGGCCGGCACCGGCGTCGGCCGCCACCACGCTGGAGGAAATCGTCCGCATCCGCGCCGAGGAGTTGACGCGTTATCAGGACGCCGCCTTGGCCGCGCGCTACCGCGCGCTGGTCGAGAAGACCGTGGCGGCCGAGGCACGCGTGGCGCCCGGCAACGGCGCCCTGGCCGAGGCGGTGGCCCGCAGCTACTTCAAGCTGCTGGCCTACAAGGACGAGTACGAGGTGGCGCGGCTGCACAGCGATCCTGCCTTCCTCGCCAGCCTCCGCGAGGGCTTCGCCGGCGGGCGCCTGGCCTTCCACCTGGCGCCGCCGCTGCTGGCGCGGCGCGACCTTCTCACGGGCGAGCCGCGGAAGATGCGCTTCGGGCCCTGGATCCTGCCTGTCTTCCGCCTGCTGGCGCGGATGAAGCGGCTGCGCGGCACCTGGGCCGATCCCTTTGGCCGCACGCAGGAACGGCGCCGGGAACGGCAGCTCATCGCCGACTACGAGGCCTTGCTAACCGGCAGCCTGCTGCCGCAGCTCACGGCCGGAAACCATGCCCTCGCCGTGTCTGCCGCCGCGCTGCCGCTAGCGATCCGCGGCTTCGGACACGTCAAGGCGGCCAGCGAGGACAAGGCCCGCGCCCGGCTGGCCGAGATCCTGGCGGCCTGGCCCACGGGCGCCCAGCAGGATGCGGCCGCGGCCGAGTAGGCCGGACAGGATGCCGCGGCGAAGGGCCGGAACCGCTGAGGGCGCAAGTGCGCTTTCTTTCTAGTACCAGGCACAATCGAGCCGAGGAGGAATGCCTATGGCACGACCTGCCCCCCAGGACCGGGAGCGCACACCGCCAGCGTCGCGCCCTCGGGAGCATGAGCGCAATGCCATCGATCGCGCCCTTGACCAGGCGCGCGGCTGGCTGCGGCACGTCGATCGCGACTACTGGCGCACGGAGCAGGGTCCGCACGGCGGTCGCGGCCCCAAGGGCTTCCGGCGCGCGGACGAACGTATCCACGACGACGTCTGCGTGCGCATGACCGAGCACGGGCACCTCGACCCCGGCGATGTCACGGTGAACGTCAGGAAGGCGGAGGTCACGCTCGACGGCACGGTCGAGTCGCTCGAGCAGAAGCGCCTGGCCGAAGACATCGCCGACAGCGTCGCCGGCGTCGCCCACACCCAGAACAACCTGCGCGTCCGGCAGCGCTAGTCGTCCGCCAAAGCGCCGTGCCTCATCGCCCCGCTGCGGTCAGGAAATCGAAGTCGCAGCCACGGTCGGCCTGCAGTACCGACTGGCGATAGAGCCGCGCGTAGCCGCGCGCCGGCACCGGGCGGGGTGGCGGCAGGGCGGCGCGGCGGCGCGCCAGCTCCTCCTCGGCGACCAGCAGGTCGAGGCGCCCGGCCGAGACACTGAGGCGGATGCGGTCACCGTCCCGCACCAGGGCCAACGGACCGCCGGCGGCGGCCTCGGGCGTCACGTGCAGCACCACGGTGCCGAAGGCCGTGCCGCTCATGCGCGCGTCGGAGATGCGCACCATGTCCTTGACCCCGGCGCGCGCCAGCTTGGCCGGGATCGGCAGGTAGCCCGCCTCGGGCATCCCGCTGTCGCTGGTCGGCCCGGCATTCTGCAGCACCAGGAAATCCTCCGCCGTCACCTCCAGGTCGGGCGAGTCGATGCGCCGCGAGAGATCCTCCAGCGAGGAGAAGACCACTGCCCTCCCCTCGCGCTCGAAGAGCCGCGCATCCGCGGCGGAGCGTTTCAGGATGGCGCCGCCCGGTGCCAGGCTGCCGAAGAGCGCGATGAGGCCGCCCTGCGGCTCCACCGGATCGGCCGGCGCGCGGATCACCGCGCGGTCGACCCAGCCCTCGCCCGCCGCCGCCAGGCGCTCGCCCAGCGTCTCGCCGGTGACGGTCAGGCAATCGAGATGCAGCAGTGGCTTCAGGCCGGCGAGCAGGGCGCCGACGCCGCCGGCGGCGAAGAAGTCCTCCATGTAATGCGTACCGGTCGGCTTCAGGTTCACCAGCACCGGCGTGGTGGCGCTGAGCGCGTTCAGCCGGTCCAGCGTGATGGCGCTGCCGGCGCGCCCGGCTATGGCCGTCAGGTGGATGATGGCATTGGTCGAGCCGCCAAGTGCCAGCAGCACGCGCAGTGCGTTCTCGACGCTCTTCTCTGTCACGAGCTGGCTCGGCCGGATCGGACGCCGGGTCAGCGCAACCGCGGCGGTGCCCGTCGCCTCGGCGGCGCGCAGGCGGTCGGCATGCACCGCCGGAATCGCCGCGGTGCCCGGCAGCATCAGGCCCAGCGCCTCGGCGATGCAGGCCATGGTGCTGGCCGTGCCCATGACGGCGCAGGTACCGGCCGTGGTGGCCAGGCGTCCCTCGATCCGCTCGATGCCGGCACGATCTATCTCGCCGGCGCGGAAGCGCGCCCAGAAGCGGCGGCAGTCGGTGCAGGCGCCGAGGCGCTCACCCTGGTGGCGGCCGGTCATCATCGGCCCGGCGACGAGCTGGATCGCCGGCCGGTCGGCGGAGAGCGCGCCCATGAGCTGCGCCGGCACGGTCTTGTCGCAGCCGCCCATCAGTACGACCGCGTCCATCGGCTGGGCGCGGATCATCTCCTCGGTGTCCATCGACATGAGGTTGCGGAACATGAGGCTGGTGGGGTTGAGGAAGATCTCGCCCAGCGAGACGGTGGGGAACTCCAGCGGCAGACCACCGGCCGCCAGTACACCACGCTTCACCGCCTCCAGCAGTTCGGGGAAGTGGCGGTGGCAGTTGTTGAATCCGCTGGGCGTAAAGGCGATGCCGACCACCGGCTTCGCCAGCATCTCGCTGGAGAGGCCGGTTGAGCGGGCGAAGGAGCGGCGCAGGTAGAGCGAGAAGTCGCGGTCACCGTAGTTGGTCAGGCCACGCGCCAGTCCGACCGCACTCGCATCCTTGGACTCCTCGGTCATCGCTCTGCTCCTCGATCCGCCGCCGTGCGGCGCCTGGGGTGCCAGGGTGACGGTTTTCAAGGAGCCGGTGAAGGGGCGGCGCCCGCCCGCATCGCCTTGCCAGGCTACGCGAGACACCGGAAGATCCTTGCAGCGCTTACAAGCCGGGGGCCACAGGGAGCAGCAAGGCGTGTGCAAGACGGAACGCTGGCAGCACCGGCCCGAGGGCTCGACCTGGGGCGACTTCGGACCGGATGACGAGCTCGGCCGCCTCAACCTGCTGACACCCGCCAAGGTGCTGCAGGGCCTGGCGGAAGTAAGGGAGGGGCGGACCTTCTGTCTCTCCCTGCCGCTCGACCTGCCAGGCGGCACGGTCATCAATCCGCGCCGTCATCCCCCCGTCTTGCGCCCGACCCGGCGGGGCGGCGCGCCCAACTACAACTATCCCATCGGCCGGGACACGGAGGGGGCGACGGACGTCGTCAACGACGATGTCGTGCTGCTCCACACGCAGTACTCGACGCAGTGGGACTCCTTCTGCCACATCGGCAGCCACTTCGACGCCGACGGCGACGGTGTGGCCGAGCCGGTGTTCTACAACGGCTTCCGTCCCGGCGCCGACATCGTCGGCCCGCACGATCTGGCGGACGCGGGGCCCGGCCCGACCTCCACCAGCCACGCCCGGCGCCTGGGTATCGAGAAGATGGCCGAGACCGGCGTGCAGGGCCGCGCGGTGATGATCGACCTGGAGGCGCACTACGGCCGCGACTTGCGGCTGGTCGGCTGGCGCGACCTCAAGGCCGTGCTTGAAGCCGACCGCATCACGGTGGAGCCCGGCGACCTGGTCTGCCTGCACACGGGTTTCGGTCAGGTGGTGATGGACATGGGCGGCCAGCCCGACGGGGCGGTGCTGGAACGCACCGCCTGCTCGCTCGACGGGCGCGACCGCGACCTGCTGCGCTGGATCAGCGACAGCGGGCTGAGCGCGCTGATCGCCGACAACGTCGCGGTGGAGCGCCTGCCGGCGGTGCCGGTCGAGGGACCGGCAGCGGCGCTGCCGCTGCACGAGCACTGCCTCTTCAAGCTCGGCGTGCCGCTGGGCGAGCTCTGGCACCTGACGCCGCTGGCCCGGCACCTGCGTGCCGAGGGACGCAGCCGCTTCCTGCTGACCGCGCCGCCGCTGCGCCTGCCGGGCGCCGTCGGCTCGCCAGCGACGCCGATCGCGACGGTCTAGCGCGGCCCGCCGGTGTGGCGGCGGATGAAGTTCAGCAGGGTGCTAGCCGCGAGCGCCCCGCCGCTCAGCACCAGGCCGTGGGTGTGGCCGGGGAACCAGGCGATCTCGTTCAGCGCCACCCGGGCGGAGAGCATGCGCGCCAGGTCCATCGAGACAAAGTGGCTGGCGAAGGGCGCCATGATCAGCAGTGGCGCGGTTATGCCGGCGAGCCGCGATTCGATGGTCTCGGAGACGATGTACTCGCAGATCGAGATCATCGAGGCCTCGTCGCTGGTGCGCGTCGATTCTTCCGACCAGGCGCGCAGGCCCTCGTCGTTGTGGGACCTGTTGCGCGACACCTCCCTGGCCCAGCCCGCCAGACCCTTGGCGCGGATGTCGCGGGCGAAGCTGCGGGCATTCACAATGGCAGTGCCGTCATAGGCAGTGGAGACGACGCCCAGCGCCTTTACGCGCCGGCCCAGGCGGCCGGCCAGGGCGAGGCACAGGGTGCCGCCCCAGGACTCGCCCAGCAGGTGGACCTCGCCAACGCCTTCGGCGTCGAGCACGGCCTCCATGTCGTCGAGCATCTGGTCGGTGCTCCAGGCACCGCGCTGCGGCTCGGAGCGGCCGTGGCCGCGCCAGTCCGGCCGGATGACGCGGAACCCGGCGCCCAGCAGCGTCGGCATCCAGGCGTTCCAGCATTCGCCGCGGAAGCCCAGTCCATGCTGTACCAGCATCACCTGCAAGGGCGGCCCGCCGGGCGCGGCCTCGCCGTCGACGCGATAGGCCAGGCGCGTGCCGTCCTTCGCAACCACGCTGCGCTCGCTCATGCCTTGCCTCCTCGGATATCGCTGACCTTCGATCCCGGGCATGATGCACCGGACCCAAGGCCGCGAGGCATGCTTCCAGCGCGCAGAGCCCTATCGAGCGATCGCTACACGGCCAGGAGAGCGGCGCGCATGCTGTGACGCCAACCGCGCGATCTCCGACGCCCATTGAGCACCAGATCGCGACGCGATGGCAGCGCGACCGGCTGCGGCGGCCCGTCGGGCAGGCAGGCAAGAAGGAGAATCCCATGCGTTTCCGATTCAAGCAGCGCCTGGCCGACAAACACCCCCAGCGCGGCACCTTCGTTTTCAGTCCCGATCCGGCCATGACCGAGATCGCCGGGCGCGCCGGCTTCGACTTCGTCATTGCCGATCGGGAGCACACGACCCTTGGCTGGGGAGAAATCCAGGCACATGCGCGCGCGGCCGCCGCCGCAGGTATCTCTTTGCTGGTGCGGGTGCAGGCTGCCGACCGGATGGAAGTAATGCACGCCCTGGACCTCGGCGCCGACGGTGTGGTGATCCCGCACTTCGGCGTCGACCGCGCAGCCACCGCCGCCGCGGTCGCCGCCGCACGCTATGCCCCGGAGGGCGAGCGCGGCACCTGCACTGGCATCCGTGCCAACGCCTACGGCCTGGACGTCTTCGCCGAGACTGCGGCGCAGGCCAATCGCGGTGGCGCCGTGGTGGTGCAGGTGGAAGACGCCGCGGTGCTGCCCGGCCTCGACGCCTTGCTGGCCGAGGTGCCGGTGGATGCCGTGATGCCGGGGCTGGCCGATCTCTCGACTTCCATGGGCCACCACGGCGGCTTCAGCCACCCGGCGGTGCTGGAAGCGGCCGAGTGCCTGTTCGACAGCGTGGCGAGGGCCGGCCTGCCGCTCGGCTTCTACATCGCCAATCCCAAAGAGGTGGCGCGCTGGGCCAGGCGCGCCGCTGCCTTCTACGTCTATTCGATTGACTACAAGGTGCTGGCCGAGGGCTTCCGCGCCGCCGTCCAGGCCCTGCGGGCCGGCGATGCAGGTGGCCAGGCCTGATGCCGCCCGCTCCTCCGCCTCCCAAGCTGATCTACTTCGCCGAGCGGCATCCCGCGCTCGACGCCGCCGGCTTCGTCGCGCGCTGGCGGCAGCACGGGCGGCTTGGCATGTCGCTGCCGCGCTGGCGCAACATCGCACGCTACCTGCAGTGCGACCGGATCGACTTGCCGGGGACGCTCACCTGCGACGGCGTCGCCCTGGTGACCTACCGCAGCGAGGCGACGCTGCGCGCGCACGTCGCCGACCGCGACGGCAGTGCGATAATGAAGGCGGACGAACTCGAGACCTTCGCGCGCCCGGTCGCCGGCTTTGCCGTGCTGACCGAGGAGCAGAGCGTCGTGCCGGTCGGCTTGCCGGATTGCAAGCTCTTCCTCCGGCTCGACCGCGCAGCGGGCCTGTCGGCGGAGGAATTCCGCAAAACCTGGCTGCGCGTGGCCGGACCGCGCATCCGCGAGGCCCTGGTGGCGCCGGGCCTCGCCACGGGCTACGCGCAGAACTTCGCGCGCGCGCCCCTGGCCGGCGGCCCGCCGCTCTGCGATGGCGTCGATGAGATCGACTGCGCCGATCCAGCAGCCTGCATGGAAGCCTTGGCGCCGCTGCTCGCCGCGCTGCGCGACCTCGCGAGCGTGCGGCCGGTGGCGACCCGGCCGACGCAGCTGCATCCGCCACCGCCCTAGAAATAGTTCTCCAGCGCCGCACGGTCGTAGGAGCGTATCTCCTCCATCCTCCCGGCGCGCACCTTCTCGACCCAGGCTGGGTCGGAGAGGATGGCCCGTCCCACGGCGGCAAGGTCGAAGTCGCCGCGGTTCATCGCCTCCACCACGCGGTCGAGGTCGGTGACCTTGGCGTCGATGGTAGCGCTGTCGCGGAACTTCTTGGACTGGTGCGGCTGGTCGAGGCCGATGGAGCCGACCGCGATCACCGTGCGCCGCGACAGCCGCCGCGTCCAGGCGGCGAGGCTGAGCGGACTGCCGTCGAAGGCCGGCTCCCAGAAGCGGCGGGTCGAGACGTCGAAGACATCGACACCGGCCGTCACCAGCGCGCCAAGCATCTCGCCGAGCTCCTCCGGCGCCGCCGCGATGCGGGCGTTGTAGTCGGTCATCTTCCACTGCGACCAGCGCAGGATGATGGGGAAGTCGGGCCCGACCACGGCGCGGATCGCCGCCACCACCTGGCAGGCGAAGCGCACGCGGTTCGCCATGCCGCCGCCGTAGGAATCCTGGCGGTCGTTCGCCTCTGGCCAGAGGAACTGGTCGAGCAGATAGCCATGCGCGCCGTGCAGCGCCACGCCGTCGAAGCCGAGTTCGCGGGCATAGCGGGCGCTGCGCGCGTAGGCGGCGACGGTCGCGGCCATGCTGTCGGCGTCCATCGCCTCGACCGCCGCCGTGCCGTCCTCGGCCAGGATTCGGCGCGGACCCAGTCCCGGTGTCGCAGGGTCCGGACCCATCCCGCGCTGGCGGACCTCGCCGACGTGCCAGAGCTGCGGGACCATCGCAGCGCCGGTGGCATGCACCGCCTTGCGCACCTGCTCCCAGGCCTTCAGCGCGGCGGCGCCGTGGAAGTGCGGGATGTCGACATAGGACGGCGGATCGATGGCGCCGGCGCTGGGATGGTCGATGAAGGTGCCTTCGCTGACGATCAGGCCGACGCCGCCCTCGCCACGCCGGCGGTAGTAGGCCACGGTCTGCTCGGTCGGCACGCCGCCCGGCGAGCGCTTGCGCGTCATCGGCGCCATGACGATGCGGTTGCGCAGACGGCACGCGCCAAGTTCATAGGGCTCGAAGAGAACGTCGACCGGCAGCGTCATGGCGCCGCGCCTCCGGCCGGCTGGCATGTCATGGCCGCGCTTGACGGACCCTGCATCGTCGCGTTCACGCTGCACCCCTGTCGTTCAAGGACGAAAATAGAAAGGACTTCGCCATGCGCATCGGTTTCGTCGGACTGGGCCTGATGGGACTGCCGATGGTGCGCCGGCTGATGGCCGCCGGGCATGAGCTCGCGGTCTTCAGCGCCAGCCAGGAGGCAGTCTCGGCGCTGGTGGCCGAGGGTGCCGAGGCGGCGGCCTCGCTGACCGAATTGGTGCAGGGCGTGGAGATGTTCTGCTCCTGCCGCGTGACGCCGGATCAATCCCGCGCGGTCTTCCTCGGCCCGGGCGGCGTGGCCGAGTCTGGCAAGCCCGGCCTGCTGGCGATCGACTTCGCCACGGTCGATCCGGACACCGCGACGGCGATCGGCGCTGGCCTGGCCGCCAAGGGCATCGGCTTCCTCGACGCGCCGATCAGCGGCGGGCCGGACGGCGCGGCGGCCGGTACGCTCAGCGTCATCTGCGGCGGCGTGCTCGAGGACGTGGCGCGGGCTCAGCCGCTGTTCGACGCCTTCTGCAAGCGGGTGTTCCACATGGGGCCGGTCGGCACGGGAGTGACCGCCAAGCTCTGCAACAACATGATCTCCATCACTACCCATGCGCTGCTGGCCGAGGCCATGGTGCTGGGGGTGAAGGCCGGGATCGAGCCGCGCGCGCTCTACGAGGTGCTGCGCAACTCCTCGGCCGGCAGCCGCACGCTGGAACGGGTGGTGCCTGCGCATTTCCTGACCCGCGATTTCCGCCCGGCGGCCACGGTCTCGCTGATCATGAAGGACCTGGAGTGCGCCATCGCCGTCGCCGCCGCCAAGGGCGTGCCGCTGCACCTGCCGCCGGTGGCCCTGGCGCGCTACGCCGAGGCCGTCGCCCAGGGCCATGCCGAGGACGACATCGCCGCCGTCATCCTGCCGCTGGAGCGGGCAGCGGGGGTCAAGGTCGGGCCGGCCTGAGAGCCAACCTGAGAGACTGACGGCGGGCCGGTCCGGAGCCTGGGCCGGGCCGGCCTGCAAGCCCCCGGAAAGAGTATGGCCGCCCCCTTGGACAATTGACATTCTGATGCTTCACTTCATAATTCTGATGCCTCTGAATAGCACGGGAGGCCTATCGCGCAAACGACAAGAGGCTTCGGCAGCCGTGCGCCAGGCCGGCCTCAGGGGAGGAAGCAATGTCCGATTTCAGCCTTTTCGATCGGCGTCAGGCCCTTGGACTGGGTCTGGGGTTGCTGGGCGCCGGCGCCTTGCCGCGCCTGGCCTTCGCCAAGATGGAGACCGACATCCTGGTGGCCTACTACGGCGCGCTGATCAACACCGCGCCGGTGGCCGTCGGCCTGGAGAAGGGCTTCTACGACACCGCCAACGTCAAGGTGCGTGACGCCGTCAGCTCGATCGGTGGCGGCACCGCCATCCGCAACATGGTCGGCGGCGGCCTGGACTACGGCATCGTCGGCACCTCCTCGGCGCTCACCGCCATCCGCGAAGGCATCGACATCAAGATCGTCCACGGCGTGATCCGCACCATGGAGGACCTCTTCTGGGTCTCCATGCCGAACAGCGGGATCAAGTCGCTGGCCGACCTCAAGGGCAAGAAGATCGGCTTCACCAAGCCGAAGTCGATCAGCGAGACCATGGCCAAGTGGATGCTGGACCGCCACGGCATGACCGGCCAGGCGGAGCTGGTGTCGCTGGGCGGCGTGGGCGCCGGCCTCTCGGCGCTGGAATCCGGCGGCGTCGACGCGGCGTTGATTCTCGAGCCGCTTTGGAGCGCCCGCAAGGACCGCTACCAGATTGCCTTCACGCTGGAGGAGCTGCCGCCCATGACGCAGATGGTCGGCGTCGCCACCAGCAAGATCATGAACGAGCAGCCCGACGCGCTGCGCGACCTGATCGCCGGCTGGACCCAGTCGGCCAGCTACACCTACGACAACCAGGAGGACGCGGCGCTGCTGATGTCCAAGCGCTTCGGCGCCGAGGCGCTGGCGCCGGACGTCGCCAAGTCGGCCGTCGCGAACATGGCCAAGATCGACTACTGGAGCCGCGGCGAGATCGATCTCGAAGGCCTGAAGTTCTGGCTCGAGACCATGAAGTTCCAGGGCGAATGGGAAGGCGACGCGGACTGGTCGGCGATGATCGATCAGTCCTTCCTGCCGCCGGAGATGCGCCACTAGCCGGCTCGCGGGCTTCCTTTCGTTCGGCTTAGGCAAAAAAGAGGTGGCGGTTGGTCGCTCGATCGGGCGGCGTGCCACAGGGAAATCAGTGGGCATGCGATGATCGAGAGCAACGTCCGCCGTGTCGCCTTCGAGATGGACCGCTCGGCCGGGCTGTCGGACACTCCTGCGATGCAGGAGGTCCACGCCCGGCTGGACGGCGTATCGCGGGTCTATGGCGGCCTGGTGCATGCGCTGGGCCCGGTGACCCTCGAACTGCGGCGCAACGAGTTCTTCGCTGTGGTGGGGCCCTCCGGCTGCGGCAAGTCCACGCTGCTCGACGTGCTCGCCGGCCTCAGCCCGCCGACGGAAGGGACGATCACCTTCGAGGGCAAGCCGGTTGCCGGACAGGTGCCCGAAGGCGTGGGCGTGGTCTTCCAGGAAGACGCCTCCTTCCCCTGGCTCACGGTGGCCGGCAACATCGCCTTCGGCCTGAAGCGCCGTGGCGCGCCCGCCGCGGAGACGCAGCGCCGGGTGCGCGAGGCCATCGAGTTCATGGGCCTCTCGGCCTTCGCCGATGCCTACCCCAGCCAGCTCTCCGGCGGCATGCGCCAGCGCATGTGCATCGCCCGCACCCTGGTGCTGGAACCACGCCTGATCCTGCTGGACGAGCCCTTCGGCGCGCTGGACCAGCAGACCCGCCTGCTGATGGGCGACGAGGTGTTGCGCCTATGGCGGGCGACCGGCGCCACGGTTGTACTGATCACCCACGCCATCGACGAGGCGGTGATGCTGGCCGACCGTGTCGGCGTCATGTCCGCCCGTCCCGGCCACTTCATCGACATCGTCGAGACCGGCTGGCCAGCCGACCGCGACAGCCGCATCGCCGCGCGGCCCGAGTTCGGCGGCGTCACCACGCGCATCTGGGAGAAGCTGCGCGGCGAGGCCATGAAGGCCATGGCCGGCCAGTCCGGCGGCAAGGCAGGGCCCAAGCGGTGACCCGCGCCGGCGTCTTCCGCACGCTGATCGTCCTCGGCTTCTTCATCGCACTGGAAGCGATCTGCCGGTTCGGTTGGGTCGGGCGCAACCAGCTCATCCCGCCGACGACCATGGCCGAAGAGCTGTGGAAGCTCGCGGGCAAGCACGACTTCTGGCACCAGGTCGGCTCGAGCGCCCGCTCCATCGTCGTCGCCTTCCTGCTGTCGATGGTGGTGGGCTGCGGCGTCGCGGTGATCCTGCACGGCCTGCCGCGCGTGCGCAGCGCGCTGGAGCCCTTGATCGCCAGCTACTACGCCCTGCCCTTCTTCGTGCTCTATCCGCTGCTGATCGTGCTGTTCGGCATGAACGACACGCCGATCGTCATCATCGGCTTCCTCTACGGCGTCATGGCCGTGATCGTCGGCACGATGAGCGGCCTGGATCGCGTCCCGAACGTGCTGCGCCGCACCGGACGGGTCGGCCGCCTCTCGCCCTGGCAGCAGGCGGTCCACATCCAGCTTCCCGCCGCCGCGCCGCACGTCTTCACCGGCGCCAAGCTGGCGCTCGGCTACTCCATCACCGGCGTGCTGGGCTCGGAGTTCATCCTCTCCACCAGCGGCTTCGGCTACACGATTTCCTTCGCGTACAACAACTTCGAAGACAAGAAGATGTACGCGCTGCTGCTGTTCCTGATCCTGGCGGTGGCCCTTCTGACGGTCCTGATGTACCGGCTGCAGCAGTCGGTGCAGCACCGTTCCGGGCAGGTCGGGCGCGAGGAGGAGTCGCGCCCGGCCTCGCTCGGTGCCCGCGCGCTGGCCGGCCTCGCCGTGATCGCGGTGATCCTGGCCGGCTGGCTCGCGGTGCATGCCAAGGTGGGGGACGAGGCGCTGGCCGACCCCTGGGCAACCTTCGCCCACCTCTGGCAGCTGCTGCAGTCGGGCATCTTCTGGGAACACGCGGCCGAGACCGGCAAGGCGCTGGGCCTGGCGCTGCTGGTTTCCTGCTTCGCCGGCACGGTACTGGGCGTGCTGCTGGGCCTCGGCCCCACCGCCAGCGCGGTCAGCGAACCGCTGCTGGTGACGCTCTATTCCCTGCCCAAGGTCACCCTCTATCCTGTCGTGCTACTGCTGGTCGGCGTCGGCCTCGGCGCCAAGGTGGTGTTCGGTGCCATGTACGGCATGATCCCCATGACCTTGATCGCCATGACCGCCGTGCGCTCGATGAACCCGACGCTGCGACGCACGGCCAGGGTACTGCGCCTCAGCCATTGGCAAGCGATCACCCGCGTCATGCTGCCGGCCACCTTGCCCGAGATCGTGACCGGCATCCGCGTATCCTTCTCCATCACCTTGCTAGGCGTGATGATCGGCGAGATGTTCGCGTCCTCACGCGGCCTCGGCTTCATGATCATGAACGGCATCAACGTCAACGACACGTCCACCATGATGGCGGTCACCATCCTGGTCGCCGTCTTCGCCGTGTCGGTCAACATGGCCCTGATCGCGTGGGATCGGGCCGCGCACCGCAAGTGACCGGAGGTCCCGAAGCCTTGTCCAAGTCCGCCCAGCCCAAGCCAGCCACCTGTCCCTTTACCGGCGCCGGCGAGCCGCCGCGCTTCCCCTTCCCGCGCGACCGGCAGTTCACCCTGCCGCCGGAGTACGCGGCCGCTCGCGAGGGCTGTCCCGTCGCGCCGGTGACGCTCTGGAACGGCCAGCGCGCCTGGCTGCTGACGAAGTACGCCGACTACACAGCGGTGCTAGTGGACGAACGCTTCAGCGGCGAGTTCGCGCGCGACGACTTCCCGACCGTGACCGAGGCCCGGCGCTCGATCGACAAGCTGGAGAAATCCTTCGTCGGCATGGACAACCCGCGTCACGACCACTTCCGGCGCATGCTTACCAAGGAGTTCACGACCAAGCGCATGCTGGCGCTGAAGCCGGCGGTCGAGCGCCTGACCGACGAGTTGCTGGACGCCATGGAGAAGGCCGGGCCGCCGGCCGACCTGGTGGCCATGCTGGCGGTGGAGCTGCCGGCGCTGGTGATGTGCGACCTGATCGGCTCGCCCTACGAGGACCACACCTACATCATGAAGCTGGCCGCCGGCCGCCACGGCATGGGCCAGTCGCCCGAGGTGGCGGCGAAGAGCGCCAACGACCTGGTGCAGTACTGCCGCGAGCTGATCGCCCGCAAGGAAGCCGCGCCGGCCGACGACATGGTCAGCCGGGTGATACAGGAACAGGTGCTGACCGACAGGCTGACGCGCGAGGACCTCGCCAACATGCTGTCGATGGTGCTGCGCGCCGGACACGACACCACGACCAACATGATCGGCCTCGGCACGCTGCTGCTGCTGCGCCACCCGGAGGAGCTGGCCAAGCTCAAGGCCGACCCGGCGCTGGTCGAGCCGGCGGTGGAGGAACTGCTGCGCTTCCTCTCGCCGGTGCAGTTCGCGCCGCGCCGCGTCGCGCTGCGGGACGTGGAGGTGAACGGCTCGACGATCCGGCAGGGCGACGGCGTCTTCGCCGTCTCGGCCTCGGCCAACCGAGACCCGGCGGAGTTCGCCGATCCCGAGCGGCTGGACATCACGCGCGACGCCAGCCATCACCTGGCCTTCGGCTACGGCATCCACCGCTGCCTGGGGCAGGGGCTGGCCCGCATCGAGCTGCAGGTGGTCTTCAGCAAGCTGTTCCAGCGCTTCCCCAACCTGGCGGTCGCCGAGCCCTTCGAGTCGCTGCCCTTCAAGTACGACTCGCAGATCTACGGGCTCTACCGGCTGCCCGTGACCTGGTGAGGACGGGGCAGGAAGAGGCGCGCCACCGGGGGGAACAGCAAGGTCAGCGCGATCAGCCGCAGGGTGTGGTGGATGCCGACGAAGCCGGCGTCGACGCCGAAGGCGGTAGCCAGCAGGATCATCGCCTCGGCGCCGCCCGGCGCATAGGACAGCGCCAGCGCCACGGTCGGATAGTCCATCAGCCAGGCGAGCGGCACGGCGGCGGCCAGGGTCAGCGCCGCGGCGCCGACGGCGCTGAAGAGCGCCGGCGCCAGCGCGCCGCGCAGGCTGGCCAGGCGACACTTGCCGAGGCTCATGCCGACGAAGGCGCCGACCACCATCTGGAAGAAGTCGTTCACCGCCGGCGGCACGGCGACCTCGATCACCTCAAGGCCGACCAGCGTGCCGACCGCGATCGCAGCCAGGAACATCTCCGCCCCCGGCAGGTGCAGGCGCCGGCCGGCGGCGACACTCAGCAGCGCGACGCCGCAGGCGGCGAGGAAGCCGCCAGTCACGGGCACGTCGCCCGCGACGGCCGCGCCACCGGCCCCGACCGCGAGCGGCAGGGCCACGACAAGCGCCAGCAGACGGGCGAGCTGTACTACCACGACGCGGTCCATGTCGGCGCGCAGCGCCTCGGCGCTGGCCAGGGCCAGCAGGGCGTTGCCCGGCCAGGCGCAGGCGAGGGCCGTGGCCGGCCCGGCGCCCCAGACGCGGCGATGCAGCCAGTAGCTGAGGAGCACGACGAGCGCCATCAGCAGCGCCATCGCCAACAGGCTGCCGGGCAGCAGTGCCGCGGCGCGCAGCGTCTCGCCATGAATCGCCGCTCCGACCACGAGGCCGGCATAGCCCAGGGCGATGCTCCGCACCAGCATAGGCAGGAAAACCGGCAAGCCGCAGGCGCCGGCAATGCCGACCGCGAGCAGGGCGCCGAAGAGCCAGCCGCCGCTGAGGCCCAGGCCGCCAGCCAGCGCCCCGCCAAGTCCGCCCAGCATCAGCGTCAGCAGCGATCGGCCGAGGGTCTGTCGCAACGCCGTCCTGGTCCCGTCAGAGGCCCGGCGCAGCCCTGCCCCGCCCGCCCGTTACATTGACAATATGATGCAGGGGATCATAATGATGATGTTCTCACAAGCTAAAAGCCACAGCAGCAAGGACCGCTGACCATGGGAGCCATGACCATCCAGGGCGCCGCCGGCGTGCGCGAGGCCGACCTGCCGTGGGTCGATATCGGCGTGCGGCCCGGCTACAACCAACGCTACCAGGGCTTCTTCGACAAGGCGCGGCGCATCGGCGCGCGCCTGGGTAGCCTCTACGCCGAACCGAGCTACCACTCGCCGCGCCATCGCCACACCTTTCAGCAGGTACGCTACGTGCTGTCGGGGCAGATGAAGTACGGGCACGAGGTTTATGGCCCAGGCGACTGCCTCTACCTGCCCGAGGGCGCCTACTACGGCCCGATCAAGCCGGTCGAGGGCAGCGGCCAGTTGCATTTCGCCGACATCCAGTTCGAAGGCCCGTCCGGCATCCCCTATCCCGATCCCGACGACGTGGTGAACGCGCAGCGGCGCCTGAAGGAAACCGGCACTTTCGACGACGGCGTCTATACCTTTGCGAACGGCCGCAAGCGCGACGCCTACGAGGCAATCCTGGAGGAGGTCACCGGCCAGAAGGTCGAGTACCCCAAGCCGCGCCTGAACAGCTACGTCGTGGTGCACAGCACCGCCCTGCCCTGGGTGCCGCACGACAGCACCGGCGGCGTGGAGCAGAAGCACCTCGCCTACTTCTTCGAGACCGGGCCGAACATCAAGATGCTGCGCATCGCCAAGGGCGCCAGCCTGCCGGCTGGCATCCCGGTCGGCCACCGCGCCGTCTTCCTGCTGGAGGGTGACGTCGGCTTCGGCGGCAAGGACTTCGACGCGCTGTCCTATTTCGTGCTGCCCTCGGGCGAGACCTATCCCGCCTTCGAGGCGCGCAGCGAGACGACTCTGCTGATGGTGGGCTGGAGCCCGCTGGGCGGCCGCGTCCCCTACGAACTGGTCTAGCCGTGCGCATCGCAACGCTGCGCGACGGCGCCGGCCGGCTGGCGCTGGCCTTCGCCGCGGACGAGACGCGCCTCGTCCTCGTGGAGGCGGCGGCGCAGGCCGCGGGCACGACACTCGATCCCGCCCTGCTCGACCCGCGCGGCAGCAAGTGGCTGACGCCGGAGGGCCAGGCCGCCCTGCGTCCGCTGGCGGCCCAGTCGGCGCCGGCCGTCGACCTGAGCCAGTGGCGCTTCGCACCCAGCGTGCCGAACCCCGGCAAGATCGTCGCCGTCGGCCGCAACTACATGGACCACGTGCGCGAGGGGCAGGAGATCTGGGCCAAGCGCGGCCGCACCGTCGCCATCCCCAGCTTCCCCTCGGCCTTCGCCAAGTACGCCTCGAGCCTGACCGGCCCCTTCGACGACATCGTCACGCCCGAGGGGCTGGACGACGTCGACTACGAGGTGGAGCTGGCAGTGGTGATCGGTCGCACCGCACTGAATGTCGGCGAGGGCGATGCCCTCGCCCGCGTCGCCGGCTACTGCATCTGCAACGACGTCGCCACGCGCGGCATCCAGCGCAAGGAGATGGAGGCGCAGATCGGCATCACGCTGGCGAAGAACTATCCCAGCTTCGCGCCGCTCGGCCCTTGGCTCACCACCGCCGACGCGGTCCCAGACCCGCAGGCGCTCGACATCTCGCTGGCGGTCGACGGCGACGTGCGCCAGCACGCCTCCACTCGCGACATGATATTCAGCGTGGCGACCTTGGTGGCCTACTGGTCGAAGATGGGCCTCTATCCCGGCGACGTGATCATCACCGGCACGCCGTCTGGCGTCGCGCTGGCCCGCGAGGAGCCGGCCAAGTGGTACCTGCGGCCCGGGCAGCTCGTGGTTGCGAGGATCGAGGGACTGGGCGAGATCCGCAACCGCGTGCGCTAGCCAGCCGCCCTACTGTGCAGCGGCCGGCGGCTGCTCGGGCTGGACGTGCTTGCGAATTGCGTCACGCATCACCCTCACGAAGCGCTCGCTGTTACCGGTGATGATGCTGGCGACGCCGCCAATGCCAACGGCCAGGCGCTGGCCGTTGAAGGTGCCCGGCAGCAGCAGGGTCACCACGCCGCCGCCCGGCGTCACGGTATTGGTGGAGAGCGCGAAGCCGTTGCGGCGGATCCTGCGCACCTCTTTCACCAGCCAATCGCGCGTCACGGTCGGCGTGCCGCCCATCGCCTCGAGCAGGCGGTCGATCTCGCCCTCGACCTCCGCGTCGGGCAGGGCCGAGAGGAAGAGGTGGCCGACGGCTGAGCCGATCATCGGCCTGACCGCGCCGGTGCGCAGGTGCAGGCGGACGGGATTGGTCGCCAGGATGACGTGGATGTACTGCACCACGACGCCGGCGCGCGCCGCCAGCACCACGGTCTCGCCGGTCTGCTGGCTGATCTCCTCCAGCGCCGCCATGACGCTGCCGTCGCCGAAGAGGTACGACTGCACGCCGCGCCCCAGCAGCGCCACGCGGGCCGTCGGGCGATAGGTGCGGTTCGGCTTGTCGTAATGCAGGTAGCCCAGTTCCATCAGGCTCTTCAGCAGGATCGAGGTGCTGGACTGCGGATAGCCCAGGGCGCGCGAGATCTCGCTGACCGATACGGCCGGATGCTCGGAGTCGAAATACTCCAGCACCTCCAGCGTGCGCTTGATCGACCGCGACAGTTCCGAGGTCACGCCCAGGCCCTCCCCAAGGCCGCGCTCAATGCGCGGCCGCCTCGCCCGCACCACGCCCTACCGCCTTATGACGAGCAGGGCTTTAGCACCCGGCGCCGGAATCGGGCAATGCGCGCCCCGGCGCGGGTCACGCCTCCTCGACGATGATCGCCAGCGAGGGACAGAGGCGCGCGGCCTTGCGCACCTTCTCTGCCAGCGCGGCATCGGGCTCGGCGTCCAGCAGGACCACGATGCCGTCCTCCTCGCGCTGGTCGAAGACCTCCGGCGCGGCAAAGACGCACTGGCCGGCGGCGATGCACTTCTCCTCGTCGATACGAACCTTCAACTTGCCCATGGATCTCGTCCCGTACCTTTTCTTCTTCTACCAGTTGCCGTTGGCCAGCACGCCGCCGTCGACCGCCAGCGTCTGCCCGGTGATGTAGCTTGCCTTGCCGGACAGCAGGAAGGCCACGGCCGCGGCAACCTCGCTCGCCTCGCCGAAGCGGGCGAGCGGGATGGCGCCGGTCAGGCTGTCGCGGTCGACCAGGCCCTTGGCCAGGTTCTCCTGCACCATGCGGGTATTGATGATGCCGGGCGACACCGCGTTGACGCGGATACCAGCCGGTGCCCATTCGATTGCCAGCGTGCGGGTCATGGCCTCGATGCCGCCTTTGGCGGCGGCATAGGGCGCCCGCTTGGGCCGGCCGATCTGCGCATTGATCGAGGAGAAGTTCACCACCGCGCCGCGGGACGCGGCGAGGGCGGGATAGAGGGCGCGGCAGCAGCGCAGCACCCCGCCGATGTGCACGTCGAGCAGCGAGACCCAGGTGGTGTCGTTTAGCTCCGCGACCGCCTCGTGCCGGTTGAAGCCGGCGGCGTTCACCAGGCCGTCGAGACGGCCGTGATCGTCCACCAGGCGGCTGGCGAAGGCATCGACCGCGGCACTGTCCTGGATGTCGAGCTGCCGGCAGTCGAAGCGCCCTGCCACGGCGGGCTCGGCCGCGTCCCGATCGGCTGCCACGACACGCCAGCCGTCGGCGGCCAGCGCCTCGGCGGTCGCCAGGCCGATGCCGCGGATGCCGCCGACCACGAGGGCGACGCGGGCTGCTGTCGGGTCAGCGCTCATGCAGGGTCCAGTCAGTTGGAATCATCAACATTCTGATGTTCTATATCGCAATGTCAATGGAAGCGGGAGCGTCGCGATGCGGGTGCTGGTGATCGGCGCCACCGGCTATATCGGCGCGCAAGTCGCGCGCCGCCTCCGGGCGGCGGGACACGTGGTCGCTGGCCTGGCGCGCACGCCGGCCGCGGCGGCGCGGCTGGCGGCGGACGGCATCGAGCCGGCGCCAGGCGACCTCATCGACCTCGCCAGCGTGCTGCCACACCTTGCCCGCTGCGACGCGCTGGCGCTCTGCGCCCTGGTCGACTACGGCCACGAGGAAGAGACCACGAAGGTGCTTGTGGAGAGCCTGGCGGGCCAGGGCAAGACCTTCCTCTTCACCAGCGGCTCCGGCGTGCTCTCCCTGCCCTCGCCCGACGGCCGCTGGCACGAGGAGAGCTTCGCCGAGGACGATCCCTTCGTACCGCCGGAACACCTGGTACCGCGCGTGCGGGCCGAGGAAATGGTGCGGGGCGCCACGGCGCGTGGCCTGCGCGGCATCGTGCTGCGCCCGCCTCTGGTCTGGGGCAACGGCGGCAGCCGGCAGTTGCCGGCGCTGTTCGAGTCGGTCGCGCGCGCGGGGGCCGCCTGCTACGTCGGCCTGGGCCTGCACTGCTATTCCCACCTGCATGTCGAGGACCTGGCCGAACTCTACCGCCTGGCGCTGGAGCACGGCGAGGCCGGCGCGGTCTATCACGCGCTGGCCGGCGAGGAGAACTGGCGCAGCCTGGCCGAGGCGGTGGCGAAGGTGAAGGGCTGCGGCACGCGCAGCGTGACGGCGGACCAGGCGCGGACCCTCTGGGGCGAGCGTGCCGAGCGCTTCTTCATGATGTGCAGCCGCATCCGCGCGCCCAAGGCGCGAGCTGCCCTGGGCTGGCGGCCGAAGCACCTGGATCTCGTGGCCGACATCCTCGCCGGCAGCTACCGCGCTGCATTCGGCTGACCCGGCAGATGCGGGCAAGGGACCGCGTCGGGCGCCCAGGTTGGCTTCGCGCGCCTGCGGATCGTCGCCCCTCCCGTTCGTCGAGCCCGGTGAGGGCGGGACAGTGGCGCCGGGCCGGGATGGCGAAGGCACGCCGGAGAGACAGGGCTCCGGACTGGAGCGCGGCCCAGCGCCAGACGGCATCGTCTGCATTCTCCCGGGCCGGCCGGTCGTACGCGCCGGTCACTGCGCGGCTGCCAGAGCCCGCGCGAGGAGTCCGTCTCTAGTCAGATGGAAAGGGCTGAGCAAGCTGGCGAGCCGCTGCCACCATCCGGAGCGAACCCGGGAAGTGCCCCTGTCCGCGGAGCGTCAGGGGCGCTCGTCTATCAGGTTGACGGCCATCCTTGCCATGACGGGAATGGACTGCGCCATCTCGAATGCCCGCTGTGGATTGGAAGCATTGCCGTCGAGAGCCCGCTTCAGCACGCCCTGCAGGATCGCCGCCATGCGGAAAAAGCTGAAGGCGAGAAAGAAGCTCCAGTCGGTGATGGCGGCAAGACCGCGCCGCCGGCAATAGGCCGCGACATACTCCGCTTCGGACGGAATGCCGAGCGCCTTCCGATCCAGCCCGCCGAGCCCGCGGAAGGTCCCATCGTGCGGCAGTCGAAGTTGCATGCACTGATAGGCGAGATCGGCGAAGGGATGCCCCAGCGTCGAGAGCTCCCAATCGATGATCGCCAGGATCCGCGGCGCGTCGGTTGCCCAGATCATGTTGTCGAGTCGAAAGTCGCCATGGACGATCGAGACGCGTCCGTCGTCCGGCGGCAGCGCCCCCTCCAGCCAAGCGATCACTCGGTCGACATCGGGCCGTGGTTCGGTTTCAGAGGCGCGGTACTGCTGCGTCCAGCGCGCTAGCTGCCGCGCGAAGTAGCTGCCGGGCCGGCCGAAATCCGCCAGTCCGATCTGCGCGGGATCGACGGCGTGCAACGCCGCCAGAACCGCATTCATCCGATCATAGATCGCTCCACGCTCCTGGGGCGCGAGTTCATCGAGCGATGGCGCCCAGAAGATGCGGCCCTCGACGAACTCCATGACATAGAACAGGCTGCCGATGACGCCGGGATCCTGGCAGAGATGCAGCACCCGGGGCACCGGGACCTCGGTTCCCTGCAGTGCCTGCATGACACGGAACTCGCGATCGACCGCGTGCGCCGACTTCAACAGCACCCCGGGGGGTTGCCGGCGCAGCACCAGGCGGCGCCTGCCATCCTCGACGAGGAAGGTCGGGTTGGACTGGCCACCGGAGAACTTGCGCAGCGCGAACGCGCCGCCAAACGCCGGCAGATGCGCCGCGAGGTAGTCGCGCAGGCGCTGCTCATCGATGCCGGCCATCCCTTGCGCTTCGTCGCTCGCCATCGCTCTTCCCGAATGTCCCGGTTGCCGGGCGACGGTGGCCTACTTGGCCGCGCTTGCCAAGCGTCACTGCGGTCCCGGTGACGCCTCCGCGCGCACCAGCGCGGCAACGCGGTCCAGCCGGTAGCGGCAGTCGAGCAGTGCGGCCCTGAGGCGTGCGACGTACTCCAGAACGGCGAACTCGGTGACCGGCGTGGCCGGCACCGCAGGGTCTGGCGCGCAGATCAGCAGGCTCGGCGGAATCCGTTGCCGCAGGTAGATGCGCTGGACAAGCGTCGGGTCAGTCCCCGCGCAGGCCGTCAAAAAAGCGCTGAGCAGTAGGGCTGAGAGGGCGGTCGTCTTCGGCCGGCGCATGGCGCAGCTCCTCGAGTGTGGCTTCCAGGTCGTCGCGGCGGGTGCGCTCGGCATCGGCCGCCGCCTCGGCCGCGGCGAGGGCGCGGTCGCGGTCGGCGAGCTCGACCCGGCGCTGGGCTTCGTTGGCGGCCAGCGTGACCTGCAGGCCGACGTTGTAGGCCCGCTCCCGCGCCAGGGCGTCGCGGTCCACCAGCAGGCCGTCCAACCAGTGCATGGCGAACATGCCGGCCAGGAAGACGGCGATACAGCTCCAGGGTCCCTTGAGCGCCTTGGCGGCCAGGCCGAGCAGCCCGCCGCCGGCGGCGCCGGCCAGCGACCAGAGGTCGCCCAGGGCACCGAAGTCGAGACCGAAGACAGTCACGGCGCGAACTCCGCGTGCCAGCGCACCAGGCCACCTTCGCCCTCCAGGAACTTCACCAGTCCCGGCAGGCCGCGGATCGACGCCTTGATCGCCGCGCCGGCCGCCCCACCGACCGGCCGCACGTCGAAGGCGAGGCCGGCGAAGTGGCGCGAGAGGCGGGCGCGCCGCGCGTCGCTCCAGGTCTCCATGATCGTTCGCAAGCCATCGGCGACGGCGTCCTTCGTGGTGACCTCGGGGTGCGTGTCGATCCAGGCCTGCAGCTGGTCGCGTTCAGCCGTCGGGCGGTAGGTCTCGGCGATCCAGCACCGGTTCTGGATGACGTTGGCGGCCATCGCGCGGGCCTGGTCGGCCGCGTCGCGCCGGCCGCTGGTGAAGATCACGCTCGGGTGCGCGGCCAGCAGCGCCAGCGCGGCCGCGTGCGCGCGAGGGGCGAGGTTCAGCCGGTCGACGGCGTCGGACATGGGCGCTACTCCTTCGGCGGTTGGACAGGGGTGGCCGGCGGTTTCGGCAGTTCGCGGTCGCGGAAGCGCAGCACCAGGTCCTCGATGAACTCCGGGCCGAAGTAGGAAAGCAGCGCCACGGCCGCGTAGCTGGCCCGGTCGCCAAGGTTCATGGCCTCCGACAGGCCGGAGCCGACGAAGCCGGAGAAGACCGCCAGCACAGCCTCCCAGAGCAGCACTTTCGGCGCCCAGCGCCGTGAGCCCATGCGCTCCTTGCGCGCCCAGCGCGCGGCGCGCGCCAGCCCGCCGACCAGCAGGCCAAGGACCACGAGCTCCCACAGATTGGCCAGCAGCCTGACCACGCCGCCCCCGTCGCCGTCGTTCATCACCAGACCCCCAGGTGCTTGAGCAGGCCGTAGAGCGCGAGCGCGCCGCCAAGGGCGATCGCCGCTGCCAGCGCCCTGTCCACCGGCCCACCGCACCGCCGCGTGCGCCAGGCCCTGAACGGGCAGAAGCGACCGCTGATCATGAGTCTTGCCCCGCTGATGTGCACGACGGCGGCAGCAGGTGGCAGGCCATGTGCTGCACCAACACCGCTAACGCTCGCCACAGGCTGCCGTTGCTCCGGCCGTCGACGGGCAGATTGTGGCCGGGGACCCAGACGTCGAGCGGCGCTATATCGAAGTCACGCTGGACGGCAAAGCCAATGTTGGCGGGCTGGCCGGCCAACTCGAAAGCGCCAAGCGCCGCCACGGCCGGCCGTGTCATGAGGGCGAGCAGGATCAGCGGCATCAAGCAGCTCGCTTGGCGCATTGGAGCCTCTTGAACAGTCGAAACCGTGGAATGGCTGTGGGGTCAGCCGTGCATTGCCGCCCAGCCACCGCCGACCGCCCGGAACTCGGCTTGGCTAGCGACGACGACCCCGTATTGAGCCAAGTCAGTCATCTCCAGCACTTCGAGCGGGTCGCGCTGTCTGAGCAAGGCGGCGTACTGCTGGACTGGCTTGCCGGCGGTCTCGATGCCGTTCTAGGGGGCGGCCGAGCAGGCCAGAAGTGGCACGATCAAGTTGCGCGCCTGCTTCTCACCCAGCGCCGGCATCGCCCATAGAGCAGCACCTGAGTCCTACGGCTTGAGAGCGAGAGCGTCGTAGCCCTTCGCACTCTCTTAGGCAGCCGGGGTGAAGGCGGCCGATAGCAAGTGCCGTTCCGTCGTAGCGCCGTTGAAGTCCGCCCAGTCGAACTGGTAGCCGGCCCCGCCAGAGACGGCTAGGCCGCTCGCGTTGAATGTACCGTTGGGCGTAGTGACTTCGACATCCCAATACCCATCAGCCACATCGAGTTTGAGCACGTCGGCAGCGCGGGTTGCGGCACTGACAGTGCTAGTGTTGGGGATGTAGCTGGTCGGGTAATCGCCGACCTCGGTCTGCCAACCCCAGGACAATACGCCTGAGGTGCCGTCGCCGGCATAGCTCGGAGTAGTACTGTTGAATACAACTACCGGCCGAATGCCCCAACAGCTGTCGTAGATTGCCGGAGTGGCCTTGCCGATCCAGCGCTGGGAAGTCCGCCACCAGCCGCCTCCCACATCCTGTTTGGTGAGATCGCTCGCCATATAGCCTGCGCCATAGTCGCCAAACGCGCCTGTCGCCAAATCGAAGTAGCAGAAGTGCGTACCACCCGAGAAGGTGTTGTTGGTGACCATTTGGATGAAGTTGTACCCGGCCGCCTTAACGAACTGCGATGAGCAATACTTGACGCCCGCCGTCGGCGTGAAACCGCTGGCGCCCTGCCAATAGGCCTGTACCAAATGAACGGTGCTGTCGGTAGTGTTTGGCACAAGTTTTTCGGCCGACACCTCACCGTCAGGCGCAATTGTTGCATCCACTGAGATAGAGGCATTTTGAATATTGTACAGGACGCCGCTGGTGGTGATGTTCTCGGACGAGCGGACCGTGTTAGTCCGTTGCGGTTCGACCAGCAGGCCCAGCAACATCAGCGTCGATGGGTCATAGTCGAACCGAGCGACGTCGATCATCTCGCTAACAAGGAGGCCGCTGGAGTTGAAACGTGTGCCACTGCTGGCACGCTCAAGCCTGGTGCCTGACGGCAGAACAGCGGCGGAGAAATCGAAGCTGTAGGACGTGGGCCCCACCGACCCTCCACCCTGCCATGCTGGTAGGTTGCCTAGCTTCCACGCCAGTTGGCCTGCCAGCGGTCTTGCAAGTTTGCGGATCGCGCCCATCAGAGGTGCACCGCCAGGGCGTAGAGGCCAGTGGGCGAGCCGCCGGAGACCGCGGCGCGGATCTGGCCGGGCGGCAGGGCAAAGCCCGCGGCGCCAGCCGCGTCTAGGGCGGCATCCGCCCCCACGTCAAGCCAGGTCGCACCATCGGGGCCGAGGATCTGCAGCTTCACCGTAGCCCCGCCGAGGCTGCCGGCGACCAGAAAGGCACCCTGCCCGCCGTTCCAGGTCCTGCCGGCGCCGGTGGACGACGCATTGCTCAAGAGCTCTACCCGCATGGAATCCTCCTCAATGACATCGGTTGTCTCGATGAAAGTGCCCGTGGGCCTTGGCAGCTGCCGCCCGCAGGGCGGCCGGCCTCACTGGCTCAGCCGGTAGTGCAACCGCCCGGCGTCGAGAACAGGGCAGTGCAGGCGATAGAGCACGCCGCGCTCGCATTCCTCGAACGTGAGACTGATCGGCGCGGCAAAGCACGCGGCCGTGCCGGCGCGATCACGCGCCAGCGGATGCCAGGTCCTGCCGGCATCGAAGCTACGTTCAAGCACGACGCTGCCGCTGAAGTCGCCCCAGAGGGTGACGTTGAAGCAGCCCAGGAACATCGCCGGGGCCGAGTGGCCCGGCGACGACAGCTGCCCCTCGCTTCGCGCTAGCGGCATGGCGCGCCCTCTCGGGCGGTGCCGTGCGCCATGCTATTCACCGCCTGTCCCGCCCGTGCTGATGGTCGTCCTGGATACGGTCAAGGTGATCGTCACCGTATCGCTGCCGGTCGAGATGGCGATGCCGACGTCACTGACCACGTTGCCCGATCCAACCACAGTGCGCTGCACCAGCAGGCGCCGGAAGCGGAGAAGGTCGCCCTGCCGATCGAGAAACAGCTGCCCAGATCCGCTCGCCGCGTTGCTGCCCCCCTGCACGGCGGCACCGCTCGCCATCTTGGCCGCGGTGACGGCGGAGTTGGCCAGCTTGAGTTGGGTCACGCTGCCGTCCGCGACCGGCGGTATCGGCACCTGGTCGATGCGCACCTTGCGATGCGCGTTCGCCGCGCCGCTGTAGGTCACCAGGTAGTCGGTGGCCGGGTTCGGCGTCGTATCGCTCGGCAGGGTCTGCAGGGCGAGGCTGGCAGCGATGCTCCCCGCCCCGGTGACTGGACCGCCCTGGAAACTGAGGCCCGCCGCCGCGCCGGCCGGCGCCAGGTCGATGCTGGTCACCGTGCCGGGGCCGCCGCCGAGGCCCAGCGTGGCGCGGGCCGCCGCCGCCGTCGCGTCGTCCAGCAGCGTTTGCATGTAGGGGGTGACGACCAGCGCGCCGGGCGCCATCAGCGGCGCCCATTCGACACGGGGCGGATCGGTCTTGGCCTGCAGGAAGGCACCGTCCTGCAGCGGCGGCAGGGGCGCCAGGCCCTCGGCGAAAGGAGCGAGGCGCAACACGCGGTCATGGTCGGCGTCGACTTCCTGGATCTGTGCCTGCAGCCGGTCGAGCGCCAGCTCGTGCAGGGCTGCCGGAAAGGCGTCGTTCTCCTGATAGTCGATGTCCTGCCGGCGGCCGGTGCGGCGCCAGATGCGCCACTCCCGACCGCTGGGTGGCGCGATGTTGGCGATCACCGAGCCCAGTGCGCCGCCGCCGCCCTGCACCGTGTAGTGGGTGACCATCATGCGCGGCTCGCTGTTCCCCGTCGCCGGCTCGACCTCGGCGACCTGCAGGTCGTCCGCCGCGAAGAAGGCAAAGGGCAGGTCGAAGCGAACGGCAATGCCGTCGCAGACGAACGTCGCGCTGGCGATCTCGGTCGTCAGGGTCATGTCAGTGTCTCCGATGGTCCGGCGGCGGATGCCGTTTGGTCACGCGACGATGGCTGCGGCGGCGATGAACAGGTCGTCCATCGCCGCGTCGTCGAGGGCGAGAGCGGCCTGCGCGCCGGCAACCAGGGGGCTGTCGCGGGCGATCACGCCGGCATACTCCCAGGCCGCTGTCGCCACCGGGTCGGCCAAGCCTGCGATGTAGGCCTCAACCGCGGCAAGCTGGCCGGTCGACGTCAGGACAGCGCGGGCCTGGAAGTTGGTGACCTCCGCGGGAACAGCGGGCAGGGCCGGCGGCGGATCGGGCAGCGGGTCGGCGACCCAGCGCCAGTCCTTGCCGACGGGGTCGGGTGGCTGCGCCTCGAACTCCTGGTAGCGCAGCACCTCGTCGGCGACATTCAGCAGGGCATAGCGCATGGCGATCTCCTAGGCAGCGGCCCAGCTCGCGACGGACAGGGCCGCGATCACATTGCTCGTCCAGCTCGCAGTGACGGTCCGACCGACCTGCGCGCCGGACACGAACTCGCAGGCGATGCCGACGCGCACGCTGCTGCCGATCTGCAAGTCGACCAGTTCCTGGGCGAGGCCAGACCAGGCAATGCCATGCGACTGGTCGGACTCGATCACCGCGCCGACGATCAGCCCCCCGGCGGGACAGTCGATGGCCACGCTGCGGCTGGTGGCGAAGAGCGTATCGCTGCTCGCACTGTCGCTAGGCGTGGAGGCGGCCAGACCATAGACCGGTAGCAGGTAGAAGCCGGCGCCGCTCATCGTGGCGCTGGCCGTCAGCGTCACCCGCCCGTACCAGCCCGTCGGATATCTCAGGCAGTAGAGCGCGTTCTGGATCAGGCGGTCGCTCTCCTGCACCGCCAGGCTTGCCGCCTGGCCGTCGACGCCGCAGTCGATGAAGCCGGGCCCCGCCAGGCTGGCACTGCCAAAGGCCGCCACGATGAGACTGCGGTTGGCCGCCGGCCGGCCCAGGAAGATGTTCGGGAAGCTCCAGCTGGTCCCGCCGCTGCCCGATTCCCCGGTGCTGCCGGCAAAGGCGACCTGCTTGGCCAATGCTTGGTTGCCGCCCCCCAGCCCGCTCAAGGTCGTTGCGCGCAGCATGCTCACGCATCCGTCGCGGCGTCGACAGTCAGGAAGAGGCGCAAGGCGATCAGCCGCGCGTCGCCGCCGCAGGTGTCGGCGCCGTTGGCGGCGTCCCGGCTGACCTGGATGACCACAAGGTCGCCTTCGATAGGCGTTCCCGCGATTGTCACCGGCCCTGCTTCCGCCGAGATCATGACATCGCCCGCGGCGGTGACAGCGTCGGCGACGCTCTGCGCGGCCCCAGGCGCCGCGTCCGCCGCGTCGTCGTCCGACAGCGCGACGGCGTTCACGCTCCAGACGACGCTGCCGGTGGCGCTCGCCGTCCAGATGAACTGTGCGGCGATGGTGCCCCGGTTCCAGCTCTTCGGCATGGGCAGCAGGAATTGGGCGTACTCGGCGACCGCCGGATCGAAGTCGAGGGTAGCGAGTGCGATCTTGTTGGTACCGGTCTCGGACAGGCTGCTGCCGGCCCCGGCCGTCACCCTCGGCACCATGGCCGCCGCCGGAACGGCGACGGTCTGCCGGCCCAGCGGACTGATGCTGGTGCCGTTCACCTGCACGTCGCTGGCGACGTTGACTCGCCCGGCGCCCGGGTCGGCGGCGCCACCGAGCGCCAGGCCGGCACCCAGCAGCATGCGCTGCGCCGAGACGCCGGCGACATAGGTCAGCCATTCGACCGAGGTGCCCTCGCTGCCGGCGGTGGGATCGTCCAGCACGGCGCGCACGATGACCGCGTTGATCGAGCCGCCGCCGCTGTTGTTGAAGGTGGAGCGCCAGCCGCCGCCACGGTCGCTCGCGGCCGGCGAGGCGGACAACCTGCTGAGCGTCAGCAGCGGCCCCTGGACGGCGCCGGAATCGGAGGTCACAAGCGTAAGGACCGCCGTGGCCGCCGAGGTGACGGACAGCGTGCCGCTGATCGCGTCGCCGCTCTTCGACACCTTGCCGCCAGCCAGTTCCTGCAAGGCCAGCTGGGCATCGGTCGCTGTTATGCCGCCGGTCGGAACGACAGACACGCTGTCAGCCGTGCTGCCGGCGCCCGGCGGCCCACGTTCGCCGATCAGTGACAGCGTCCAGTCGGCATGGCTGCCGCTGCCCTCCACATAGTCGACGTCCAGCGTGAGGCTGCCGGCCGCATAGGCCATAACCTCTCCGTCCATGACCTTGCTGCCGTCCGTGCTCGCCGCACGCAGCCGCTGGCCCGGCACCCAGGCCTTGCCGGTCTGCGTCGCGAAGGTCTTGCTGCCGCCGGCGATGGCCAGCGCCGAGGCGCTGCTGCCCGAGAGCGCCGCACCATATGCCAGCGCCAGGTCGCGCGCCGCCTCGGCTCCAGCCTGTGCCAAGGCCGCCGCGCTCGCGCCGGCGGCGGCGAGTGCCGCCGACTCCGCTACCGCGGCGCTCTGGTCGCTGTAGCTGCTGGAAGACACGCCGACATTGCCGGCCGAGTCAAAGAGCAGGACTCGGTCGCCACGCTGCGCCGCCGGCGGCAGCAGCAGATGCCCGCTGTCCGACGGGCCGATCCGAAGACTTCGCGAGAGACCCTCGGCAAGGTCCTGGTCGCGCGCGGCGGCAAGATCCAGCGCCCGCTCGTGAGTGGCCGCCGGAAAGGGATCGTTCTCCACATAGTCGACCGCCTGCGTCAACGCGGTCTGGCGCAGCAGGGTCAGGGCCTTGCCGGCCGGATAGGTCGCCGAGGTACGGACCGCCGCCGTGCCCTCGATGGCGCCGACCACCTGGTAGTCCGATCCGGCAGCCAATAGCGTCTCGGTACCGCTGGCCACGTCGTACAGCCAGACCTGCAGGTCCGTCGCCGCGAAGCAGGCGATGGTGATCGGGAAGTCCCGGGTGACTCCGTCACAGGCATAGCTCTGCTTGGCACTGGTGGTGAGCAGGGTCATGTCCGTACCTCGTCGGGAGTTGCCGCCAGGAGTCTTGGCCCTTGCCGGAACAGCGCCGGATCGCGCCACGCGAAGAGCAGGAAGTCCTCGCCCCCGCGGCCCCAGCCGCGCAGGCGCGCCTCGCAGCGCGCACCCAGGCGCAGCATCCAACGATGCGCCTCGGCATGCGTCGCAAGGCTGAAGGCATGCACGCGGTGCGCGCCGCTGGCGATCACCGCCGGGGCCAGGTCACGTCTCAGCGCGCGCGTGACGCCCGCGGCGACCTCGGGCCAGCGCGGCGTGGCGAACAGGCCGACCTGGAAGACGCCGGGCCAGACCTCGCTCGCGCCCGCGACGGCTACCGGCGTGTCGTCGTTCGCGAGTGCGACGAAGCCGAATCGCGCGCCTTGCGACGCCTCTGCGATCGACCTGCTGTCGAAGCGCCAAAGCGTCGCCGACAGCTCCGCGCGGTCGGCGTCACGCAGGTTGTAGAGGACCTCGGCCACGAGGGCCGGTTCCAGGGCACGCAGATGCATTGCGGTCACCCCGCGGCGCGAAGGCCATAGGCCAGCGGGTCGAAGGGGCGTCCCTCGTCGCGCGTCGCCGGCCGCTGCTGGACACGCAGGCCCATCGCCAGGTAGCGGAAGGCATCGGCAGCATGACTGGCCCAGTCGTGCCGCGGCCGTGCGCGGAACGTACCCAGGCTCTCATCCCAGTCGCGTCGGTATTGGCGCAATGCCTCGAGGCCGCGCGCCGTCCGTGTGCGGTCGAACAGGCAGCGCGGCAGCAGGTTTCGCACCGCGTTGATGCCGTCCTCGACGGGTTGCCTGGCGACGACCCGGCCACGCAGCCCCAGCGCGGCCAGGGTAGCGTAGCGGCTGCGACCGGTGCCGAGCTCGCTGACCTCGACATCGTGCGGCAGCAGGTGCTCGCCATAGACATAGGGTTTCTGTTGCAG
Source organism: Pseudomonadota bacterium (assembly GCA_029781795.1). Classification (GTDB taxonomy): domain Bacteria; phylum Pseudomonadota; class Alphaproteobacteria; order Kiloniellales; family JACOMY01; genus JAKOWB01. Next base: position 16,367 of record JAKOWB010000057.1, on the reverse strand, counting down.
GACCTTGGCATAGTGCTCCAGCCCGACGCCGGAGGCCTCGTAGTAGTCGATGACCCGCAGCTCTGCGCCGGCCGTCTGCAGGAACCAGATGGCGGTGGCGTCGTCGATGCCCAGGTCCCAGGCGGTGGTCACCGGCAGCTCGGGTGCCCAGGGCACCGCGCAGATGCGCCCTTGCCGCTCCGCCTCTGCCAGCACCTTGCCGTAGTAGGCCCCGGCGACCGCGGCATCGAAGGAGCACTCGAACTCCTGCGCGAACTCCTCCTCGCTCATCTGCCGCCGCGCCAGCTCCAGCTCCTCACGGCCAAGGATGCCGGTCTCGCTTGCGCGGTAGAGGCGTGCCAGCCAGGCTGAGTCGTCGCGGGCCGTCTCGTAGAGTTCGGCGAAGGCGTTTCGCCCGCGCGGCGTGCCGATGAAGATGGCAAAGCCGGCACGGTCGGCGATGGCCGGCCGGATGACCTCGCTCCAGGCCTTGGGCGGCATCTGTGCGTACTCGTCCATCACCGCTCCATCGAGGTAGATGCCGCGCAGCGCGTCGTAGTTGTCGGCGCCATAGAGCTGGATGCGCGCACCGTTCGGCAGGTCGACGCGCAGTTCGGTTTCGTGCCGCGCCACCTTCGGGATCGGCTGCGTGTAGTGCTTGAGGTAGTCCCAGGCGACCGCCTTGGCCTGCTTGTAGAAGGGCGCCACGTAGGCATAGCGTGGCCGCTCCAGCCGGCTGCGCAGTGCCTGGTCGATCAGCTCATTGACGCAGAGCACGGTCTTCCCGAAGCGCCGATGGCAGACGAGCACGTTGAAGCGCCTGAAGGCGGCGTGCAGTTCCGCCTGCAAGGGACGCGGCTGGTACCCTGTGCGGTAGAGGCGCAGGTCGTCCGGGTGCATGTCAGACCCCGCCGGGCAGGTACCCACCCGCGCCCGGGCGGGCCCGCCCAGGATTGCTGATCCAGGTCAGCGGTCGGCCGTAGCCCGCCGACGTGCTTCCGGGCGGGGTCGGCGCGGACAGCTTGGTCAGCCCACCGATCAGTGACTCGCCTGCCTGGAAGGCCGCGTTCGTCAATGCGGCGGTGCCGGCGCTACGCTTGAAGGTCGCGTCCGCCAACAGGCCGTTGGACTGTACCGCGCCGCTGTAGCGGATCCTCTCGCGCTCCAGTCCTTGACCGACCGCGAGGTAACTGAGGGTGTCGGACTTCGACCCCTCGATGGCGAGACCGCTGGCCGCCTGCTGGGCGATCGCCTGGCCCAGTGTCCGGCTGTCCTGCTCGTACTGCCGGTCCTGCTGCCAGCTGGTCCAGACGTCGTTCGCCTTGGCCTGGGCCTCGGCGTAGTCGGCCTGTGCCTGGGCCTGCTGGTTTGCCTGCGCGCCGCTGGCAACGGCGCCGACAACGGCCATCGCCATGCTGGCGATCGTGAACGGCTCGCACATGCCTAACCCTCGTTGACTGACAGTTTCGGAACCATGCCGGCGAGCGTGCAAGGCAGCGGCTGATCGTGGACGAAGACCACGCGCTTCTCGCGCCGCCAGCCGCCCCGCCACTCCAGTTGCTGCACGCCGGTCAGCAGCGGCGGAGCCTGGCCCATGGGCTGTCCATCGCGCCGCGCCAGCAGCGTCTCCAGGGCCGTCTCGTCCGGGCCGACCTGGCCGCCCAGCGTGTCGACCACGTAGAGGTCGATCCCGGTCAGGGTCTTCGGGCGGCCCAGCGCGGTTCCGGTCGCCAGCGGCGGCTCCAGATTCATGGTCTCGTAGCGACTGGCAAAGGGCAGGCCGACCTGCACCGTCGTCGCCGGCCGGTCGAGAGTGACCTCGCCCCCGATGACGGTACGGGGAGGATGGATCGCGCCATCGGCCAGGATCGCGACCTCCTGCCCCTCCAGGTGCTGCAGCAGACGGCAAGCCGTGCCGCCGCCAAGGCTTCGAGTGACGCCGCAGTCGAGGTGGAAGCTAGCGCCGGCATCGAGGATCGGCTGCAGGCTTTGGTCCGCCTCGAGGTACTCGGCAGTGCGGCGAACACCGCCTTCGTGCTCCCGTTCGACCACGACCCACAGCCGGTCGCTGCCGCCGTTCGGGATCGCTGCCAAGGCCAGGACCCTGCCGCCCCCGGCCAGGGCATGCCGATGCCAGGCCGTGACATCCTGCTCGCGGTCATAGGTGAAGCCCAGCAGGACGCCGTCGTCGCGCCTGACCCACAGGATGCGCCAGGGCCGCCGCTGGAACACGATCTCGGCCAGCGCGCTCTCCTCGCCCACGTGCCCCGACAGGATGGTCATCTCGGGCGCGACATAGCCGTCGGCCTGCAGGTTGTAGGTGAGCTCGTGCACGCGGCGCCGGTCGCGGGAGATGAAGATCACCGTCCCGTCGACACGCGCCGGCGCGATCTCCGCCACGCCCACGGTCGAGGCCGGCAGGATGGCAGCGTTCTCCGGCGTCACCGCCTCGGCGATGTTGGAACCGCGGATGGTCTTCTCGCCGCCGCTGGTGCCCAGCGCCAGTGCCGCAACCGGCGCCAGCCAACGGATCTGGCTGGCCTCCTCGCCAGCCGCCGTCAGCGACAGCGCGTCGGCCGCGGTCGGCACCGGCAGGGCCCCTTCCCGCTCGGTCTGCTCGATCAGCGTCGGCGCGAAGCTGAGGTAGCCGTCGACCGCGCTGCCCCATACGGTTTCGGGGTGCGTGACCGTCTGCCCCACCCAGAGGCGGCCCTTGTAGAAGGCCCCGCAGGTCGGCCAGCCACGCTTGTCGCTCCAGGCGCCAAGGCGCCAGGCCTTCTTGTCGCGCGCCACCGTGGTGGGGTTCTGCTTGATCAGGCGCTGCACCGTGACCTGCGTCGCCGAGGCGACGGCGGTGATGCTGCCGACCGCCCAGGCGAACTTCTCACTGCCGGTCGCGCCCGTCTTGGTCAGCCAGCGCACCAGCCGGCCGATGTCCGAGGGGTTGGCGCCACCGTCGGCGCTGGAGAAGCCGGCGCCGCCGTTGATACCGTCGGTGCTGCTGAAGGCCAGCGTGGCGACGCTGCTGCTGTCGTGCGTCACCGTCAGCTCTGTCAGCGTCGTGTTCTCGGCCAGGTAGGGGCCGTCCTTGAACTGGGCCGTCGCCAGCGTCCAGGAAAGGCCATTGGCGTTCTGCCGGCTGAGGGTCTTCACCGGTCTGCCGGGACAGAAGAGGTAGAGCACGTCCAGCGACTGGACCCAGCGCAGGCCGCGCAGCTGCTCGGCCGTGTAGTCGTGCGTCTCGCGATGTACCCGCGCCACGCTGCCACTGCCGGTGTAGGCCGGAAAGACGCTCGCATCGATCTCACTGAGGCCGATGGTGTCGGTGCCCTGGTTCTCCACCAGCGATCGGCGGCCATTGATCGGCGTCATACCCAGGACACCGCTCACATAGACCTCGTCGCCGTCCTGGAAGCCATGTGCGATGCAGGTGACGCCGGCCGTCGGCGCCTGACTGATCGCCTGGATCGGCTTGTCGGCCTCCAGCAGCAGCCCGTCGTCGCGATAGAAGCGGAAGTAGCCGGGCAGAATGCCGTCGGGCGAGGGCGTCGCCTCGATCACCAGCGCATCGCTGTCCGAGAAGACGAAGGGGATCAGCCGCACGACCTCCGCCGTCGCCGAGACCGGCGCGACGTAGCGGAAGCCCGGCCGCTTGGTCAGCGGCCCCTGCACCAGCGGGATGAAGTTCTCGCAGCGGCGCGCGGCGTTGAGGTACTTCGCCAGGTCGATGCGGCCCCAGAGGCGCTTCGACCACTCGCCGCCGTTGAAGGTGTGGAAGCCGGGCGAGATGTTGACCATCAGAGGCGGCTCCGCAGCCACTCGTCGGCGACGATGCCGGGGGCGCTGCCCTCCTGCGCATCGAAGCGCCGGGACAGCGCCAGCTTGCGGTCGTAGAGCTCGTTGAGCTGCGCCTCGCGGCTGGTCGAACCGGTGAAGTGGAAGGCGCCCTCGGCCGCCAGGCGCGCCGCCAGCGCCTCGACGAAGAGCGGCGGAAAACTGGTCGGGTCGACCACGCGCGCGAGATAGAGGATGCGAAGCGGCGCCGCCTCGTCGCTGACGATGCGCCGCCCCTCCACCTGATAGGGCAGCACCTCCTCCTCGGGCTCGCCCTCCAGGCGCAGCACGCGCAGGCAGCGCTCGGGATCGCCCGGCAGCTGGAAGGCGCGTGCGAAGCCCCAGGTCGGCGCCTCGGCCAGCGCCGGCAGCGCGGCGCGGCGCGTGGCGAAGTTCCAGGGATACTCGGCGATCAGCGCGTCGCGCGCGTCGCCATAGGTCTCCGCGCACCAGCCGGCGGCCTCGCCGTCCTCGTCCAGGGACGAGATCGGCTGCACGCGCAGCAGCCGGAGCGCACGGTTGCAGATCGAGACTTCGGAGGCCATGACGCCCTCGCTCGTTGCCTGGGTTCAGGGGACCTGGAAAAAGGTGGAGCCGGGCGGCCCCGGAAATTGACCGCCCGGCTCCCAGGCGGACGACGCCCTGCGGCGCCGCCCGGCGAGGGACGCTAGTCGCGGCCGATCGCCAGGTGGACGCGGATCGCCTGGCTGGTGGCCGCCGTCCCGCCGCCCACGGTCAGGAACAGCGGCACGCGCGCGGCACCGCTCGGCTTGTAGCCGAGGCCCGTCGCGGCCGTCAGGCGAGTCACCCCTGCCGAGCTCGCCGCGGTGGCGAGCAGCAGGCGGTCGTCGTCCGCGGCGTCGCCCAGCTTCAGGGTCACCGACCCGCCGAGCGCGCCATAGAGCACCCACCCGTCGAGCACGCGCTCGCCGGGGTCCAGCGTGCCGACGAAGATGCGGTCGTTGGTCGTCTCCGCCCCCGTCGTCACGTACTCGTCGTAGACGTGGCGGGTCCGCCCGCCGTAGTCCCCGCCGTCCACGGCCTGTGCGGGCACGGCCAGGGTCTTGGTGTAGTTGAGCGCCTTGAAGTCAGCCATGTGTCAGCCCTCCCCTCAGCTCTCGACCACGTCGATCTGCACCACCTTGTTCTCCTCCATGCGCGTCGCGCCGATGGAGAGCCCGGCCATCACCTGCCAGGAGTCGCGCTCGGGCAGGTAGTCGACGCGCCCGTGCGCCTTCTTCCAGATGCCCAGGCGCATGCCCGACTTGACCCAGGCCACGCAGGACCGCGTGGTGGAGGCCTTGGGCAGGATGCGCTCGCCGGCCGTCACGTCTTCGATGCGGTGGAAGGCGCAGCCATAGAAGTGCTGCAGGCAGCCATCGACCATGACCTTCTGGTTGTTGAAGTCGGACGACTTCACCTCGGTCGTGTTGATGAACTCCTCCTCCTGCCGCGCGGTCCAGAACACGTGGATCTGGTCGCCCGGCATCACCGCGTTCTGCGACTTCAGCACGCGGACCGCCTGGCGCAGCTTGTCGAGCGTGAAGCCCGAGCCGCCCGCGGCGATCTGCTGGCCCGACGGCAGGGTCACCACCGTGGCGCCCTCCTCGCCGGTGAAGGCCGACCCCAGCGCCGCCTCGACCAGCACGCGATCGGTCTCGCGCGCCGCCGCCGCGGCGAAGGCCTGGGAATAGGCGTTGGTCGGATCGTTCAGCACCTTCAGCTTGTCGAACTCGTCGACGAAGTCGCGGATGTAGAAGTCGCGCGCCGTCACGCTGCGACGCGCGTGCGGCGTGTTGACCACCGGGATATCGACGGCGCGCCCCAGCTTCGGCTGCATGCGCACCGCGCCCACCTGGTCGAAATAGACGCGCTTGCCGGTCATCGGCTCTTCGACGACGGTGCCGCGCGTCTGGTCGGTCATCTGCTGCGCCAGCGCTTCCACGCCGGCGGAGTAGGCCGAATAGTTGAACGAGGGAATCTGGTCACTCATCAGGACCCTCCGGTCTGGTTACGAGGATGCGGTCGGAGGGGTTGCCCCGGCGGCGGGCGGGGGCGCGGGACGGCTTTTCGGCCGCCCCACGCCCCGCCTTGCCTGAAAGGACCCGCACCTCGGGGGCCGTGACGCCACCCCCGCTGGAGGGCCGGCCGGCGCGCCTGCCGCGACGCCAGCCGTCTCCTCGCGCCCGGTTACGCCGGGAAACGTCGGGGCCTACGCCAAGAGGCGGCGGCGCAGGCTTGCCCGCAAGTGTCCGGACCCTTGGCGATCGCCAGGGAAGCCGCGCCCCTTTCCTTGAGGGAAAGGCCGCCGCTCCTTGCCTGTCAGGCCGCCGCTGGTCCAAGGTCTTCCAGAGCCGTGCCGTCCGTGGCCTCAGCCATCTGCGCGCACATATCCAGAATGGCACCTTTGTAACCGAAAACTGTTAGAACTGTCAAGTGCAAAATTTGTTTCGAAGACGGCCCGAAAGGTCACAGCACTGCCGTGTCGGAGGCGCCCTCGCCGACCTTGGTCCCTGTCCTGGCAGGGCTCCAGGTCTGTGCCTCTACAATGCCGCCTATTGAGAGCCTGACGTTGACCCGCGGCTATGCCGGCTGATCCAAGCCGTTGTAACCGCCACGATTCTGCTACAAATGGTCGTAGACTGATGACGCTTGAGAAAGGCGTGATCGGGTTGAAGCCAATGCCGCGTTCCCTTGTCCTGATGCTCTGCCTGCTGGCGGGCGGCTGCGCCGCGGCTCCGGCGCGCAGCGACACACCGCCGGCGCAGGAGGTTCAACCCACTGCCGGCGCGGACGACCCGCTGCTGCTGTCGCCCGCTGGCCTCGGCATCACCACCAGCTTGCGCGTGCCGGACCGGCTGCACTTCGCCTTCGCTTCGGCGCAGCTCGATCCCAACGCCTGGATCATCGCCGTTCTGCAGGCCCAGGTTCTGCGCAACCGCGCGGGCGATACCACGACGCTGACGTGCCGTGCCGCGGCCGGCGAGGTGGCACGTCTGGGCGCCGATCTCGCCCGCGACCTGGCTATGGGCCGCTGCCAAGCCGTCGCCGCGGTCTACCGGGACCTCGGCGTGCCAGCGGAGACGTTCGAACAAAGCGTGGCGCCGATGGAGAGCGGCGCGGATGGCTCGGAGGCTCGGAACGCCACGCTGATCGTCCAGCCAGGGCCCGAGAGCCGGCAACGCGAACCAGCAATTCCCTTCATATTCGATGATCCTCCGTGGTCGCAGGGCCACAGGGATCTGTCAGGGCTGTTCCTCCCTGACGAGGTGTTCTTCGCATGGGACAGCAAGGAACTGTCGCTCGACGCCAAAGCCATTCTGAACGTGATCGCAACTGTGACGCATCCACAAGTAGATATTTTTCTCTCGTGCTTCCAAAACCCTGGAGAGGGAATGACGGGGCCGGGAAGTAACAGTCTTGCCCGCGCCCGTTGCCAAGCTGCGCGGCGCTATCTGGTTGAGCAAGGACACTGCGAACACCGTGTGATCAACGGACCCGTTGGCGGTGCAGAGATCATAGTCAGGCAGAATCCCTACGCTACGGCAATCATTGATTTGGACAATACCGATTGGCTCGGCCGTCATTCGACGTTTCCGAGTTGTCAGTAGGGAGGCACCGTCCGGGTCTGTTGGTATTGCTTCCATGATTTCCATGCACGTTGTGCATGAAACTCTCGAGGGTCATTGAAATACTCGTCATCATTCGCAAATCGCTTACCTTCTGTAAGTGTTGCGTAGAAAGCTTGACTGAGCGCGAAGAGCTCAACCTGTCGGTATCGCGGGTCATTTGGCGGCAGGTCGCCTGCCATGAGACCGCGAATCAAGGTCTGCTGATAGGCATGCTCGATTTCGTGCAGCAGAATGCCCAGTGAGCCCATGGCATCCTTCGCAGGGATTTTGCCCGGATCGATGGTCATGATGCCGAGTTCACCGATGGAACTGCTGCCGCGCCAGTTGGCATAGTTCTTCCCCGCGAGCGGCTTGAACCGCACGTCGAACTTGGGAAGGTCGTAGGCCTTCCTGACGATGTCCACCGCAAGGTTTAAGGTTGCTTCCTTCTGGTCTTCGGTGAGCGTGCTCCAACGTCCAAGACTCGCGACCAGCGTGGCATCTGCTGTGAGGCCCTGGAAGGCAGCCACGCGCAGCGGGCGCTCGGCGGCCGCGAATCCCGGATCGATACCGGCGGCCGCTGTGATGGCGTAGATGGCGCTGACCGCTGCCTTCTCCTGGTCGCTCAAGGGGTGCGTGCGCCGCTGTTCCTCGCTGCGCTGCGAGACGTAGAGCCAGCGCAGGACATCGCGCATCGCTTCGGCGTCAGGCGGATCGCCCGTGAAGCGGCCCGATGCCTCGTCGTACCCCGTGGCGAGGATCGCCATGGTGTCAGGCACCGCCGAATAGCGCGGGTCTTCGGGAACGATGCCCAGGGCATCCAGTTCTTGCTGAACCCAGTCCGCTACCGCCTGGTTGGCCGTTTGCGACCAATCCTGGCTCTCCTCTTCGCCAACGGCATCTGTTACGGACTCGCCGCTGTCGGCGATCTGAACGAGGCCGGGTGCGGTGTTGGCGTCCTCGGCCTGCCCCTTCCTGGCCCAGCCCCGCGCGGTGGCGAGCGCGGCGATGTCGCGCCTCGCGGCGAGGTCGCCGGCGATGGCGCCCAGCGCCGCCGCGTCGCCCGGCGCCAGCCCACGCCGCGTCAGCTCGGCCAGCGCCAGCGGCCGCAGTTCCGCCGGCAGACCCGCCAGGTGCTGGCGCGCATAGTCCAGCAGCGCCTGGCTCCGCGCCGCCGCCGGTGCCTCCTCGTCCGGCAGCGCCAGCACCGCCGCCACCGCCGCGTCGGACTCCGTCCGGTCCCAGACCTGGAGCGCGTCCTCCGGCACGCCCGCCCGCCGTTGCTGCTCCACCAGTAGCCGGCGATAGAGCGGGCCGCCGCCGGCGAAGTCCTTCAGCTTGCCCAGCAGCGGAGTGCGCGCCACCAGACCCAGAATGGCGTCCTGCTTCTGGTGCCAGTCCTCGGCCTCCTGCGCCGCCGCCTGGCCGAGGCCCGGCAGGTCTCCCTCCAGCACCGCCGTCTGCTCCGCGCTCGGCGCCCGCCCCGCCACCGCGCCGCTCACCGCGCCCTGCAGCACCGCGCCCAGGTGCTCGCTCCGTCGCGCCGCCTGGCGCTGGCGCTGCACCCCCTCCAGGTGCAGCAGCGTCTCCGGCTCCAGCAGCCCCACCCCGGGCTGCTCGGCCAGCGGCAGGTCGGCGTCCTTCTCCAGCCGACCCAGCAGCCAGTTCCCCGCCAGCTCCTCGTCCCAGGCCCGCTCCAGCGCCGCCCGGTCCCCCGCCATCAGCCCGTCCGCGTGCAGCCGCTCTATCTGTCCCTTGGCCACCGCCCGCAGCGTGGAGAGCGGCGCCCCCAGCAGCGCCAGGCGACGCAGCACCGCCTTCTGCTGCGTCAGGGCACCGGCCACCGCCGCCACCCCGGCCTGGCGCCGACGCTCCTCCAGCGGTGCCACCACGGACGAGGTCACCGGCCCCACCGCCTCCAGGTAGCCGCGCGCGGGCTCCGGCAGCCGGGCCCTGGCCGTCTCCGCCACCCGCGTCAGGCTCCGCAGCGCCTCCGGGTCCGGCTCCGGCGCCGCCACGCGCGCGGCCAGGTCCAGCAGCACCGCCGTGCCGCTCTCCAGCCCGGCCGTGGCAGCCTGCCCGCGCCGGTCGAAGGCCAGGCTCTCGGCGTCGGCGAAGGGCCGCGGCACCAGCGGAGGGCGCGACGCGCTCGCCCCCACACGCGTGTTGAACTGCGCGTACTTCCGCATGTCGATGCTCATGGGCCGTCCTTTCAGGCGTGCAAAGGCGAAGGCCCGCGCGGCAAAGCCGGCGGGCCTTCGAAACAGGGTCGGCTAGATTGTGAGCCGCCGGCGTCAGCCGGCGCGCCGCCTGGGCAGCGCCGCGCGGGCCTTGCCGCGTGCGGGCGCGGACAGGGCGGCCGGCGCCTCGCCCGCCGCCGTCACCCAGCCATAGAGCTCCTCGGCGATGGAGCGCCAGGGGCGTGGATCGTTGGCGCCGCTGCGGCCCAGCGCCAGGCGCAGGCATTCCAGCCTGAGTTCGGCCTGCCGCAGCGCCGCGGGGTGCGGCGCCTCGCCGCCCGCTTCCGTCGTCCGCTCCATGGCTCAGCGCCCCGCCCGCGCGACGGCGAAGGGATTGGCGCGCTCGGCCAGCTCGGTCATGCGCCGCACCGCCTCGTCGTGCCCGGGATGGCCGCGGTCGATATAGGCGCGGAGGAACTCCGCGTCGCCCTCCAGCCGCCGCATCTCGCCGCGCGCCGCCTCCTGCGTCAGCATCGAGTTCTGGCGCCCGACCAGACGGTCCTCGCCCAGCAGGCCGCCGATGCCGGCCAGCGCCTCGATCAGGCGGAAGTCGCCGGTGATCGCCTCCAGCCGCGCCAATTGCCCCTCGGCCAGGCCGAAGTGCCGCGCCGCGCGCCGCGCGCTCTCCAGCTTCTCCTCGCGCTGGCTGCCCCAGGCGATCTCCAGCTTGCGCTTCAGCTCGCCCTCGGCGAGCTGCGCCTGCTCGCCTTCGACCTTGAGGCCCTGGCCCGCCTCCTGCACCCACCAGTCGTGCAGCGCGGCCGCCTGCTTGGCGTTGAGGCCGCTCTTGTGCGCCGCCTGGCGGAACTTCTGCGCGAAGTCGTCGGAATAGAGCGCCATCTCCGACGGCCGCTGGAAGGCATAGCCCTCGGGCTTGTCCGGCCGCCCCAGCTTCTTCCACACGCCGTCCCAGGCCTCCGGCGCCGCGTCCTTGCCCGGCAGCGCGACGCGCTCGGCGCCGATCATGGACTCAAGCCCGCTATAGCTCGCCAGCGCCTCGGCCGGTCCCTTCCAGCCCTTGGCCGCCAGTAGCTTCTCATGCTGCGCATAGCCGGCGCCCAGCGCCTGCTTCCAGTCGAAGCCGCCGCCCGCCGCGCCGGGCGCGCCGCCGCCGGGGCCAGCCGTGTCCGGCGACACACTACTACCCGCCGCTCCCGCCGCCGGCGTGATGCCAGCCGTCGCCGCGCCACCGTTCTGTTCCAGGGTCCTGTCCAAGGCTGTCTTCTCCTCTGCTGCTGCGAAGCTGCCGGCGCGCGCCCGCGTCGCCGCCCGCCCTCTGGATCGGAGGGCGGACGGCCGACCCGGCTGGCGTCCGACGGTGAAGGATCTGCGCTCGCCCGCCACCCGGCGGGTCATGCGCGCTTATCCATAATAGATACTATGTAACCGATTTCTGTTAGAACCGTCAAGCCCATCTGGAGACAATTTGGTTATTCCCGAAGCGAGAAAGAGCGCCGCGCTTTGTCGATCGGCAGAGCGTAGCGCCTCTGCACCACCTTTACGGGTTCTCGACTTCCCTGGAGATCGGCGGAAGCCTATCCAAGGGCACGCCTCGCTCGCAGCGGACTGGGCTTAACAGGGTCACGTTCATTGTGATGGCAAACTGGAAAGCCACTGCCCACCGAGGCGCGCTGTGCCGTGGACGACGCGACTGCACGTACTCACGGTATATTTCCGCAATAGTTGCAAAAGTCTTGACTCCGCGAGTTGGAAGCCATACGAAACACCCGCCTCGCTCCCACGCCTTGGGGCGCAACTCCGTCAAAATGCGTGCGTAGGACTAGATGTGAAAACACAAGCGCTAGTTCATCGAGGCACTATTGTAGAATATTGAACCGCGCAATATTGATAAATTGGTGGGCATGTCGTTGACGATACCCTTCGGAGCCAACTCGAAGCTAGTCAATAGCCACACTTCGTGATTGTTCCGTCTGATTGGATCAAGCACTACACGGTTGCCATTGTATTCCATTATGAGTCGCTCAGCTCCATTCGGTCGAACCGTGAGTTGGGGGACCCCATTCGCAATTGTTTCTGTCATCGGCTCTAGTGCTTGGATGCCATGCTTGGCGATAACATGAGATAGTCCGCTTCCGCTCTTGAATTTGTTACCCACCCCAGGCTCTCCCCAGTAGAACGCAATGGGTCCCAGATCCTCGCGCCACATGGCGTTGGGCACGACATCGGACGCGCCGCGCAAGGCCCCGTCGATGCTCAGATCGACGGCGGCGAGGCCACGCCGGATGATTTCTTCCGGCGTCGAAGGACGCGGATCCCCGCCCGTACAGCTTGACGAGGTAATCTTCCGCATCTTTCGCCAACTGCGCCGCTTCGGCGTGGCTTGGGCTGCGCAGCGGCCCTTGCGAAGTTCCGTCTTTGCCGGCAAGGAGCTCCGTCTCGTCTGCATTGATTGAGCGCTCGTCGAGTTCGCCCGCTTCTCCCTCAGCCTTCTTCAGCTCCTTCTCCGCCGCGCCCTCGAGGGCGCTTGCTTCCCTGCCGCCGGCCCTTGCCGGGGTCGCGATCCGCTCGGCGGCTTCCCGGGCGGCGGTCTTGAGGATGCCGACACCGCGCGCCAGGCGCCGCAGCCCACGCTCCGCCAGCGGGCCGATGCCCGGCACCGTGCCGATAGCATCCAGCGGCGCGACGCCGCCGAGGGTGGCGAGCGCCGACCAGTCACCCTCGTCGATCGCCCGGGCCATCTGCACCGCGTCGACGCCCAGGTCGTAAAGGCCCTTGCCGGGCAGGAACTCCAGCGCCGTCTCCAGGGCCAGTTCTTCCAGGTCGAGGTCGCTGTCCCGCTCGATCAGCACCTGCAGCAGGTCGCGGGCGATCTCGGCGCGCCGCCCCGGATGGGCCTGGGCGGCGGCGTAGGCGTTCCGGACCGCTTCGGCGGCTCGATGGTCGCCCGCGATCAGCGTCTCGTCCGGCAGTTCGCCGCCGCGACCTCGGACATCGGCTTCGTCGTACGTGCCGGCCAGTTTCGCCAGCGCCCCCGGCGAGAGTTCGCCCGACAGCAAGCCTTCGATGTCGCCGAGGTATTGACCGAGCTTCGCCTGGGGCAGAGCGCCGAGGCCCTTCAGCGGCAGCTCCAGCAGCGCGCGGCCGGCACTGTCCAGCACCGCCACCGTGCCCGGCGCCGGGGGCCGGAAGCGATAGCCGCTCTGTTCCTCCAGCGCCGCCTGCTGGAGGAGGAGGCCGCGCCGACCCTGAAGGACCTGGGCCGCGCCCTCGACGTTTCCAAGGAGCGCGGGCGCCAGTTCGAGGGCTGCGCACTGGGCCGCCTGGAGGCAGCGCACACCTGCCAGGCGAGCGCACGCGGAATCTGCTGGTCGAGGCGTGAGGAGGGCCTCTGCCACGAAGTGCGACCCGTGCGCCAGCCCGAGTTTCACTCCTGCCGGGGTCAGCAAGAACCCTAGTCTTCGGCCGCGTCCAAGTAGCCGGGCGGCGGATCAGGAAAATCGGGGACGCGCTCCGCCCTCAGCAGGGACGAAGCTGACAAGGCAGCTTCCACCACCGGCAAATTGGTCGGCCGATGGAGTCGGAGAACAAGAGGATGCTCGTCGAAGTCCGCCGCCTTCACGCCGTCCTCATGGTCGAACCAATTCTCGTGTAGATCAACGAAGTTTTCCACCGCGGGCCAGTTCGAGTAGTAATAGCCCCACGCGCCATCGCGCATGTGGAGTTGGACGCCTACGATGCGTTCCACCTCCTGGCGCGCTGCTTCGATGTCGTCGGTTCGGAAGCCGAAAGAGTGAGTTAATGGCTCCATCTTTTAGATCTCGCTTACACTACCTTTAGTGTCAAGGATCAAGCCATAGAAACGGCCCCCGGGCCATGAGAGCAGAGTCACTCTGATAGACCATGATGCTGGTCTTTCTACCCTGACCGCGGAGCCACATCGCTAAGGCAGGCTGGCCCAATGTCTCAAGATCGTCGGCGTTGAGGCGAACCGTTCGCCCACCAGTCGGCCCCAGGCTTGGCCGTGCAAACAGTACTTCGCTGTAGAGCTTGGAACTGACGATCGCGTAGTCGAAATCGCTTGGTTCTGCGCCCTTGTCAAAGGCCGGCCCGTCATAGCGTCCGGTCTTAGCGTTGTATTTCCGTCCGGTGACCGAACTGCCACGCATTGCCAAGCGGCCATCCACCACGTACCCGGTCGTCATGGCCTGCTGACCGTTCGCGGCGACGCTCTGCAATTCGGCCTTCGATGCAAACCCCAGCGGAACTCCGCTCTGGTTGATCGCACGGTAGGTCCGGTAGTCGGCATCGCTAGTGAAGAGTTGCTGAGGATCGCGCAATCCGCCCAGGCGCGCGCCGCGACCCCGCCTGCGCGCCGAAATTGCTCCGGCGCTGGCGATCCCGATGATGAAATCGGGTTGGCCGGTGATGTAGGCCAGCACATCGCCGGTCGCCGCTGTCGACCATTGATCCGCGGCCAGGCGGGTCTCGGCTTCCTTGAGCAGGCCGAAGATCAGGCTGTCGGAGTTGAGCGCTGCATCCTTCTCGTAGAGCCGACCGTCGGGTCCGACGAAGTAGAGCAGGTTCTCCGACGACCCGCCCCACAGCCGCTCCCACTGTTCGTCCGGCGGATAGGCTTCCCAGGCGCGCTGTGCCTCCTCCGGCGCTGGCCTGGCGCGGAGCCAGGCATCGTCCTGCAGGCCTTGCACGCGCATCAGCGCTTCGGCGTCGTCCTCGCCGTGTACCGGCCATACCAACCCTTGGCGAGGGATGCCGATCTCTTCGAGAATCTGCTCATAGAGTGCCAGTCGGCGCAGCGGTGTCGTCGCCTCATCGAAGGCTTTGCCGACGCGGCGCGACCACTCCACCTCATCCTCGCCAGCTTGGCGACGGTTGCCCGCAAGCCAGGTCGGCAATTCCGGGTCTTCCGCGATGGCCTCCGACGGGATGCCATGCTGGCTGTCTGAACCCGACTTAGTCCCGTCGCCCTGATAGCCAGTGCCGCCATTCGCGTCGTCGCCGACCTCGGCGTCGCTGGCGATCTGCCCGCTGTCGGCGAGCTGGACGAGGCCGGGGGTGTCCTTCGTGGTCGGCTGGGTCGTCGCGGCGGCCGCGTAGGCATCGCCCAGACGGTTGTCCTCCAGGGCAGCCACGATGCTGCCCAGCGGTCCCGCTGCCGTGCCGCCCGAAAGCATGCGCTCCAGCGTCGCCTGGCCGGCGGCGCGCAGCTCGGCCGGCAGGCTCAGCAGGTCCTGGCGCAGCAGGTCGATGCGCGCCTTGGCCGCGCCGGGGCCGTCCGGGATCGCCAGCCAGCCCTCGGCCAGCGCGGTCGTCTGCTCGCCGCTCCAGGGGCTGCGCTCGCCCTCGGGGATGCCGGCCTGGCCCTGCGCCTCCCACAGGATCGCCGCCTGCTCGCCGGGGTCCCCGGCCTGGTCGTAGGCCGCGCGTGCGCCCGGCGCCCAGGTGAGGCCATTGCCCGCCGGGGCGCGCCGCCGCTCCGCCGCGTCCTCCGCCTCGACTTGATCCAGCAAGGCCCAGTCGCCGCCGTAGCCAGCCTTGGCCGCGGCGATCTCCTCCTGGCTCCGGCCCCGCACCAGGGCATAGGCCGGCGCCTTGGCCTGGCTCGCCTGGTACGCCTGCCAGCGGCTCTCGCCCTCGCGCGCGCCGTAGAGCTCCAGGAACTGCTCGCGCGCATAGGCCGGCCCCGCCTCGCCGCGCGTCGCCGCGGTGAAGGCTCCCGCCAGACCCTGCGAGAAGAATGCCCGGCCCCGGGCGGTCGCGACCTGGCGGCTGAGGCCCTGCTCCCTCGCCAGCCGACGCCGGTCGGCCTCCAGATCCTCAAGGATCTCCGGCGCAACGCCGGCCAGGCGCGGGTCCTCAGACAGCTCCCGCCCGGCGTCCCGCTCCAGGTCCCCCAGCACCCGGTAGTAGGCCACCTTGTCCAGGAAGATCTTGCCCATCCCCGGATCGCCCAGTGCCTGGCCGAGCTTGCTCGCCGTGGCCTCGGCCAGCCCGCCCGGCGCGCGCGCCGCCAGCCGCGCCCCCTGGTTCAGCCAGGCCACCGCCGCCAGCTTGTCCTCGTGGCCGCGCTGCGCCGCTACCTGGCGGGTCAGCTCCGCGCGCACGCCCTCCAGCAGCGGCGTCATGCAGGCGTCCATGCGCTCGGCCAGACCCGCCGCCGTGCCGGGCTTGGCCGGCGGCGCGCCACGCTCCGGCAGGCCGGCCTGCCAGCCCTTCAGCACCTGGTCCGGGCGGATGCCGAGGGCGAGCTCTTCCAGCGCCCTTGTACTAACCGTCGCCGCCTGCGTGCCGGGCTCCAGCATCGGCGTCAGCGATCCCGACACCAGCGCCGCCGTGTCGGCCCGCGCCTTGGCCGGGTCGAAGCGCCCGGGCGGCGGCACCGCCACCTTGAAGGGATACTTCGTGCCCATGAAGTCGACGAGCTCGGTGCACCCGTCCTCGGGACCAGTCGGTGGGGGAAGGGCCATAGGCTCTGCTCCGAATGCAAAGGCCTGCGCGGCAAGGCCGGCGGGCCTGGGGGAGGGGGATGAAAAGCAAAGGGCCGCGCGCTTCACCGGGAAGCGGCGGCCCTCGGGGCAGCGGGCATCGAGCTATGAGAGCTGGATGCCTTTGGGAGACACCGATGGACTGCCTAGCCAATCACCGGGGCCGCAATCCAGGAACGCCAACAAGAGACCTCTATTGCCGCGAGCCGCTCTTCGCCCGCTCGGCGAGTTCGCGCAGC
>JAKOWB010000025.1 GCA_029781795.1 Pseudomonadota bacterium | reverse complement strand
GCACCCACGGATGCAGACCGAGAACACCTTCCTGGCGCTGCCCGACGAGCGGCTCGCGGCGCTCGGCATCACCACGGCCGAGGTCGTCGCCGCCATCGAGCAGGCGCTGCTGGCCAAGGCGGCGGGGCGCCTCTGGACCGCGCCCAAGTCGCCGCTTCTGCCAGGCGACGGGCGCTACATGATGACGACGCTGGCGGCCGCGGACGAGCCGCCGGTCATCGTGGTCAAGGCGGTGATGGTCAGCCCGCGCAACGCGGCGCGCGGCCTTGCCGGGGTCAACGGCGCCATCCTGCTGCTCGACAGCGAGACCGGCATGCTGCTGGCGACCCTGGGCGCCAACTGGGTGACGGCGGCGCGCACCGCCGGCCTCAGCGCCGTGGTCGCCCGTCGCCTGGCCAACCCGGCCTCGCGGAGCGTCGCCTTCATCGGCAGCGGCGTGCAGGCCCTCAGCCACCTGGAGGCCTTCGCCGAGCTCTTCCCGCTCAAGGAGGTGCGCGCCTTCGGCCGCGGCCGGGCGAACCTGGACCGGCTCGCCGCCGCGGCCAGCGCCAAGGGGCTGGCGGCGCGGATCACCGACGACCCGCGCGACGCGGTGACCGGCGCCGACCTCGTGGTCTCCTCGGTGACGCTGAACTACGAGCTGGCGCCCTTTCTCGACGCCGCCTGGCTGAAGCCCGGCTGCTTCGCCGCCATCACCGACCTCGGCCTGCCCTGGCAGCCGGCCAGCCTCTCCCTCTTCTCTCCCATCGTCATCGACGACCTGGAGCAGGAGGCCGCCAGCGCCAAGCCGATGGTGGCGCCGGCGCTGGTCGCCGGCGACATCACCGGCCTGGTGGCCGGCAAGTTCGCCGCCGCCTTCGACCCGGCCCGCCGTTCGGCCTTCCTCTTCCGCGGCATCGCGCTCGGCGACTTCGCCGTGGCCAGCCTGGCCTACGCACGGGCCAAGGCCGCAGGCGCCTGAAGCCGGCGAAGGGATTGCGCGCGGCGGACGGCCCGACTCGCGTGCCCTACCTGGGCGTCGGCTTGTAGAGCGGGCCCCGCCGGACCACGCGCTCCAGCGTGCCGTCGATGAGGTAGTCCGGCGTGGCGTGCGGGTCGTAGGTGGCGCCGTCCTGGCCGGGATAGCCCAGCTTCTGCCAGACCTCGTCGGCCATGTAGTAGGCCCCGGTGACCGCGAGGCTGAGGGCGCCGAAGGCCTCGGCGTCGCTGCCGTGCAGGGCGTTGATCGCCTGGCTGGCGTCCTTGCCGGCACAGGCCTTCAGCGCCCGCGCCACGCCCTCCTCGAGGTCCGGTCGCACGCGCAGCACGAGGTCGAGCAGCTCGCCCTGCACCTTCACGGCGCTGGCGGCCGGCATCTTGCCCCAGGCCGGGATCAGGCGGTCGGCGAGCGCCGCGAAGGTGGCGCGGTCCTGGTCGGTCGGGCGCATCACGCGGCCTCCTGGTTGCGGCGTTCGGCGACGAGATGGCGCACCTGGCGCAGCGCCACCGACATGATGGTGGCGGTGGGGTTCACGCCGCCCGAGGTCGGGAAGGTGCTGGCGTCCATCAGGTAGAGGTTCGGCACGTCGTGCGCCTGGCCCCACTGGTTCACCACCGAGGTCCTGGGATCGTCGCCCATGCGCGCGGTGCCGAGCAGGTGCCAGCCGGTGTCGCGCACCTGGTGCACCACCACCGTCTCCTTCGCGCCTGAGGCATTCACCGCCTCCAGGCAGCGGTCGACGTGGAAGCGCAGCATGTCGTGCGAGTTCTGCGAGACCTTGTAGATCAGCTTCGGCGCGGGGATGCCGTCGCTGTCGGTCAGGCTGGGGTCGAGCACCACCTGGTTGCTCTCCTCCGGCAGGTCCTCGCCGATGATGCCGTAGACCAGCGAGTGGTTGAAGCGGCGGTCCACCAGCTTGTGCAGCGTCTCGCCCCAGACGTCCTCCACCGTCGCGCCCTTCTCCTCGAAGATGCGGCTGCCGACGAAGGAGGTGACGCCGAGCGGCCCGCCGCCCGGCATGGCGCCCCACTTGGCGCCGCGCATGAAGCCGCGCTTCTCGTCGGTCTCGTAGAACTGGAAGGACTCGACGAGCTGCCCGAAGGGCCCGCGCCAGCCGTCCAGCTCCTCCTCGAAGACGCCGAGCACGGCCGAGAAGGGATGCATCATCAGGCGCTTGCCGACCATGCCGCTGGAGTTGGCGAGGCCGTCGGGGAAGCGCTTGGACTTCGACAGCAGCAGCAGGCGCGGCGTGCCGATGCCGTTGGCGCAGAGGATCACCACGCGGGCGTTCTGCCGGTGCTCGCGCCCGTTGGCGTCGATGTAGACCGCGCCGGTGGCCAGGCCGCGCTCGTCCACCGTGATCTCGCGCACGCGCGCGCCGGTGATCAGCTTGGCGCCGGCGCGGATGGCGTGCGGCCAGTAGGTGATGTTGACCGTGGACTTGGCGCCCTCGGGGCAGCCGGTCATGCAGGTGCCGCGCCGGGCGCAGGGGTTGAGGCCGTTCCAGGCGACCGAGGGCATGGCGTTGGTGCCGGGCCACCAGTGCCAGCCCAGCTTGTCCAGCCCCTCGACCGCCTTGCGGCCAGCCTTGCCGATCGGCAGCGGCGGCGTCGGGAAGGCCTTCTGCGGCGGATAGGCCGGGTTGCCCGGCAGGCCTGAGACGCCGACCTCGCGCTCCACCTCCTCCAGGTAGGGCAGCAGGTCCTCGTAGGTGAAGGGCCAGTCGTCGGCGATGCCGTCCAGCGTCTTGACGCGGAAGTCGGACGGCAGGAAGGGCGTCCAGTGGCCGGCATAGAGCGTCGTGCTGCCGCCGACCGCCGCGTACATCAGCGGGTTGATGTCGGACTGGCTGGTGTCGACCGGATAGTCGCGCTCCAGGTCGCGCACGTTGGGGTTCGGGTGCCAGCGCTTCTGCGCCACCAGCTCGAACTCCTTGCGGCGGCCGGGGAAGTCGTTGGCGTCGGGCCAGTGGCCCTGCTCCAGCGAGACGACGGAGAGGCCGTTGGCGGCCAGGTCGCGGGCGACCACGGCGCCGGAGGGTCCGGCGCCGACGATGAGGACGTCGACGGTTTCGCCGCGGCGCGGCGACTTGGGCGCGGCGGGCTTGGAGTCGGTCATGGCAGGGGGCTCTCCCGGAGAAGAAGACGGGCGCCCCGCTGGCGGGGCGCCCGGCAGGGACAGGGAACTAGGACTTCGGCGTCGGCTTGAAGATCGGGCCGCGGTCGGTGACCTGCTTCAGCATGCCGTTGGTCACATAGGCCGGCGTCTCGTCGGGGTTGCCGGGGCGGCTCTCCTGCCCCGGATAGCCGATCAGTTTGCGCACGCCGGGATCCATGTAATAGCCGGCCGAGGCGGCGAGCCCGATGGCCGAGAGCGCTGCCGCATCCTCCTTGTTCAGCAGGTTGGCGGCCGCCTTGGCGTCCTGGCCGGCGGCCTTCCTCAGGCCCCGCGTCAGGTTCTCCACCAGGTCGGGGCGCAGCGCCAGGATGCGGTCGAGCACCGCCTGGTGCACGCCCACCTGGCTGGCCGAGGGCATGCCCTCGGCCGCGGGAATCAGGACGTCGGCGATCGCGGCGAAGGTGGCGCGATCCTGCTCGGTCAGCGTGCTCATCAGGCGGCCACCTTCAGGTTCTGGCGGTTGGCGATCAGGTGCTTGACCGCGCGCAGCGCGATGGCGGTGATCGTGCCGGTCGGATTGAAGCCCGAGGAGGTGACGAAGACGCTGCCGTCATAGACGAAGAGATTCGGCACGTCGTGCGCCTGGCCCCACTGGTTCACCACCGAGGCCCTGGGGTCGTTGCCCATGCGCGCCGTGCCCATCAGGTGCCAGCCGCAGTCGCGCATCAGCGGCGTGATCGACATGTCGACCGCGCCGGCGGCCTGCATCGCCTCCTTGGCGCGGGCCAGGTGGAACTCGATCAGCCGGTGGGTGTTCTCGCTGTTCTTGTAGATCAGCTTCGGCGCCGGGATGCCGTCGCTGTCGGTCAGCGTCGGATCGAGCAGCACCTGGTTGCTCTCCTCCGGCAGATCCTCGGCGATGATGCCCCACTCGAAGGTGCGGCCGAAGACCTTGCGCGTGTTCTTGTGCAGGTTGGCGCCCCAGGCCTCCTCCAGCGGCTTGCCGCCATAGGCCGCGCGCATGCCCAGCGGGCCGCCGCCCGGCATGACGTTCCACTTGGCGCCGCGCACGAAGCCGCGGCTGGCGTCGGTCTCGTACCACTGCATCGAGTGGATCGACTGCCCGGCGGGGCCGAGCCAGGATTCCAGCGGCTCGTCGAAGTAGCCGGTGACCGCCGCGTAGGGGTGCATCATCAGGTTCTTGCCGACCAGGCCGGAGGAATTCGCCAGGCCGTCGGGGAAGCGGTTCGACTTCGACAGCAGCAGCAGGCGCGGCGTGCCGACGCCGTTGGCGCAGACGATCACCGCCTTGGCCGCCTGGCGCCGCTCGCGCCCGTTGCGGTCGACGTAGACCGCGCCGGTCGCCAGCCCCTCGTCGTTCACCGTGATCTCGCGCACCCGCGCGCCGGTGATCAGCGTCGCACCGTGCTGCAGCGCGCTGGGCCAGTGGGTGTGGTCGGTCGAGGCCTTGGCGCGCTCCGGGCAGCCGGTCAGGCAGGTGCCGCGCCGGACGCACTGGTTGCGCCCGCCGTAGGGCCGCGAGGGAATGGCGTTGGGCGCCGGCCACCAGTGCCAGCCCAGCTTGTTCATGCCCTCGGCCGCCTTCATGCCGATGCGGCCGATCGGCAGCGGCGGCAGCGGCGGCGCCTTGCCGGGCGGATAGGCCGGATCGCCGTTCAGGCCGGACACGCCCATCTCGACGTCCATCTGGTCGTAGAAGGGCTCCAGGTCCTCGTAGGTGAAGGGCCAGTCGTCGGCCACGCCGTCCAGCGTCCTGACGCGGAAGTCCGACGGCATGAAGCGCTGCCAGTGGGCGGCATAGAGGATCGTCGAGCCGCCGACCGCGTTGTACAGCAGCGGATTGACGTCCGATTCGCTGGTGTTGATCGGATAGTCGTTCTCCAGGTCGCGCACGTTCGGGTTGGGATGCCAGCGCTTCTGCGCCATCAGCTCCCACTCCGGCTTGTCGCCGTAGAACTCGCTGTTGTCGACCTTGGGGCCCTGCTCCAGGCAGACGACCTTGAAGCCGTTCTCGGCCAGGTGCTTGGCGGCGACGGAGCCGGAGGCCCCCGCACCGATGATCAGCACGTCGGCCATGTCTGGAGTGCGGCGAACGCTCGCCATCGTCTCGATCCCTCCCGCTGCTGCGCTTCTTGCGTCAGGATGGGACGCCCCACCCCCGTTTGCCGGCGACTGTGCCACGGCGCCGCGCGGCACACAAGATTGTCGACATTTTCATTGACAGCATTGACCACATGTTGCGTCATGCCGCGCCAAGGGCGGGCCGGAAGCGAGGCCACGGCCCGCTGGAGGAGTGGGGTAGAGACATGCACGTCGCCGTGCTGCTGCGGCTGGTGCCCGACCTCGCGGAAGAGCTGGAGGTGGCCGCCGAAGGCACCGACATCGACCGCGAGTGGGTCGGCATCAAGCTCAACGATTTCGACGATCATGCGCTGGAAGAGGCCATCCTGCTGAAGGAGCGCGCCGGCGCCAGCGTCACCGCCCTGGCGCTGGACGGCGAGGGCGTCGACCGCATGCTGCAGTCGGCCATCGCCCGCGGCGCCGACCGCGCGGTGAAGATCGCCAACGAGCTGCCGCCGCTGGCGCCGGCCAATGCCGTGGCGCCGCTGGTCGCCGCCGCGGTGAAGGAACTGGGCGCCGACCTGGTGCTGACCGGCGTGCAGACGCCGGAGGACCTGCAGGGCCAGCTCGCCCCCTGGCTCGGCGCGCTGCTGGACTGGCCGCAGGTCAGCGCCGTCGGCGGCGCCGAGGCCGCGGGCGACGCCATCGAGGTGCGGCAGGAGCACAGCGGCGGCTATGCCGTGAAGCTGAAGCTGCAACTGCCCGCCGTGCTCGGCATACAGACCGCCTCGCAGCCGCCGCGCTACGTCTCGGGCAGCAAGCTGCGCCAGGCGATGAGCGCGACGCTGGAGAGCGTCGCGCCGGAGGCCGCGGCGGCCGGCCCGGCGGCGACGGTGACGGCGATCGCCAAGCCCGAGCAGACCGGCGGCGCGACGCTGTGGGAAGGCGAGCCCGAGGCGGTCGCCGAGCAGTTCATCGCCTTGCTGCGCGAGCGCGGCCTGCTGAAGGTCTGAAGCCCCATGTCCGTCATCCTGGTCACCATCGAATCGCGCGGCGGCGCCGTGCTGCCGATCAGCTTCGAGCTGCTGGCCGCGGCGCGGCAGCTCGCCGACGCCGCCGGCTGGCAGGTGGAGGCGCTGGTCGCCGCCGCCGACCCGGCGCCGCTGGCCGCCGAGATCAAGGCCGCCGACCGCGTGCTGACCGTCGCGCACCCGGCGCTCTCGCCCTACAACCCGGCCGCCCAGGCCGCGGTGCTGAAGAGCGTGGTCGCGGCGCGCCGGCCGGCGCTGACGCTCTGCGGCTACACCACCGCCGGGCTGGACCTGGCGCCGGTCGCCGCCGCCGCCGGCCAGGCGGCGCTGGTGGCCTATGCCACCGCCCTGTCGCTGGAGGGCGAAAGCCTGAAGGCGACGAGCCAGGTCTATGGCGGCAAGCTGACGGCGGCGACCGAGACGGCGCTGCCCGCCGTCGCCGCCCTGGTGCCCGGCCGCTGGAGCGAGGAGGCCGGCCGCGCCGGCAGCGGCGGCAGCGTCGAGGCCATCGAGCCGCCGGCGCTGGACGCGCTCGGCTGCGCCGTGGTCGCCGAGCTGCAGCCCGAGGCCGGCGGCGTCGACCTGACGCAGGCCGACAAGATCCTCTGCGTCGGCCGCGGCATCGGCGACAAGGACAAGATCCCGGTGGCGGCCGAGGTCGCCGAGCTGCTCGGCGCCGCGCTGGCCGGCAGCCGCCCGATCATCGACAGCGGCTGGCTGGAGAAGGCGCGCCAGGTCGGCAAGTCCGGCACCAAGGTGAAGCCCAAGCTCTACGTCGCCGTCGGCGTCTCCGGCGCGCCCGAGCACCTGGAGGGCATGGGCAGCGCCGAGCTGATCGTCGCCGTCAACAGCGATGCCCAGGCGCCGATCTTCGGCGCCGCGCATTTCGGCACCACCTGCGATCTCTTCGACCTGCTGCCGGCGGTGGCCGAACGCCTGCGCCAATAGGGCGCACCGGCCGGGGGAGGCCGCCCAGTCATGTCCACTTCGCTCGTCCTGCTGCTGCTGATGCTGGCGGCGCTGGCGGCCGCCGGCTGGCGTGCCCGCCGCATCGTCCGCGCGCTGGTCAAGGCGCCGCGCGAGGCGCGCTGGGACCGGCCCTGGGAGCGGCTGGCCGGCGTCGGCACGAACATCGGCCTGCACCGCCGCCTGCTGCAGATCCGCTATTCCGGCGTGCTGCACCTGATGATCTTCAGCGGCTTCCTGGTGCTCTTCACCGCCATCGTCCAGGCCTTCGGCCACGGCCTCTTCCCCGGCTTCTCGCTGGAGCCGATCGGCGGGCGCACCTGGATCGCGCTGCTGCAGGAGATCTTCGCCCTCGTCATCGTCGCCGCGCTGGGCCTGGCCGCCTGGCAGCGCTATGTGCTGAAGCCCAGGCGCTTTGCCGGCTCCAAGGGACGCGACGCCACCTTCATCTACCTGCTGGTCCTGGCCGTGGTGCTCTCCATGCTGCTGGAGTTCGCCAGCGCCATCGCCGCCGGCCAGGACGACGGCGGCTGGCGCCCGGTGAGCCACGCGCTGGCCGGGCTGCTCGCCGCCCTCGGCATCAGCGGCGAAGGCGCCGCACGGGCCGAGCAGGTCTTCTTCTGGGCGCACATCTCAGCGGTGCTGGGCTTCCTGATCTACATCCCCGGCTCCAAGCACCGGCATATGTTCACCGCCGCCTTCAACATCTTCTTCCGCAACATCGGGCCGAAGGGCCGGCTGCCCGCGCCCATGGCGCCGGAGAAGAGCGCCGAGGCGCCGCTGACCCTGGCCGACTTCTCCTGGAAGCAGCGCCTCGACCTCTTCTCCTGCACCGAGTGCGGGCGCTGCCAGGCCGCCTGCCCCGCCTATGCCGCCGGCCAGCCGCTGAGCCCCAAGCTGCTGATCATGGACCTGCGCGACCACCTGATGTCGGATGACCCCGGCGGGCCGCTGGCCGGCAACGTGATCGCCGAGGAGACGCTCTGGGCCTGCACCACCTGCCGCGCCTGCATGGAGGTCTGCCCGCTGCACATCGAGCACGTGCCGAAGATCGTCGAGATGCGCCGCCAGCTGGTCGAGGAGGCCAAGGTCGGCCCCACCCTGCAGGACGCGCTGGCCAACCTGCAGCGCGGCGGCAACTCCCTGGGCAAGCCGCCGCGCCAGCGCGCGCGCTGGAGCAAGGACCTGGGCTTCAAGCTGAAGGACGCACGCAAGGAGCCGGTCGACGTGCTCTGGTTCGTCGGCGACTACGCCTCTTTCGATCCGCGCGTGCTGCGCGTGACGCTGAAGTTCGCCAAGCTGCTGAAGGCCGCCGGCGTCGACTTCGGCGTACTCATGGAGGCCGAGCAGAACAGCGGCAACGACGTGCGCCGCGTCGGCGAGGAGGGCCTCTTCGAGATGCTGGCCCGCAGCAACATCGAGGCGCTGGCCGGCGCCCAGTTCAAGCGCATCGTCACCACCGACCCGCACAGCCTCAACGCGCTGCGCCAGGAGTACCCGGCGCTCGGCGGGCAGTACGAGGTGCTGCACCACACCGACCTGCTGCTGGAGCTGCTCGAGGCCGGCAAGCTGAAGCTGAAGCCCGGCGCGGGCCAGGTCGTCACCTATCACGATCCCTGCTACCTCGGCCGCTACAACGGCGGCTTCGAGGCGCCACGCAGGCTGATCGAGGCGGCCGGCTATCGCCTGAAGGAGATGCCGCGCAACCGTGCCAACTCCTTCTGCTGCGGCGCCGGCGGCGGGCGCATCTGGGGCGACGACACGGGCGTCAAGGAACGCCCGAGCGAGAACCGCATCAAGGAAGCCATGGCGCTGGAAGAGGCCGGCCTCTTCGTCGTCGCCTGCCCCAAGGACATGGTGATGTACACCGCCGCGGTGCAGGCGCTGGACGTCGAGGAGAAGCTGCCGGTACGCGACGTGCTGGACCTGCTGGAACTCGAGGAGGCGGTCGCCGCATGAGCCAGCCGGCGACCGGCAGCCTGCCGCCCGACGGCATCGCGCCCTACTGCGCGGCGCCCGACCCGGCGCCGCGCCGCCCGGGCTTCGCCCTGCCGCCGCTGGCCTGCGACAGCCACATGCACCTCTTCGGGCCGATCGGGCGCTATCCCTATCAGCAGGAGCGCAGCTACACGCCGCCCGACGCGCCGCTGGAGAGTTACCGGGCGCTGATGGCGGCGCTGGGTCACCAGCGCCACGTGCTGGTACAGCCCAGCGTCTATGGCACCGACAACAGCAAGCTGCTGGACAGCCTGGCCGTCGCCGGGCCGGGCGTGCGCGGCGTCGCGGTGATCGACGCCGGGGCCAGCGACGCGCTGATCGAACGGCTGCACCAGGCCGGGGTGCGCGGCGCGCGCTTCAACTTCGTCTTCCCCGGCGGCGTGCCCTTCAGCGACGCCGAGCGCCTGGCCGAGCGCGTCGCGCCGCTGGGCTGGCACCTCGACTTCCTGCTCGACGTCTCGACCTTCGAGGAGCTGGAGCGGCGCCTCTCGGCGCTGGCCGTGCCTTCGGTGCTGGCGCACATGGGCCACGCGCCGGCGCGCCACGGACTGGGGCATCCCGGGATGCAGGCGCTGCTGCGCCTCCTGCGGGGCGGACGCACCTGGGTGAAACTGACCGGCGGCGAGCGCTTCACCGGCGAGACGGCGGCGCCCTATGGCGACGTGGTGGCGGTCGCCCGCGCCCTGGTCGCCGCCGCGCCCGAGCGCTGCCTCTGGGGCACCGACTGGCCGCACGTGCAGCTCAAGGTGCCGATGCCGAACGACGGCGTGCTGCTGGACCAGCTCGCCACCTGGGTCCCGGACGTGGAAACGCGCCGGGCCATCCTGGTGGACAACCCGGCGCGTCTCTACGGCTTCTGATTGGGGGCTGGGGCGCGCTTCCCGAACCCTTCCCCCGTCATGCCCGGGCTTGTCCCGCGCATCCATCGCAGTACCAGCGCGCGTTGCGGAATGGACCCTCGGGACAAGCCCGAGGGTGACGGCGGAGCTGTCTGGTCAGGCCGCTTCGATGGCCGCGGCCACGGCGGCGGCGATGGCCTCGTCGTCCGGCACCATGCCGCCGGCGACGCCGACCGCGCCGACGATGCTGCCGCCCCTGCTGACCGGCTGGCCGCCGCCGAAGGTGATGAAGGGCGGCTGGTGGCCGGTGTTCATGCCGAACAGCGGCGCGCCCGGCTGCACGTACTCCATGACGTCGCCGGTCTTCATGTTCAGCGAGCGCGCGGTATAGGCCTTGCGCTGGCTGATCTCGATGGAGGCCAGCAGCGCGCCGTCCATGCGCGCGAAGGCCAGCAGGTTGCGGCCGGAATCGACGATGGCGATGGACGAGGGGGACTTGATCTCCTTCGCCTTGGCCAGGCCGGCGGCCAGGCCCTTCTGCGCCTGCTCGACAGTGATCTCGCTCATGCTCTTTCCTCCAGGGATTGCGTTAGGGGATTGATCGGGTGTCAGGCGGCCTTGCGCGAGCGGCCCTGCATGGCCAGCGCCAGGAGCTGGTCGTAGCTGCAGTCCTGCTTCGGCGCCTCGTGCACCAGCTCGCCGTCGTGGATCACCATGACGCGCTCGCTCAGCGCCAGGATCTCCTTGATCGAGGAGGAGATGACGATCACCGCCGCGCCGGAGCCGGCGAGGTGCAGGATGACGTCGTAGATCTCCTTGATCGCGCCGACGTCGACGCCGCTGGTCGGCTCCACGAAGATGTAGAGATTGGCCGTGGTGCTGAGCCACTTGCCGATCACCGCCTTCTGCTGGTTGCCGCCGGAGAAGAACTTCACCTGGTTGGCCGGCAGGCGCGGGCGGACCGAAAGGCGCTCCATCACGCCGTCGGCATAGGCCGTCTTCCTGCCCTGCAGGATCATGCCGAAGCGGCGCAGCGACTGCAGCACCGGCAGGCAGACGTTGTCGGCGATCGAAAGGTTGGGGAAGAGCGCCTGCTTGCGCCGGTCCTCGGGGATCAGCGCGACGCCGGCGCGGCGCGCGGCGGGCGGCGAATCCAGCCGCGCCACCTGCCCCTTCAGCGTGACCGTGCCGCCGTGGTGGGCGATGCCGCCCAGCACGCGCTCCACCTGCTCCATGCCGCCGCCGACCGGGCCGGTGATGCCCAGCACCTCGCCGGCCTTCACGGTGAAGGAGAGCGGCTTCAGGCGCTCGGTGGTCAGCCCCTCGACCGCCAGCACCACCTCGGGCCGGCTGTGGCCCTGGTTGTAGGTCTCCAGGTCGCTGCGGCTGCGGTCGACCATCAGCTCGGTGACGCGGTCCTCGGTGATCTCGTCGCGCTCCAGCGTGGCCGAGAGCAGGCCGCCGCGCAGGATGGTGGCGCGGTCGCAGATGCGGCGGATCTCGTTCAGCCGGTGCGAGATGTAGACGATCGCGATGCCCTGCGAGCGGAAGCGCTGGATGATGGCGAACAGCAGCTCGGTCTCGGTCGCCGAAAGGCGGGCCGTCGGCTCGTCCAGCACGATCAGCTTGTAGCGGCGGTGGAACAGCGTGGCGAGGGTGACGAGCTGCATCTCCGCCGCCGAGAGGGTGGCGGCCGGGCGCTCGACATCGAGGTCGATGCCGATCTCGTCCAGGCTGGCCTTGGCGCGGCGATGGATCTCGCGGTTGCTGATGAAGCCGCGGCCCGGCTCGTTGCCCAGCAGGATGTTCTGGCCGACGGTGAAGCCGCCGACCAGCTCGGCATCCTGGTAGACCGCGCCGAGGCCGAGGCGCCGGGCATCCAGCGGGCTGTGGATGTGGACCGGCCGGCCCTCCAGCAGGATCTGCCCCGCCGTGGGCGAATAGACGCCGGTCAGGATCTTGATCAGCGTCGACTTGCCGGCGCCGTTCTCGCCCAGCAGGCCGTGCACCTCGCCGCGGCGGAAGGCCAGCGACACGCCCTTCAGGGCCTTGTTGCCGGTGAACTCCTTCTCGATCCCCTTGAGGTCGACCAGGACGTCGTCGTCTGCCATGGCCGGTTCCTCAGATGAACTTCAGGTGGATCTCTTCGCGGTTCAGCAGCGCGTTGGCGCCGACCGCGATGATGAGCACCAGGCCGGCGAAGAGCTGGCGGGCGGCCGAGGGGAAGCCCACCATGTTCATGCCGCTGTTCACCATGTAGATGAAGAAGACGCCGAGCAGCGTGCCGAGGATGTGCGGCTTGCCCTTGCCCAGCACCGTGGCGCCGAGGAAGACCGCGGCGAAGGCCTCCAGCAGATAGCCCTGGCCACCGACCGGCTGCGCCGAGGAGGAGACGGAGGTGAGGATCACCCCGCCGATGCCGGAGAAGAGCGAGGCCAGCACGAAGGAGACGATGACCCAGCGGTAGACCGTGACGCCGGAATAGAAGGCCGCCACGGGGTTGTCGCCGACCGCGGTGATGTAGTGGCCGGTCCGGGTCTTGGTCGCCACGATGTGGGCCCAGACGAAGACCAGCGCCAGGATCAGGATCGGGAAGGCCATGCCGCCGATCTTGCCCTGGCCGATGAAGAGGAAGGCGCTCTCGTCATAGGCCACGGCCACCTGGTAGCCGCCGGTCAGGAAGATGTTGATGCCGCCCAGCACGAACATGATGCCGAGCGTCACCACGATGCCCGACAGCCGGCCATAGGTGACCAGCAGGCCGTTGATCAGGCCGATCAGGCAGGCCGCCAGCAGCGCGCCGACGATGCCGAGCCAGGGCCCGACCTCGGGGATCAGGAAGGCGGTCACGATCGAGGCCGTGGTCACCACCAGGCCGACCGAGAGGTCGAAGGAGCCGGCCATGACCACCCAGGTGAGGCCCATGGAGACCAGGCAGCTCACCATCATCGAGAACAGCACGTTGTTCAGGTTCGACAGCGTCGGGAAGTAGGGCGAGGCGATCGAGAAGCCGATGCCCGTCAGGATGATGACGATGATGGTTCCCCAGCGCCGCAGGAAGCGCACCAGGAGGGACTCCTTGCGCGCCGACTGGCTCGCGGAACTGGCCGGCGCCGCCTGCGCCGCCGTGCTGGCATTGGCCATCGAAAACCTCTCTCCGCTCGGTCCCTCGGGGTCCCGCGTTCCCTGGTTCAGTTGTAGACGCCGCCGTCCACCGTCAGCGCCTGCGCGGTCATGTAGGATGACTCGTCCGAGGCGAGATAGACAAACAGCGGCGCGATCTCGGTCGGCACGGCCTGGCGGCCCAGCGGCACGATCTGGCGCACCACCTCTTCCTGCGTGCCGCGCCCGCCCATGAAGTCGATGGCCGGCTGGTTGAAGGGGGTGTCGACCCAGCCCGGGCAGATGGTGTTGACGCGGATGTTGTCGCGCGCCAGCTCCATCGCCAGCGCCGTGCCGAAGGCGATGACCGCGCCCTTGGAGGCGGAATAGGCCGTCATCCCCGGCCCGCCGCGCTGGCCCGCCAGCGAGGCGGTGTTGACGATCGAGCCCTTGCCCGCCTTGCGCAGGTGCGGCACGGCATGCTTGGCGCCGAAGAAGTGCGCGCGCGCGTTGACGGCGAAGAGCGCGTCCCAGCGGGCGGCATCGAAGTCGGTGACCTTGCCCGAGTGCTGCAAGCCGGCGTTCTGCACCAGCACGTCGAGGCCGCCGAGCCAGGCGGCGCCCTTTTCGATCAGGTTGCGGACACTCTCTTCCTTCGTCACGTCGACGGCGATGAAGTGCGCTGCCTGGCCGAGCTCGGCCGCCACCGCCGCGCCGGCCTTCTCGTTCAGGTCGCCGATCACCACCCTGGCGCCCTCGCGCACGAAGGCCTTGGCCGCCTCCTTGCCGATGTTGGCGACACCGCCGGTGAGGATGATGCGCTTGCCCTGCAACCGTCCGCTCATGGCCTGAAAGTTCCTCTGCTCTACTGCTCGCTCAGGAGGCGCCCGCCGCGCCCCCAGCTCTCTTCCGGCACCTCGTCGATGATCACGTGCACGCGGTCCGGGGCGGAGCCGCAGACCTCGACCAGGGTGTTGGTGATGCGCTCGACCAGCTGGCGCTTCTGCTCCAGCGTGCGGCCGGCCTTCAGGTGAACCTGTACGACTGGCATGGGGTTCCTCTCGGCTGCGGGCGAAACGGCGAAAGGGACCCGCCCGGCACGCGGCCCGGCGGGTCCCCCCTCGGTCAGCCTTGCATCAGCCGCCGTACTCCTTGAGCAGCGCGATGGCCTGGGCGTCCATCGCCTGCACGTCGGCGAGGGCCTTCTCCGCCTCTTCCGCCACGATGGCCGTGACCGGCACGTGGTAGATGTAGGGGTCGACCTTCTCGCCGCGGCCCAGGGCCATGGCCAGCTCGCCCGTCTTCTGGCCGATCAGGTGCCAGGGGACGTCGGTGGAGAACTCGATCTTCACCTGCTTGTTGACCATCGCCTGCAGCAGCTGGTCGGAGAAGTAGTGGTTGAACAGCAGCACGTCGTCGCGGCCCATCTGCGCCTGCGCCTGGCCGGCGCCGAGGGTCAGCGGCCACCACCAGGAGATGAAGGCGTTGACCGAGCCCGGCTGCGGGTTGGCCTCGAACAGCGCCAGCGCGTTCTCGCGACCCTTGGAGATCTGGTCCTGGGTCGAGACCGAGCCCGGCAGGAAGGGCAGCATCTTCATGCGCGACTCGTACTTGGTCATCATGTCGACCGTGTCGGCCTCCATGTCGAAGGGCGTGTAGAAGCCCTTGTCCTCGGCGGTCTGCACGATCGAGCCCTGGCGCTGCAGGCGGTTCTGCACGTAGTAGCCCATGGTGATGCCGGTGGCGAAGGAGTCCTCGACCACCGCCGGCGACTCCTTGACCGGCACGGCGAAACCGATGGTCTTGATGCCGCGCGACTTCGCCTCGTCGACGATGAAGGCGGTCTCCGACTCCTGCGAGTAGATGCCGAGGCAGAGCACGTCGATGTCGCGGTCGAGCAGCGCGCGCTCGGCGTCCTGCTCGCTCTGCTTGCTGGGCTCGCCGCGCACCGTCACCGGCTCGCCGCCCATGTCCAGCACGGTCTTCACCAGCTGCCAGCAGCCGCGGCGCCAGGGCTGGTTGAAGGGGCCGTAGTTCAGCGGGATGCCGACGCGCACCTTCTTGCCGGCATCGGCCACCTGGATCTCGGAGGCGTCGGCGAAGCCGGCGACACCGCCGAGGGCCGAGGCGCCCGCGCCCAGCGCGGCGGCGCCGGCGAGGAAGGAGCGCCGGCTGAACTTGGCGTACTCCAGGGCCTCGAACAGGATTTTCTTGCGGTCTTTGAAGTCCAGATCGGCGCTCATGACTGTCACTCCTCCCGATTTAAGTCTTCTCAGGTTGTCCGGGCGGTCCCCCGGGATCGCCCCACTTCCGCGCTTGCCGCCGGCTAGGCCGCCGCGTGGCGCGCGAGGAATCCTCCAAGCAGCTCGTTGAACACCGCCGGCTGCTGCACATTCGGCAGGTGCGCCGCCTCGGCGATGAGTTCCAGCGCCGCGCCGGGGATCGCCGCCTGGATGGCGCGCGCCTCGGCCGGCGGGGTCGAGGGATCGTCGGCGCCGCAGAGCACCAGCGTCGGCTGGCGGATCGTCGCCGTCGTCGGCTTCAGGTCCATGTCGCGGATCGCGGCGGCGCAGCCGAGGAATCCGGCGACCGAGGTCTGCCGGATGATGCCGCGCATCTCCTCGATCACCGCGGGATTGGCGGCGGCGAAGGCCGGCGTGAACCAGCGGCCGAGCGAGGGCTCGACCACGGGGGCGATGCCCTCCCGCGTTACCAGGTCGATGCGCTGCTGCCAGACCTTGGCATCCATCGCCATGGCGGTGTCGCAGAGTACCAGCGCCGGGAAGCGGTCGGGCCAGGTCGCGCCGGCGACCTGGGCGATCATGCCGCCGAGCGACAGGCCGACGAGGACCGCATGCCCGATGCCCAGCGCGTCCAGCAGGCCGCGCGCGTCGCGCGCCAGCAGCTCGATGTCGTAGGGGCCCTGCGTCGCCTCGCTGAGGCCGTGGCCGCGCGTGTCGTAGCGCAGCACGCGGTAGCGCCCGGCCAGGGCCGCCGCCTGGCGGTCCCACATCTCGAGCGAGGTGGCGAGGGAGTTGGAGAAGAGTACGACCGGCGCGGTCGGATCGCCGGAAAGGCTGTAGCGAATCCTGGCGCCATTGGCTTCGACGAAGTCCGAAGGCGCACCATCGCCACGCATCGTCCCGACGTTCCCTTCCCAAGGCCTGATTGGCGGCGGGGCTCGGTTGTCCCCGGCTTCCTGTCCGGCGTTCTGCTCCGCGCCGGCGGCAGACATTACCCATATCGCCGCCGAGATTGTCAACAATCTCGTCGGGGATTGTGTCGCCCAAGTGTCGCTGTTACGTTGATCGCGACGCCGGACAGGAAAGGACGCTCACGGCGCGGCGTGAAATTCGTATAAATTCCGGAAGATGTTCCTGCTGCCGCGGGAGACGACCCGCCGTAAAGGCCACCTGGATCAGATGAACAACAGGATATCCGGATGACGACGAAGGCAACGACCGGCGACAAGCAGATCGATTTCCTGGTCAACGAAATCAAGCAGCAGATCATCTTTGGCCGGCTGCGCCCGCGCGAGCGGCTGATCGAAGATGAACTCAGCATCCGCTTCAAGGCGTCGCGCCATGTCATCCGCTCCGCCTTCGCCGAGCTGGAGCGCATCGGCCTGGTGACGCGCCGGCCGAACAAGGGCGCCATCGTGCGCGACTTCTCGGTCGAGGAGGTCGAGCAGATCTACGAGATGCGCGCCGTGCTGCAGGCCGAGGCGGCGCGCCGGATTCCCCTGCCGCTGCCCAAGGCACAGCTGGAGAGAATCGAGAAGATCCATGCCGCGCACAACGACGCCATCCATGCGCAGGAGCTGCAGCGTGTCTGCACGCTGAACAACGAATTCCACCGCGCCATCTTCGCCGCCTGTGGCAATCGCTGCCTGGCCGAGATGATCGACCGACTGTGGGTCGAGACGCTGGGCATCCGTTGCTATGCCATCGGCGACCCGCAGATGCTGGTGCGCTCGCAGGGCGAGCACAGCGAGATCCTGGACGCCCTGCGTTCGGGCGATCGCCACAAGCTGGTGAAGGCGACGGTCGACCACATCTGGCCGGCGCTGGAGGCCTACAAGCGGGCGCACGGCGGCTGGTCCATGCCGGCGCCGATCCCGCTTCAGCGCAGCGAGAAGGCGCCGGTCGCGCCGCGCAAGGTCAGCAGGACGAAGAGAAAAACAGCCGCCTGACGAAGAGCCCGACAGCGAACAACATCGCAGCGTGACGCGGCGCCTCCGGCGCCCGGGTCTCCGTTGCCGCTTGTCAGGGCCGGGGCGGCCTGGGGAGAAGCGATGGACGAGGTCGAGTGCGTCGTCGTCGGCGCCGGAGTCGTGGGCCTGGGGATCGCGCGCGCGCTCGCGCTCGCCGGCCGCGAGGTGCTGGTGCTCGAGCGCAACGGCGCCATCGGCGAGGAGACCTCGTCGCGCAACAGCGAGGTCATCCACGCCGGCATCTACTACGACACCGGCAGCCTGAAGGCGCGGCTCTGCGTCGCCGGCCGCGAGGCGCTCTATGACTTCTGCCGCAGCCACGGCGTGCCGCACGCGCGCCTCGGCAAGGTGATCGTTGCGACGACCCAGACGCAGCTCGCCACACTGGCGAAGATCAAGCAGCAGGCCGAGATCAACGGGGTCCACGACCTGCGGGTGCTGAACCCCGCCGAGGTCACGGCGCTGGAGCCGGCCCTCACCGCCACCGGCGGCCTCTTCTCGCCCTCCACCGGCATCGTCGACAGCCACGCGCTGATGCTGGCGCTGCAGGGCGAGGCCGAGGCGCTGGGCGCCCTGACCGTGCTGCGCACGCCGGTGCTGCGCGGCGAGATCCAGGCCGGCGGCTTCCTGCTGGAGACCGGCGGCGAGGCGCCGCTGCGCCTCAAGACGCGGCTGCTGGTCAACGCCGCGGGTCACGGTGCCTGGGACCTGGCGCGGGGTCTCCTGGGCTATCCCGCGCAACTCGTCCCGCCGCGCGTGCTGGCCCGCGGCGTCTATTTCGTGCTGTCCGGCGCCTCGCCTTTCCGCCACCTGGTCTATCCCGTGCCGGAGGGCGGCGGGCTTGGCGTGCACGTGACGCTCGATCTCGCCGGGCACGCGCGCTTCGGCCCCGACGTCGAGTGGATCGACAGCCTGGACTATCACCTCGACCCGGCGCGCGCGGCGCTGTTCTATCCCGCCATCCGCAACTACTGGCCGGACCTGCCGGACGGCGCGCTGCTGCCGGGCTATACCGGCATCCGCCCGCGCCTCAGCCGCTTGGGCCAGGGCGCCGCCGACTTCCGCATCGACCGCCCGGCCGAGCACGGCATCAAGGGCCTGGTCCAGCTCTTCGGCATCGAGAGCCCGGGCCTCACCTCCACCCTGGCGCTGGCCGACTATGTGGCCGCGGCGCTGGCCGACGCCTGACCCAGAGGAGACGCGCCATGAGCGGCGAGAGCTATCCCGACTACAGGATCCTGGTGAAGGGCAACTCGCTGCGCCTGAAGGACGACTTCCTCGGCATCGCCAACGTCACGCTGATCCGCAGCGCCGAGGGCCCGATCCTGTTCGACACCGGCGGCTACGTCTCGCGCCTCGGCCTGGTCAAGCGGCTGAAGGAGGAGGGGCTGGAGCCCGGCGACATCAAGATCCTCTTCCTGTCGCACCTGCATTTCGACCACTGCCACAACGTCGATCTCTTCCCCCGGGCCAAGGTGCTGGTCTCGCGCGAGGAGTGGGACTACGCGCAGAAGCCGCACCCCAAGGACCTCTTCATGCCCTGGGGCATCCATGCGCAGCTCGAGAAGCACGACCTGGAGCTGATCCAGGGCGAGGGCGCGCTGAACAACCGCATCGGCTGGTATCCCGTGCCGGGTCACACGCCGGGCTGCTACGCGCTGGAGCTGGAATCGGCGCGCAACGGACGCGTCGTGGTCGCCGGCGATTCCATCAAGTACGCCAAGGAGGTGGTGACGCGGCGCTGCGACATGGCCTTCGACACGATCGAGCGCGGCACCGCCTCGATCGCCAAGATCCTGTCGCGCGCCGACCGCATCATCCCCGGCCACTTCCCCGAGCTGATCCGCCAGGCCGACGGCAGCTTCTCGTGGGACGAGGCCGCGCCCTTCGAGCTCTACGTGCGCTGATGGCGGCGGGCGGCGAGGCGCGCTGGATCGGTCAGCCGGTCCGCCGCCTGGAGGACCAGCGCCTGCTGACCGGGGTGGGGCGCTTCGCCGACGATCTGCGGGTGCAGGGCGCGCTGCACGCCCTCGTGCTGCGTTCGCCACACGCGCACGCGCGGATCCTGGCCATCGACACCGCGGCGGCACGTGCGCTGCCCGGCGTGCGGGCCGTCTTCACGTCCGCCGACCTCGCCGCCGCCGGGGTCGGCGCCATCCCCTACTTCAACCGTCTCGCCGGGCCGGACGGCCTGCCGGCGGCGGCACCCTGCCTCGGCGTGGCCGAGGGCGTGGTCCGCCATGTCGGCGAGCCGGTGGCGCTGATCGTGGCTGAGACTCTCGCGCAGGCGCGCGACGCCGCCGAGGCGGTGGCCGTGGACTACGAGCCCCTGCCCGTCGTCGTCGGCGCCCGCGACGCCCTGCGGCCGGACGCACCGCAGCTTTCCGACAAGGCGCCGGGCAACGTGGTCGGCCACTACGAGGTCGGCGACCGGGCGGCGGTCGAGGCGATCCTGGCCGGCGCGCCGCATGTCGTCCGCCTGGCGGTCGACAACAACCGCGTCGTGGTCTTCCCGCTGGAGCCGCGCAGCGCGCTCGCCACCTGCGAGGGCGGCAAGCTGACGCTTTTCTGCAGCAGCCAGGCGACGCACCTCTCGCGCCAGCTTCTGGCGCAGGCGCTGAACCTTCCCGCCGAGGCGCTGGACCTGGTGACCGGCGACGTCGGCGGCGGCTTCGGCGCCAAGATCGTGCCCTACCGCGAGGACCTGCTGCTGCTCTTCGCCGCCCGCGCCCTCGGCCGGCCGGTGCGCTGGCAGGGCGAGCGCGGCGAGGCCTTCCTGGCCGACACGCAAGGGCGCGACCACGAGGCCGAGGTGGCGCTGGCGCTCGATGCCGAGGGCCGCATCCTGGCCTACCAGTCGCGGGTGCTGGCCAACATGGGCGCCTACCTCTCGCCCTTCGGCCTGCCCATCGCCACCACCACGGGACACCGGATTCTCTGCGGCGTCTATCACGTCCCGGCGCTGCACCTCAGCGTCAAGGCGGTGCTGACCAACACGGTGCCGACCGGCCCCTACCGTGGCGCCGGCCGGCCCGAGGCGATCCACCGGCTGGAGCGCCTGCTCGACGTCGCGGCGCGGCGCCTCGGCCTCGACGCCGCCGAGATCCGGCGGCGCAACCTGATCCGCCCGGCGCAGCTGCCCTATCGCAACGCCGCCGGCTGGACCTACGATTCCGGCGACTTCCCGGCGCTGCTGGAGCGCGCGCTGGCGCGAGCCGACTGGGCCGGCTTCCCGCGCCGCCGGGCGGCGAGCGCGGCGCGCGGGCTGCTGCGCGGCCGGGGCCTGGCCTGCCACATCGACACCACCAGCGGCATCGACCCGGCGGAGACCGCGACGGCGACGCTCGAAGCCGATGGCGGCGTGACCCTGGCCAGCGGCACGCAGGGCATCGGCCAGGGCCTGGCCACCAGCTACGCGCAGATCCTCGCCGAGCAGCTCGGCCTCGATCCCGCCGCCATCGCGGTGGTGCAGGGCGACACGCGGCGCGTAGCCGGCGGCGGCGGCACCTATGGCTCGCGCTCGCTGCACCTCGGCGGTTCGGCCGTGCTGGCCGCCGGCAAGGCATTGCGCGCCAGGCTACTGGCGCTGGCCGCCGCGCGGCTCGAGGCGCCGGTCGAGGAGCTGCGCCTGGCCGAGGGCCTGGTCGTCGTCGCCGGCCGCAATCGCTCGCTGCGCCTCGCCGACCTGGCGGCGGCGGGCGCCATCGCCGCCAGCGAGACGGTCGAGGCACCCTACTGCTTCCCCAACGGCTGCTACGTCGCCGAGGCGGAGGTCGATCCCGAGACCGGCCTGGCACGCGTCGTGCGACTGACCGCGCTGGACGACGTCGGCCGCGTCGTCAATCCCATGATCGTCGCCGGTCAGGTGCACGGCGGCCTGGCCCAGGGCAGCGGCCAGGCGCTGCTCGAGCACGCGCGCTACGACGCCGGGAGCGGGCAGCTCCTGGCCGGCAGCCCGCTGGACTATGCCCTGCCGCGCGCCGACGAGCTGCCGTGCTTCGACGTGGCGCACGACGAATCCTGGCCGACGCCGACCAATCCGCTGGGCGCCAAGGGCGCCGGCGAGAGCGGCGCGGTCGGCGCGCCGCCCGCCGTGGTCGCCGCCGTGCTCGACGCGCTGGGGCCCGCGGGGCCGGACCACCTCGACATGCCGCTGACGGCGGAGAAGATCTGGCGCGCGCTGCGACGCGCGCCCGCCTGACGCACGCCTGCCCCGCCGCCGCCGCCGCTTGCCCGCCGGCCGTCGGCCCCTAGACTGCTGCCGCCATCCACCGCTTCCGCAGGAGCCACCCTTGCCCGACACCCGCCCGGCCGCCGCGCCCGAGACCACCCTGGCCGACGGCACGACCAACGGTGCCTACAGCCTGCTCCGCTCGCTGCAGGCCAGCGGCATCGAGGTCTGCTTCGCCAACCCCGGCACCTCGGAGATGCACTTCGTCGCCGCGCTGGACCGGGCCGAGGGGCTGCGCTGCATCCTGGGCCTCTTCGAGGGCGCGGTGACCGGCGCGGCCGACGGCTATGCCCGCATGACGGGCCGCCCGGCGGCGACGCTGCTGCACCTGGGACCGGGCCTGGCCAACGGCCTCTCGGCCCTGCACAACGCGCGGCGCGCGCAGTCGCCGATCGTCAACGTCATCGGCGACCATGCCACCTTCCACCGCGCGCTGGACGCGCCGCTGACCTCGGACATCGAGGGCGCGGCGCGGCCCTTCTGCCACTGGGTGCGCACCTCGCCCAACGCCGACGCGCTGGCGGCCGACGCGGCGGCGGCGGTCGCGGCGGCGCAGAGCGCGCCGGGGCGCATCGCCTCGCTGATCCTGCCGGCCGACGCAGCCTGGAGCCCGGTTACCGCCGGGCGGCCGCTGACCGCGCCGCCGGCCACGCCACAGGGGCCGACCCCGGTCGGCGCCCGGGAGATCGAGGCAGCGGCGAGGCTGCTGAAGGCCGGCGGACGGACCGCGCTGCTGCTCGGCGGCCGCGCCCTGCTGGCGGAGCCGCTGGAGATCGCCGGCCGCATCGCCGCCGCGACCGGCGCGCAGCTGCTGGCGCCGACCATGACCGGCCGCATCCAGCGCGGCGCCGGCCGCGTGCCGGTGGCGCGCGTGCCCTACATCGTCGACCAGGCGGTGGCGGCGCTGAAGGACCTCGACACGCTGATCCTGCTGGGCGCCAAGGCGCCGGTCGGCTTCTTCGCCTATCCGGGCAAGCCGAGCCGCCTGTGGAACCCGGCGACGCAGGTGCTGGAGCTGGCGACACCAGAGGGCGATGCCATCCAGGCGCTGGCCGATCTGGCCACGGCGCTGGGCGCCGACCGGGCCGAACCGAA
>JAKOWB010000024.1 GCA_029781795.1 Pseudomonadota bacterium | reverse complement strand
CATCGACGGCCGGATCGCCGCTCTGCCGTCGATCGTCACCCGCCCGCAGAGCCTCGGCCTGGCCGGCATCGGCCTCAAGGTCGAGGCGCGGCCGACCGCCGTCGCCTTCGACGAGCATGTCTTCGCCGTCGGCGCCCAGGCCTGGCAGTGGGGTGCGCCCCTCTTCTCTCTCGACTTCACTTCGCTGGTTTCGCCCGAGCGCCTGGCCCTCTGGTATGCCGCCCTGGCGCAAATCCTCACACCCGACACCCCCCACAGCGCCGCCCTGGTTGTCGGACTGCCCGTCGCCTCCCTGCAGGATGCGGACCAGGCGGCCTACCTGCTCGATGGGCTCAAGCGCCGGGTCAAGGCCCGCCACCACTTCCGGGTGGACGAACGTGCCTACGACCTCACCGTCGACTCCCTGCAGGTCCTGGCGCAGCCGGTCGGCGCCTACACCGACTGGGTGTTCGACGACGAGCTGCACGCCCGCAAAGGCGCCGGGCAGATGGAGGCAGCCGTGCTCGACATCGGCATGAACACCCTCGACCTCTTCGCCATCCAGGGCGGTCGCGCTCTGCCCCGGTACGTGGGCGGCGACAAGGTCGGGGTGCGGCGGCTGCTCAGCCTGCTTGCCTCCGACGGTCAGGAGCTGGTCGAGCTCGACGCCTACCTGCGCAGCGGGCGGCTGCAACCCAGCGGGGACGCTCTCGACATCTGGCTGGGCGAGATCCTGGCCGTCGTCGAGCGCACCTGGCCGAGCGTGCGTCGTTTCGGCGCCGTCATCCCCACCGGTGGGGGCGCCGCCCTCCTCCGGCAGCGCCTGCACCTGGCTCTCAGCGCCAAGGGTGCGGCCCTGCACTGGCCCGAAGACCCGGTCACGGCCAACGTCCGGGGGCTGTGGAAATGGGGCGTGCACCAGTGGGAGCGGAGGCAGCGATGAGCGCCGTCCTGGTCAAGCCCGACGGCACCCTGGTGGTCACCCTGCGGCTCACACTCAAGCCCGCCCGTGACGCCCCCCTGATCGCCCTGGTGCGGGCGGCCCCGCCGGGAGGGCTAGCCGGGGCCGTACGTGAGGCCATGCGCAGCGGCATCGGTGACGAGCAGGCTTTCGCCGGCGGCGAGGAAGAGGAGACCTTCGAAATGGATGCGCTCGGCATCGTCCTGTGAGCCCCGTGAAGGCGAACACACTCTTGAGCTCTCGCTCTGCCGGCTGTGAACCGATTTCTCAACCTGCGACCGGGGGCGTCACACCGCCCGGTAACACCGCCCCGGCCCTGTTACATCCCCGGTCGCCCGAACCCCTACGGAGACACCCGCCATGAGTCCGACACCCTCCCGCATCCCTCTGCCGCCCCAGCAGAACGAGGCCGAAGAGGCGCTGCTCGGCAGCCTCCTCATCGACCCTGATGCCCTGCTGCAGCTGCCCACCCACCTGGCAGGCGAGCACTTCTACCGGCGCGCCCACGGCGCCATCTACGAAGCCATGCTTGCCCTGCAGCGCCGGCAGCAGCCGATCGACTACCTCACCCTGGCAGCACAGCTCGAACAGGACGGCCGGCTCGACGAAGTCGGCGGCGGCGCCTACCTGGCCCGGCTCGTCAACGCCGTGCCCAGCGCCGTCCACGCCCCGGCCTACGCCCGCCTTGTCCTTGAAGCTGCCCAGGCCCGCCACCTGATCCAGGTGCTCAGCCGCAACATCACCCACCTGTACGACGGCGCCCGGGCCACCGGCGACGTCATCGCCGATCTCGAGCACGAGCTCCTCACCCTGTACCGGCAGAACCGCAACGCCGGTCCCCGCCACATCGCCGAGATCGGCCGCGAGGTCATGACCGGCCTGGAGGCTGCGGTGAACGGCGAGGCGCCGGCGCCCTTCACCACCGGCTACGGCGAGCTCGACCGGCTGCTGGGTGGCTTCCAACCGGGCGACCTCATCCTGCTTGGCGCCCGCCCGGCCATGGGAAAGACCGCCCTCCTTCTCAACTTCGCCGCGCATGCCGCCCGTCAGGGGCGGAGCACCCTCTTCTTCTCGCTGGAGATGTCGGCCGACGCCCTGCACCGGCGGCTGCTGGCGGCGCACACCGGCGCCAGCCTGCTCGATCTCAACCGGCGGCGGGTCGGGGAGGGCGC
The DNA here is from genome assembly GCA_029781795.1 of Pseudomonadota bacterium. Taxonomy (GTDB): domain Bacteria; phylum Pseudomonadota; class Alphaproteobacteria; order Kiloniellales; family JACOMY01; genus JAKOWB01. The sequence continues at coordinate 1,269 of JAKOWB010000024.1, read as the reverse complement.
CTGGCCGGCCCTGCAGAGAGCCGCCGCCGGCATCTCCCAGGCGCCGATCTGGGTCGACGACAGTCCGGCGCTGGCCATAGCCGAGGTCAGGCGGCGGGCGCTGCACCTGGCGATGGCCCACGGTCTCGACTTCATCCTCCTCGACTATGTGCAGCTGGCCACGGCCGGGCAGAACGGGCAGAAGCGCTATCAGGAGGTGGGCGAGGTCGCCAAGGCCCTCAAAGCCCTGGCCAAGGAGCTCAAAGTACCGGTGCTGGCGGCCTCGCAGATCGCGCGCGAGGTCGAGCGCCGTCCCGACCGCCGGCCCACCCTCTCCGACCTGCGGGAGAGCGGCGACCTCGAGCAGCACGCCGACATCGTCCTCTTCATCCACCGGGAGAAGATGACGCCGGGCTGGGGCCAGGCCGACCTCATCGTCGCCAAGCACCGCAACGGCCCCCTGGGCACGGCGCATCTCCTGTGGCAGGCCGACTGGGTCCGTTTCGTTTCCGTCGTCCCGGAGGCTGCTGCCGCAGCATGAAAACCCATGCCGCAAACTCTGCCACCCTAACCCGCTCCTTCCTCCCGCTGCCACCACTCGTCGCCACGGTCGGTCAGCCGCACGACCGCATCTGCCTGCCGTAAGGCTGCGCCACATCCCCTCGCCCCCCTTCGTCAAGGAGGCCGGCATGTCGTTCTCCGGCTTTCGGCGTCCCCACGCCAACTTCTACCGGTTGCCCAACACCTGGTTTGGCCTCTGGCAGCAGATCCGGGCCGAACTCGGGCGCACGCGCGTCCTGGGCGTTCTCAAGGTCACGGAGTATGTCATCAAGTGGACCTGGGGCCGCCAGAACTTCACCCATCCCATCCGCCTCACCTGGCTCGACTTCCAGACCGGGCGGCGGGAAGGGAGCAGGCGCCGGGACCTGGGAACCGGTCTCTCCAGCCGCAGCCTGCAGCAGGCCCTCTCCCTCGCCGAGGAACTGGGTGTGCTGGAACGGCATGCACATGCGCCGGGGCAGACCGCCTATCTTCCCCACCTGCGTTCGCCCGAACAGGACAGCATGCCGGAGCAGACTACGCCCGCTTTTGTGTCCGGTTTCGGCATGCCCACGGCCAATTACTTCCTCGTACCCGGCGGCTGGACCGACCTGACGGCGGACGTGCAGTCCGACACCCTGCTGTTGACCATGGCCTACTTATTCCGGCACACCTGGGGTTGGCAGAACAGCCGGCAGGAGGCGTGCTGGCTGAGCGAAGACGAGATCGCACGGGGACGAGCCTGCCCAT
>JAKOWB010000012.1 GCA_029781795.1 Pseudomonadota bacterium | reverse complement strand
CCGGTATAGATGACCGGGCCGGTCGGGGCGCCGGTCGGCGAGCCGCCCCTGGGCTCCAGGCTGATCGCCAGCAGGCCGCCCTTCAGGGCCGCAGGCTCCGCCACCGCGCCGACCCTGAGCTGCTGGCCGCCGCTGGCCGAGATCAGCCCCAGGGACTTCGGCGCCTGGTCGCCCTTGACCAGCCAGAGTTCGAAGTCGCCGGTCGGCGCGCCGATCTCCGCCACCGGCACGATCGAGACCACCTGCCGGCGCAGGTCGACGGTGACCAGGAACTGCGGGTTCTGCTTGCCCTCGCCCAGCACCGCGACGAAGCGTTCCGGCGCCGGCGGGTGCAGCAGCGTCGGCACGGCGACCAGCACGGCGAGCACCATGGCGGCGAGTGCCAGCACGGCGCTGGCCATGCGCCAGATCTTCACGCGGCGCGCGAGCTGCTGCACCAGGCCCGGCGCCTCGTCGGCGCGGCCGCCCGGCAGGCGTGCCTCGATCAGCGACCAGAGCGCGGCCGGCGGGGCGACCGGCTGCACCGCCAGGGCCAGCGGTGCGAGGCGCCGGCGCCAGGCCTCCACCAGACGGCGGAAGTCGGGCTCGTGTGCCTCCAGCCGCTCGGCGTCGTCCAGCGCGCGGCCGCCCAGCACGCCCAGCGCGAACTCGGCGGCGAGCGCTTCCCAATCCTCCGGCGGGATCGCGGGCCCGTCGCTCATGTCGCCAGGCAGTCCTTCAGCCGCATCAGGCTGCGCCGCACCCAGGACTTGATGGTGCCGAGCGGACGTTCCAGCCGTCTGGCCAGTTCCTCGTGCGTCAGGCCCTGCCAGAAGGCCAGCAGCAGGCAGCGCTTCGGTTCCTCGTCGAGCTGCTCGATGCAGGCCCTGAGCCGCCGCGCATCGCTCGCCTGCACGGCCAGGGCCAGCGCGTCGAGCGTCTCGTCCTTCATGTCGGCGATCTCGGGCACCTCGTCGAGCGAGCTCGACGGCCGCTCGCGCCGGCGCAGGTCCAGCGCCCGGTTGCGGGCGATGGTGATCAGCCAGG